>JAGROX010000099.1 GCA_020440025.1 Verrucomicrobiia bacterium
CCTATCCCGGAATCGGAGCGGAGGAACGCAACATCGCGGAAGCGATCGCCTACAACCTTCGTGAAATGATGCTGTTGAAAGTTCCTGTCATCGCCGTTGTCCTCGGTGAGGGTGGCTCCGGCGGAGCCCTCGGGATCGGCGTGGCCGACCGCGTGCTGATGATGGAAAACGCCTACTACTCAGTGATCAGTCCGGAAGGCTGTGCCGCGATTCTCTGGAAGGACCGCTCCTTCGCCAAAGAGGCGGCGGAAGCGATGAAAATCACGGCTCAACACCTCGAAGGGCTGGGAATCATTGATGAAATCATCGGCGAACCTCTCGGTGGTGCCCATCACGACCATGTTGCCGCATGTCGGGCCCTGAAATCAACGGTGCAAAAACACCTCATCGAGCTCGAGAAAAAGGAGACCTCAGAGCTGTTGGAAGATCGCTACCAGAAGTTCCGCAAGTTTGGCGAATTCAAGGAGCGCTAAGCCCTCGGGCACTTCGGGCGCGACGCGTTCGCGCCCTTGAAGTCAGCGCGTATTTTCGGCACTGTGCGGGGTGGTGTTCCCCCGCCCTCAGCCCCCTATCTTTCACGGTTTTCAGCCAGCCTCGCTTCCCTGCGTTCTCATCGCAGGATTGGCGATTTTCTTCGGTGCCAGAAGCCCAGGCTGGGCCGCTGAGGAGCCGTTGGCCCTGCTGCAGCGAAATTGCCTCCGTTGTCATACCGAGGACAAACGCAAAGGCGGGCTCGTGATGACCAATCGGGAAGCCATCATTGCCGGGGGGGATTCAGGACCATCGGCAAAGCCCGGACACAGCGGAGGCAGTCTCCTGGTCGAGACCCTGTTTCCCGATGCCGATCCTCACATGCCGCCGAAGGGGCAGCTCGAGCCCTCCCAAATCATCGCACTCGAAACATGGATTGACCAAGGCATGCCATGGGATGATGCCCTCTGGGAGAAACTGCTGACCACACCTCTCGACGGGCCCGTCACCCTGACGGCATTGCCGAAGAGCTATCAACCTGTCTTTGGTCTCGCCCTATCACCTGACGGAAAGTCGCTGGTCGCCGGGCGTGGCAACCGCTTGGAGTGGTTCTCGATTCAAATCGATGAAAGTGCCAAGGCCGCGTCAGCCACTCTGGCAGAGATCGGAAAGCTTGAGCCAGGACCCGACACCATCCAAAGCCTGGCTTGGTCTCCCGATGGCAAGACACTGGCCGTGGGGAGCTTTCGTCGCATCACTTTTTGGGACGCCGCCACTCAAGAGAAGCGCTCCGAAATCACCGCCGAACTCTCAGGCCGCATCTCGGCGTTGGCGTTTTCTCCAGACTCCAAAACTTTGCATGCCGCCGACTCAGTGGATGCTGTTTCCGGTCGCCTGCTGTCCATCGATCCCGTCAAAGCGACCATTACCAGAACCACCAAAGCCCACGGGGACGCCATCTTCTCCATCGCCGTCAGTTCCGACGGAAAACTCGCCGCCACGGCGAGCGCCGATAAGAATGTGAAGGTGTGGAATCTGGCTGACGGAAAACTGATGAGACAACTGGAAGGCCACACCGGCTACGTCCTCGCCGCCGCCTTCAGTCCCGAGAACGACCGACTGGGAACTGCAGGAGACGACGAGGAGATCAAGATCTGGCGACTGGATACCGGGAAGAAAATCTCCAGTTTTGGCGGCACTCGAACGGGCCCCATCACCGCGCTGACTTGGACCAGCGATCCCGCGAAGACCAAGCAAAAGTCCGAGGAAAAAGACAAGGAAAAGGCCGCCGCCATCAACACTGATCGCATCATTTCCGTCAACGAAGGAGGTCAACCCCGTGTCTACACCGATCTCAACGAACACGAAGGCGAGCAGCGCTCCACCGGCGCCAAAGAGAAGGCGGTGGATACGGCAGATACCGAATTGGCTTCCTTGGTTTATGACCCGGCGACGCATCGATTTTTTGCCGGTTCTACTCGCGGCGATATCCTCGGATGGGACGAAAACGGCAAACTCACGATTCGACTGACTCCTGCAAGCCCTCTCGCTCAAGCGACACCCTGAATATGAAATTCCTCAAAGACCTCACGCTCCTTTCTGCCATCGTTCTACTCGGGGGCAGCTCCCTCTGCCAAGCTCAGGAAATCGGCCAGATCTTCGGAGAGCAGCGCTCAGAGTCCGGCATCAAGCACTCCTTCCTCGTCACGGGTGGCCTGACCGCCATTCTCGATGAGGACAGCCGCGTCATTTGGAAAACGGCGGAACGCTCCCGCGATGGATTCGTGCTGCCCAATGGCAACGTGCTGGTGTCCCATCATCAGGAAGTTCGCGAATACACCCGCGAAGGCGAAGTGGTTTTCCGCTACTCTCTGGACCCGGTGAACAAGGAAATGGGAACCTCCGTCCGGCTGGACAATGGAAATACCCTCATCGTGGAGCGCGGCCCCAAACCACGACTCCTGGAAGTCTCTCCTGACGGAAAAATCGCGGTCGAGGTGCCGCTGCAGCCGGAGACCGCCAACAACCACATGCAGACCCGGATGGCGCGCAAACTCGCCAATGGCAATTACCTGGTGCCTCATCTGCTGGCATTTGCGGTGAAAGAATATGCGCCCGATGGCAAGGTGGTGAAGACGTTTCAGACCAAACTCGACGAACTCGGCGGGCCCAAGGTCGACAACTGGCCTTTCACCGCGATTCGCCTCGAGAACGGCAACACGCTGGTCAATCTCACCCACGGCAACAAGACCGTGGAATTCGACTCAGAAGGCAAGATCGCTTGGCTGGTGGAAAACAGTGATGTCGCCGGACGTTTCGCAGATCCCTGCGGTGGTCAGCGGCTCGCCAACGGAAATACGGTCATTTGCAGTTATGGCCAGAAAGCGGCTGACATGGCCAAGGTGTTTGAAATCACCCGCGACAAAAAAGTGGTCTGGGAATACGTGAACCCCAATCTCAAGGGCGTTCACGAAATCCACGTCATTTCGACCAATGGCGAAGCCGTCGCGTGGCCGCCGATGAAGTAAAAGGGCTCGAGAAATTATTGATCGATAGATGAAATCCGCCGCCCTCCTCGCCATAATTCTGTTGGCCACCAGCTCCGGTTTCGGGGCTGAGAACGATGATGTGCCGACCTTGTCGTTTCGCAACGACGTGCTCCCCATTCTGACCCGCCACGGATGCGCCTCGGGGGCTTGCCATGCCAAAGCCGAGGGACAGAACGGCTTTCACCTCACCGTTTTTTCCTACGATCCCGCGGCCGATTACCGTGAAATCGTCCACAACGCGCGAGGACGCCGGGTGTTTCCGGCGGCTCCGGAGCAATCGCTCCTCATTCTCAAATCGACCAACCGGATCGATCATGAAGGTGGTGAAGCCATCAAACAGGGTTCAGCCGCCGAGCAAACCCTGTTGAGTTGGATTCGTCAGGGCATGCCTTGGGAGATACCGGGGGAGCCTTTGCTGGATCACATCATCGCGACGCCCTCAGAGGAGCGCTACGCGAAGGGCGAGTCGAAATCTCTCAAGGTCACCGCCCACTATACCGACGGTTCCACCCGGGATGTCACCGCTCTGTGTGAGTTTAAATCGCCCGAACCCGCCTTTGCCACGGTGGAGGAAAACGGTCGAGTGACCGCTGGCAGTATTCCGGGACAAGGCGTCATCGTGACTCGCTACCTGGAGCAGGTTTCTCTCGCCAGCATCACCATTCCTCCGGATCAATTGCAACCCGACGCCGCCTACGCCGAGCTGCCGGTAAACAACGAAATCGATCACTACGCCTGGGAAGGGCTGAAGACCCTTGGCATTCTACCCTCGGAGCTTTGCAGCGACTCTGAATTCATTCGCCGAACCACACTCGATGTTCTCGGTCGACTGCCTGACCCGGAGCGGGTCCGCACCTTCCTCGCTGACACCTCGCCCGAAAAACGTTCCAATTACATTGACGAACTGTTGTCCGCCGAACATGCCGCGACCTATGCCGACTACTGGTCAACCAAGTGGGGTGACTTGCTTCGGCCCAACACCCAGCGGGTCGGAGTGAAACCGGTCTATCTGCTCGACGACTGGATTCGCCAGCAGTTCCGGGAGAACGTTCCGTGGAGCGACTTCGTTCGCGAGCTGTTGACCGCCCAGGGTTCGAGTCACGAATACGGTCCCGTCGCCCTGTGGCGTGACAAACGGGAACCTGCCGACATGGCGGAGTTCATGAGCCGGATCTTTCTCGGGGTCCGACTCGACTGTGCCAAGTGCCATCATCACCCGTCGGAAAAGTGGAGTCAGGACGACTACTATTCGCTGGCCGCCTTTTTCGGATCGATGAAACGCAAAGGTCAGGGCATTTCGGCCCCCATTTCAGGCGAGCCCGAGTATTGGTGGTTCCAACAGGGAGTTTCCGGAACGGTGAAACATCCCGTGACCGAGGCGGTTCTGGCACCAAAACCGCCCGATGGTCCCGTCTTTGCCGACATTCCGGCGGAAACGGATCCCCGGACCCTGCTGGTCGATTGGATCACCGCTCCGGATAATCCGCAGTTTGCGAAGGCAGCGGTCAATCGCGTTTGGGGCGAGCTTTTTGGCCGTGGCATCGTGGCTCCGGTCGACGATTTCCGGGCATCGAACCCGGCCACCAACGCTGCGCTTTTGGATTGGTTGGCGGCTGATTTCGCCCGAAACGGCTACGATTTCAAACAGCTGCTCTCCACCATTCTCAACAGCCGCGTCTACCAACTGAGTTCCCTGCCGAATCCGACCAACGTGGCCGACACCACGCATTTTTCGCGAGCCTACCGTCGACGATTGCCGGCTGAGGTCATGTTGGATGCGGTGGTCGATCTCACCGGTCTGCCGGAGAAGTTTCAAGGACTCCCCAAAGGCTCGCGTGCGACCCAACAGTGGAATCACAAGATGAGCAGCGACTTCCTCGATGCCTTCGGACGTCCGGACTCCAGCGCGGATTGTCCCTGCGAACGGGATCGATCCAGCAGCGTGGTGCAGGCCCTCCATCTGATGAACTCGGATCAGTTTCAAGCGAAGTTGGCGAATGCCGGGGGCTGGGCCGCGGAACTGGCCAAGTCGGACTCGACCGACTCGGAGATCGTCGAGAATCTCTATCTCACCACCCTGGCGCGACATCCGGAGGCGGATGAATCCAAAATCGCCCTCGCCTATTTCCAAACCGAAGGCATCACCCGCCAGGCCGCCATCGAGGACCTCCTCTGGTCGCTGGTCAATTCGGCGGCCTTTGTCTTCAATCACTGAACCTACGCGACGAGAAGTCGTATTCCCTCAATCAACTCATCGATCATGCCAAAACCAACATTCGCTCTCTTTGCGCTCGCCAGCCTGACGACCACGGCGGCGCTCGCCGACCCGACGCTGCCGGAAGGATTCACCGCCATTTTCAACGGCAAAGATCTCGCCGGCTGGCACGGTGACAATCCCCACACCACCGCCAAAGCCAAGACTGCCAAAGAGCGGGAAAAGGCGCTCGCTGATCAACAGGAGGAGTTCAAGGCCCACTGGTCGATCGAGAACGGAGAACTGGTCAACGATGGCCATGGCCCCTATGCCACGACTGACAAAGACTACGGCGACATCGAATTTCACATCGAATACAAGACCGTGGCTCTCGCCGACAGCGGCATCTATCTCCGCGGCACCCCACAGGTGCAGATCTGGGATTACACCGACGAGAAAAAGTTCAAGATCGGCGGTGACAAGGGCTCGGGTGGTCTTTGGAACAACAGCGCCGGTGCGGCCGGCAAGGATCCACTGGTCCTGGCAGACAAAGCTTTTGGCGAGTGGAACGCCTTCCGCATTCGTCAACTCGGTGCTCGCACCTGGGTGTGGTTGAACGACAAACTGGTGGTCGACGGGGCCATCATGGAAAACTACTGGGATCGAGCGGTCCCTCTTCCCGCTTCTGCCCCGATTCACCTCCAGACTCACGGTGGCGAGATCCGCTGGCGGAATCTCGCCCTGCGTGAAATTCCAGGAGACGAAGCCAACGCGATGCTACGCGGCGACGACGCGGGTTTTGAGTCGCTCTTCAATGGAAAAGATCTGACTGGTTGGACCGGGGCCAACGAGAACTATGAAATCGTTGATGGCGCTATCCGATGCAAAGCCGGCAAGGGCGGAACTCTCCACACCGAAGCCGAATACGGTGATTTCGTGGCCCGTCTCGAGTTCAAAGTCCCCGCGGGCGGCAACAACGGTCTCGCCATTCGCTACCCTGGCAACGGTGATCCCGCCTATACCGGCATGTGTGAATTGCAGATCCTCGACAACACCGCCGAGAAGTATGCCAAACTCGATACTCGTCAGTATCACGGCAGCGCCTATGGCATGGTCGCCGCCCACCGCGGCTATCTACGTCCGGTCGGTGAGTGGAACTACCAGGAAGTGACCGTGAAAGGCTCGACCATTAAGGTGGAACTCAACGGTACCGTCATTCTCGATACCGATCTCTCCAAGGTCACCGAGCATCTCGCCGACAAGGCCCATCCGGGCAAAGAGCTCACCTCGGGTTTCTTCGGATTCGCCGGACACAACGATCCGGTGATGTTCCGCAACATCGCCATCAAGCGACTCTGACTTTTCTGCAGCGGGTCCGAAATGCGCTCACTCGGCGTATTTCGGATCTTCCTGCATCTTTTCAATGATGGCATTGAGATGCGCGATGTAACCATCGGCATCGACGCTCTCGGCCTCCGGCTTTCCGCGAACCGCATACAGCCAGCCATCGGTGTAGGGAGAACTGCGCACGATACAGGCATCGATCTCCAATTCGGGATTCCCGCCTGCAAAGTCGCCATCCATCACACAATAGAGATCGCTGGCCGCCTTGAATCCCTCGACATACCCAATCTGTTTGCCAGACCCGACGGCATCGCCCTCTTTGACGTCATACTGAGCTTCGACCAGTTCTCCCAGCATCCGGGTGGCAAACTTGGTGAAGCCAACCCGCCACAGCCCCGACTCCTTTTCGTCCTCAGCCATCCAATAGTGGCTGAGCGAATAGCGAAACGTGGCGGGGAACCGGGCAGAAAATCGGGCGTGCTTGAAGCGGACGTATTCCATGAGGGTGGCCAAAAAAGGCGGAAGCCCAACCTTGCGTCACCACCCCTCTCGCGCAACCCTTCACCACGCTATGAATGCGCCAAATTTTCTTCGTCACGGTTTCTCCATCCTTTCGGTATTCACGACCATTTCCCTGTTGGCTGGTTGCGGCGCGCCAAAACTGCCTGAACCGTCCGTATCGGTCGACCAACTAGCCGGACTCGCCTACGGCCCCACCTCCGAGCAGTTTGAGGAACCCGCAGGCGTCAAAGTGGCCGTCTCCGCCGCTCGACTCGACGACGAATGGACCGTGATTCGCGGCATCTACACGCCGACCGAAGCAGGCTACCACCTTTACAGCAAGGACATGCCCCCCGAGGGAATCGACGAAACCGGTCGCCCCACTTTGCTGACCGCCAACGGAGGTGACGTCATCCAAATCGGTTCCGTCCTCGCCGACAAAGAGCCGCACGACTTTACTCAATATGGGGTGACCCTTCCGGTATATCCGGAGGGGCCGGTCACGCTCTATCGACTGATTCGCATCAACCCGGGGGCAACCTCCGTTTCCGTGGCCCTGACCTACATGTCGTGTAGCGCCGAGTTGTGCAACATGCCCGTTGAAGGATCTGTGGTCAGCGTGGCGCTACCTTGAATGATTCGGGGTTCGAAGTATTCGCTCGGGACAACACATTTTCGTCGCGTTCGGCGAGGGAATTTCTTTCAATGGGTTGGCAAAACGCCCGCTTCCCATGACTGCCTCATTTCTTCAATCCTCGGTCCTTGCCACCATTCTATTGTTCGGAGAAGGCTTGAATCTGATCTCCGCCCCGCACCAAGCCACGGGCTTCAAGGTCGGCGAAGTCTCTGCGGATCGCGCCATCATCTGGACTCGCCTGACGAGAAACTCGGCGCCCAACCCTCCGGGCTCGGGCCTCTTTGAAATTCAATACAAGGAGGGCGGAAGCAAACCAAAGGCAGCAGTGACGGGAGTCACCTTTCCTCCGGGAAAATCGGCTGACGACATCGACTATGCAGTCCCGGGCATCGCCGGCGAGACTCGCGTCCGCTACCGTCCTTTCGGCCAGGAAATGTGGCAGGAAACTGCCTGGATGGCAGTGGAGCCGGAATGGGATTTCACCCGCCAGCATGTTATCCAGACGTTGACTCCAGCGACTCGATACGAGATCGAGGTGGAATCCAGATCGCTCGACGACTCCGGTGCTGGCGACACCCAGTCGGGCAGTTTTGTGACCGCTCCGGCGGCCGATGATGCCGCGACGCCAGTGGTCTTCACCGTTTCCACCGGTCAAGCCTTCAGAGATCGCAATTCGGACGAGGGCTATTTGATCTATGACGCCATGCTGGCTATCCCGGACCTGAGCTTCTTTGTCCACACCGGAGACATCGTCTACTACGATCGCGAGGCCAAGACTCGTGACCTTGCCAACTGGCATTGGCAGCGAACCTACAGCCTGCCCACCAATGTCAGATTTCATCGGCAGGTCGCCAGCTATTTCATCAAAGACGATCACGACACCTGGACCAACGATTGCTGGTCGACGATGAAGGCTCCGTCCATGGGCACCTTCACCTGGGCTGAGGGTCTCGCTTTGTTTCCTCATCAGGTTCCCATGAATGGCGACAATACCATTCGCACCCGACGTTGGGGCAAACACCTCCAAGTCTGGATGGTCGAAGGACGGGATTTCCGCAGTCCGAATACCGATCCCGACGGTCCGGAAAAAACGATCTGGGGAGCCGAGCAGAAAGCCTGGTTCAAGAAATCCTTCGCTGAGTCCGATGCCACTTTTCGCATTCTCATCAGCCCCACCCCGCTCGTCGGCCCGGACCGAGACAATAAGAACGACAACCATGCCAACCGTGGATTTACCCACGAAGGCGACGAGATTCGGGCATTCCTTTCGGAACAGAAGGACGCCTTCGTCGTCTGCGGCGACCGGCACTGGCAGTATCACTCGATTCACCCGAAATCCGGCGTTCAGGAATTCTCCTGCGGACCGGCAAGTGAAAAACATGCCGGCGGCTGGCAGAAGAGCGATTTCAGGGAGGACTATCACCAGTTCCTTCGAGTGCAGGGTGGCTTTCTTTCCGTCAGAACGGAATCGATCGACGACACTCCCACTCTCACTTTCCGGTTCCACGATGAATCGGGAGAAGTCGATTACGAAAAATCCTTCACCCCGACCAAACCATGAGCGCTTCCCTCAATTTCGATTTCCCCAGCGGCCACGAGCCACGCCGCGGCCGATTGACTGCCTCCGGTATCATCCTCGGGATGATTGGGTGCCTGATGGGCCTGCTCGCCACATTCTATCTCATGGCCGACAATCTCATCGCCGGAGCCATGACGGTGTCCTCTGGGGCCACTGGATCGTCAGCAGGCCCCGCCAACATGGATTTCATGAGACTGTCGATGATGATGGCGGGAGTCTTGATGGGTTCCATTGCCGCGCTCTTTCTAGTCACCGCTTACGGATCGATATTTCTTCGTCGATGGGCCCGCCCAGTGGCACTGTATCTTTCCTTCACCTGGCTCTATCTCGGGTTTGTCTATCTCGTTTGGATGTTGGTCTTCATGGGGCCAATGCAGAGAGAGATGATGGCTCAGATGAATCAAGCAATGGCGACTGCCCCTGGCGGACCTCCCTCGCCGGGTTCCACGCCACCGATGGCGGGAATGGAAGGTATGTTCACCATCATGATGATCGTGGGCGTCGTAATGATCGCTGTTTTCGGCATCATGTTGCCGGGCCTGGTGATCTGGCTGAATTGGCACCGGGACGTCCGAGTGACCCTTGAGTTTTGCGACTCCAAACCTCGCTGGACGGATCGCTGTCCTGTTCCCGTTTTGGGAATCGCATTCGGCGCGATCACGATTGCCGTCATAAATGTGCCATCGTTGATCATGGGTTGGTTTCCACTATTTGGAAAAATGCTGACCGGCACCGGCGCCCAATTGGCCATTTTGGGAACCTCACTCTTGTTCCTGTTGATTGCCTGGACCGTCTACCGAAGGATGATGATCGGCTGGGCTCTGGCCGTGTTAGCCATGATTCTCTTCGCGACCTCGGGTGTTCTCACGATGCTCTATGCCGACTACCATGATCTCTATGCTGCCATGGGGATGGACGAAGCACTCATCGAGCAATCCATGGGGTCAATCAAGATGATGCAAGACGCACCCGGATCGATGGTCATGATGATCCTCGCCTTTCTGCCAGCCTTGGGGTTCGTGATCTGGTGTTTCCGCTACTTCAAAAAGCCGTTGATCGAAACCAACGCAGCTCTGCCAACCGCCTCTGCCTGATTCCACAGGCTGTCGACGATTTTTGAGTGATTCGTGTAGAATCCTGTTTCATTGTTGCCCTGAATGTCCGAGCCCATTTTCACTGCCGAAGGCCACATCCGTCCCGCTCTCTTGCTGGCCGCCTATCGTGGTGGGCTCTTTCCCATGTCGCTGGATCAACAGGGCGAGATCGGCTGGTTTTCACCAGACCCACGCGGCGTCCTGCCACTGGATGAATTCCATGTACCCAAGAGTCTCGCCAAAACCCTGAAGAAGAACCCGTTTGAGATTCGGTTCGACACGTCATTTGGCGAAGTGATTCGAGGATGTTCGCTCCGAGACACGACTTGGATCAGTGATCGCATTCGAAAGAGCTACGAAAAGCTCCACGAACTCGGCTATGCCCATTCGGTGGAAACCTGGCGGGAAGGCAGGTTGGTCGGCGGGCTGTATGGGGTCTCGATCAATGGCGTCTTCTTTGGGGAATCCATGTTCAGCCGGGAAACCGACGCCTCTAAAATCGCACTGGTCGCCTTGGTCGAACATCTGCGCGAACGCGGCTTCGGTCTCCTCGACACCCAATGGACCACCCCCCATCTTTCGAAGTTCGGATGCCGTGAAATCCCCCGCGATGACTACCTCGAGTTGCTGGCTCGCGCACTGACCATCGAAACCTCCTTCTAGTTTTCCCCGATCTCTCTTTTCTTCATGGCAAGTTCCCTCGTCATCACCGTCATCGGTCCGGATCGTCCCGGCCTGGTGGAGTCACTATCCCGCGTCATCAATGAATACGGGGGCAACTGGACCCGAAGCCGCATGGCCCATCTGGGGGGACAGTTCGCCGGGATGTTGCACGTGACCATGTCTGAAACCGAGGCCGATGATCTGAGAACCGCGTTGGCATCACTCGCTGGTGACTCGCTACAGGTGGTCATCGCCCGGGACGACAGCGGCGGAGGCGAGCGACAGTCACAAACGCCGCTTCACCTGAAACTCGATCTCGTCGGTCAGGATCGACCGGGCATCGTCAGGGAGATTTCCCGGATTCTCAACCAACATGGAGTGAACGTGGAAGAACTCTCCACCGAATGCGAAAGCGCACCGATGTCGGGAGAAATGCTCTTCAAGGCTCAAGCGACCCTCACGGCTCAGCCAGGGACCGATCTGGATGCTCTGTTGACCGATCTGGAATCGATCGCCCATGACCTCATGGTCGACGTCGCCCTGGAACGCCCGACCTGAACCAGCCCAACACGAACGGCGTCAGTTGCCTACCCGTTTTTCGATCTGTTTCAGGATGCGACGGGAAGCTCCTTCATTGCCGCCGACACCCACCCGGATTTTGATTTCGGTGATCTTGGTGTTCAGCTCGGCCGGCTCCAATTTGATGGTTACCTTGCGCCCCTCCCAATCGGTTGCGATCATGGTCGCCTGCGAGGCATCTCCGGTGCGGCTGACTGGCTTGATCCCCAGGTCGATTGCCGCCTGATTCGTCGCCTCCACGGCGCCGAAAATGTCCGTCGTCAGATGGGATTCAAGCTCCCCTTCGAGATAAGCCGCCGTCCCCACCGCCGCACCGATAACCAGCACCGCACAGCTGGAAGTCGCGAAAACACCTAGGAGAGAAACAAGACCGGCAGCCAGAATGTTGGAGAATGCTTTCATGACAAGAAACGGAAAAATCGAACAACTTAAGACTAGTTAACAAAGTCGCCCATTCCTTCGAATCCGTCAAACCCTGTTAGATCGGAGACTCAACCCTATTGGGTCCGCCTCGCTCACTTGCCACCCTTACCGAGCAGGCGCTGAAGAACCCCCGCCTTTCCAGGAGCTGGTTTCGCTTTTTTCTCCTCCTTATCGGGCGTCACGGTGGGTGTCGTTTTGACGGATGACTTCTTTTCGTCCAGCCATTCCCGGCGAGTGACTCGGGCGGAGACGAAACCCACAAAGATGTCGGCGTGGACCTCCACCGGCATGCGAAACTCGTCGTCGCTCAGCCAGATCGTCGCCTTCTTCATCTTGTCATAGTGCTGCAGGGTTCGATCAAAGTTGATCTTCCGAATGTCCACGTCGAGACGAATGGTCTGGTAGGTCTCCCCTTTCACTTTCCGTTCCTCGCGACCGATTGAGGAGAACTCGGCATAGTAGGGGCGATTGAACGGCGACACGATTAGTCTGATGCTGTCACCCGTTGCGAGTTCGTGACTGCGCAGGTAGAGCGCAGTGGACAGCACGTCCTGCACAAACTGGTAGCGATAGGTTCTCTCCTTGGTGATCGGATCGGGAGACGTTTCGCCCTCGGGGACTTTGGCGGCAAGCGTCACCGTTTGCGTCTGGATCTCACTCGGTTCAAACATGAGCCGATAGCGATAAGTCTTGTCGCGCTCTGTCTCGCTCAGCTCAAACAAACGCGGACGTAAGGTGGCCTGATCGATATGAGAATCGGCTTCCACGTCGTATGGCCAAAGGGCTCGGGCCAGTCCATTGCTGCGCCCCTCGGCATGACCAATCCACAGATTGGCCGCCGACTCCTTGGCTTGATTGACCTCGACAGAGAGTTCGCCGGCGTTCAGGGCGTTGTTCCAACTCAATCCAAAATCGATTCGCACCGGTCGTAGCGCTCGGTAGGCACCCGGGGCCAGATGGGTGATCTCTTCCGTCCACTTTAACAATTCCGGATCAGGCGGCGGCTTCTTTTCCGCAGCAACCAAGGGAAGTAGCTCGCCGGACAATCCCAAAAACAGACCGCCAACGAGTAAAAAACTCCCCGCACGGGGCAGGAGTTTGCCCAAATGAGTTCGGGCGGAGTCGGTGTTGGCCATGGAAAAAGAAACGCACAACCTTGCTGACTGCGCCAATGCAAAATAGCCGGCTCACTTGGCAAAGCCGTCAAGGTGGGCTCACGGGAGGCTCTTTGTCGACCGTTCGAATGATGACCGTCCCCCTATCGTTTCCAGCGACGGCAAACTGGTAGATTGATCCGGTCCAGTCTCGAGCCAATGCTTCAGTCAAAAACTGCCCCTGACTTTCATCTTTCACCTCGACGGGAAATTCTGTGGCATCAAAAACCACTCGCGCCTCAGGATCGATCGTGATGATGAGTTCGGTTTCATTCAGGAAAAGTTCGATCTTCACCGGTTCCGGCCCGACCGGCAAGGTCATCCGGGTCTCTCCAGGCCCAAGATCCAGCTTTAAAAACTCCACGCGATCCCAAGGCATTCCAATGGTCAAATCCTGTGCGATCTCGGTAAATCGCCCACTGATTCGCTGGAAGTATTTGAATCGCCAGATTCCATCGGTTTCGGTCGATTCCTCCCAACGCTCGGCGATCTGTGAGGTGGGCACGCCATGTCCCCAGGCTTCCCCATCGATCGTCAGACCTTCGGCAGGAACGATATCAATCGAACCCAGAGAAAGGGTGATCGAACCTTTGATTTCGGCCACGTCCGCCGCTTTCTCTACCGGGATCAGATGACGAACTGCGCGGTAAGGAGTCGCCAGAGAAAGCCCGATCACAACGGCGATCACGGCGACAGCAGCTCCCACCTTGGCCCACCAGGGAATCTTTTGCGCGGTCCCGGCATCCGAAGATTTCGGCGGATCCAGAACCTGTCGGTTCAATCGAAAAACTCGAAAAAGAATGGCGCCGGAGAGCCACATGACCACTGCCGCCCAAACCACATCGGTGGCAAAGTGCCCTCCTTGCAACATTCGGGTGTAGCCGATTAACCCGCCCCAGAGCAAAGCTGCCACCAGCACCACCAGCGACCAACCGGGAAAGCGGCGGCGCAGGAGAAAGTAGGCACCGAGGAAATAGAACCCCATCGTGGCGTGCCCACAGGGAAACGACTTCCCGGCCCCTACGAAATCCAACTCGAAAACTCGTTCATAAAGCGAACGACCGCCAAACTCGCTGATCTCTCTCGGCCGGGGCCTTCCCCAGTTGTCCTTCATCCAGAGATTGGCAATCAGCCCCGGTCCCAAAACGAGCATCGCCAACGAATACCACGCCACTCGCCTCCAGGCGCGAACCGCTGGACGCCGAAAGCTGAGCATCAACACCACAATCGCCGCCGTGCAAACCGCCAGTACTGGGAGGGAAGCAAACTCGTAGAGAAATCGCCAGAAAGGTCGTTGGCCGATGAGCCATTCGCCGCTTTCGGAGTCGAAAACCGATTTCTGAAAGGCCAACTCACGATCGCCGCTGGTGAGCCAGAGAGAAAAAACAACCCCCAAAATGAGCGGCAACAAAAAATCGGAAACAATTCGTCGTATGCTTGAATTCCAGAAATTATGGAATATGTTATATTTCTCGTTGTCAGGCATTTGGCTCGAAGGCATCTTTCCCGTGCTTTCACCAATACTGCAAGTCGAGAGCTTGCCCCGGAAATCCGGAAGCACGGCTACCCTCCCTCCGAACGAAATTCACGCCACCCGATGCAACACCCCACCCCTCCCTTGAGTGGAAAATCTGTGTTGGTCTGTCATCCCTGGATGGGATCTGGTGGTTCGGAAGCCACGACGATGTGGACGATTCAAGCGCTGCAGAATCAAGGCGCCAAGGTCATATTCTTCACCACGACGCAGATGGACTGGGCACGATACAATCGGGTCTACGGCACTTCGGTGAATCCCGCGATGCTCATTTCGTTGACCGCCAGTCGTCTGCCGGGAATTCGAAACAGTGCCCATCTGGTCCACCTTCAGAACGCGTGGTATCAGCGACAATGTCGACGCATTGCTCGCCGCCGTTTTGATCTTCTGGTGAGCGCCTACAACCAGATCGATTTTGGTCGCCCCGGCATTCAACTGATCGGCGACTACACCGGATACGAAGCACTTCGGCGTGAACTCGATCCTGACGCAGATCGCAATCCCCGCCATCGCGATCACTGGCTGCGACGCCTCTATCTGGCCATCGGTGACCAACTCCGCGGCGATTCCGCGCGCCCTCCCCAATCCCGAGGGGATCTCATCCTTGCGAACTCCTCGTGGACTCGAGGGATTCTCGAGCAATTTCTGGGAATGAACAACTGTCCGGTCGTCTTTCCTCCGGTGCTGTATCAATCGCCCAAGGGAACCGAAAAGGAGCGTCTCCCCCGCCAACTGAACGAGTTTGTCTGCCTCGGTCGGATCTGTCCCGAGAAGCGCATCGAGTCCATGATTCGAATTCTATCTCGGGTTCGAGAAGCCGGCTTCCCGGTGACCTTTGCCATTGCAGGCGCCTGTGACGATCCAAAATACGGTCAGGAAATTGACGCTCTGGTGGCGGAAAACCGAGACTGGATTCGTCTGACTGGATTTCTTGATGCCACCGCCCGGGATCAACTTCTGGCCACCGCATATTTTGGACTTCACGCCCGTCCGACCGAGGCATTCGGAATCGCTGTCGCAGAATTGGCGGGATCAGGCTGCATCCCCTTCGTTCCCGATGTGGGTGGCCCGGCGGAGATTGTCGATTTGCCGGAACTCCAATTTCGCGATGAAGATGACGCCGTCACCAAAATCATCCGCGTCCTCTCGGAGCCCGATCATCACGAAGAGCTGCGGGCAGGACTTTGTGATTCGATGGCGCGATTTCGTCCCGAAGAATTCATGAGAGCTTTCATCGCGGAAGCAGAATGTTTCCTCAAGAGTTCCCGAGATCGATCCACATTCCGTCAGGGATCGAATCCAAGGCCAGCCGGCCCCGTTCCTGCTGGAGTCCGCGGTTGAAGCGCCACCGGAGGCTTCGGTTTCACCGGAACATCGGGATCATCACTGATGATAAAGGCATTGGGATCCAGTCGGTAGGCAGTGCCACTGATTTCGTTGTAGTAGCGCAGGAGTTCGAGAACCGTGACTTGATGCATAGCCAAGCGCGAGGCCGCCACGGCATCTTTGCTCATATTGATTCCGTTCACCCCGCCCAGAGATCTTACGACTTCGAGAAACTCGGGCACCTGAGATCCAGCGGGAATGTCGATGGAGTCGATCGTCTTGGCCGCCAGTTGATTAAAGATGGCCCCAGAGGGCTTACGAGGTCCACCGGGAGGCCGGGCCAGATCGGCAGCCTCACCGATGACCACGGCCCGGGCATCGATTCGAAATCGGCAATTCGCCAAGCCCGTGGCGCAATGAAGCAACTCCGACATGGAGATGCTCTTTAGATTCATCGACACCCGCCGAGGAGCGATTGCTTCCTTGGGGTTTTCTTTGATCAGGACATTCAGCGTGCCGGCCGCGCCACCTCGACTTTCCTTTTGCAGATACGCCTGAGCCGTCAGGCGGACGTATTCCGCGACATCTTCCAAGCTCGCCTGATCGAAGGCCACGCTCTCAACCACCATCGAAGCCAATCTGGACTGAGCCGCTTCGCTGGCGACTCCGGTCTGGATCTTCTGGCGTTGGAGGATCATGCGATCCACTTCCTCTTTCGTTCCGATCAAAATTACCGCTCCATCACCGCGAGCCGTGACCTGAGCCAGTTCGCAAACGTATTTCAGAGCGGTCGCCCAAGGCACGCCTTTGAGTTTCATCGTAATTTCACGTTTGGCGTGAGTGCCCTCCGAATCGATCAGCAAAAAGTTTGCCGGCGGCGCGCTCGGTGCAGCTTCCTCAGCTTTGGCTGCCAAAAATTCCAGCGCGGTGGCCAAATCGGTCTGCTTCAGTTCCATCGACTCCAGCGTCACCGATCCCAGTCCACTGCCCGCCTGAGCCAGGCCATGATCGAAACAGGTGAATGACCACAGCATCGTGACGATGAAACCGAGCGGCAATACGGAACGCTTCATGCTAAGATCATAGCCGAATTCTCCAAATCCTGTCACGTCCGAAACTGAAAAAACGAGGTCGACGCTTGGCAGATCCCGTTCACAGTAGAAAGACGAAACCATCACGTACCCCAGACGATCATGGCCCAGTCCTCATCCGTTCCGCAATCACGACGTCAGTTTCTCACTCTTTCCACCACGGCGGTCGTTGCCTCAACGATTCGAACCTCGCTCTCCGCCTCGGCGGCGGAGCCTCCCGTCGCCAGTGAGGATGGTCTCGTCTGGTTCAATCTGGACGACTGGGGCATCGAGGGACGCGGGTGGCCGGTCGAGGACATGGAGCGCCGCTATGCCCGGCTTCCCTCCAAGGCAAAAGGCATCGTTCGGGATGCCGTCTGGGGGCTCAGCCAAGACAGCTCGGGAATGTTGACGCGATTCCAGACGGACGCATCGGCGATTCACCTGCGATACACCCTGCGGACGGATCGGCTGGAGATGTCCAACATGGCAGCCACCGGTGTCAGTGGTGTCGACCTCTACGGACTCGATTCAGAAAACAATTGGCGTTGGGTTTCCGTATTCAGGCCAGCGGCCGGGAAGGACGGAAAGAATCGGGAACAACACGGCAAACTGGTGGACGGTCTCGATCCAGGATCTCGCGCCTACACGGCCTATCTGCCGCTCTATAACGGCATCGACAAACTCGAAATTGGTTTTCCCGTCGGGGCCGAAGTCCAGCCGATCACGCCCCGCACCGAAAAGCCCATCGTCTTTTACGGCACCTCCATCACCCACGGTGCCAGCGCCTCCCGCCCCGGCATGTGTCATCCCGCCATCCTCGGGCGGCGGCTCGATCGTCCCGTGATCAATCTGGGATTTTCCGGCAATGGCAAGATGGAACCGGAAGTCGGTGCCTTGCTGGCCGAACTCGACCCTGCGGTTTACGTGATTGACTGCCTTCCCAACATGGTGGAGGCCGAAGTGCGAGAACGCGCCGAGCCTCTCGTTCGCAAACTCCGGGAAGCCCGTCCCGATACCCCCATCGTCCTGGTTGAAGATCGCACCTACGGCTACGCTTGGGTGAAGCAATCCGCTCGAAAACGTCACGAAACCAGTCGCGCGGCACTGATTCATGCCTACGACACCCTCATCGCCTCCGGAGTGAAAAACCTGCACTACCTCGAAGGCGAAGCCCTGCTCGGCGATGACGGCGAAGCCACCACCGATGGATCGCACCCCAACGATCTCGGCTTTGTCCGACAGGCGGATGCTTTCGAACCGGTCCTGAGAAAAGCGCTCGGAATCTGATCAGCGAAACATTTCGCGAGCCGTGAACGCCATTCCCAGCGCGGCGGCGGAGTCGCCTCCGGTGGCCCACTCGAATCGGGTGGTGGCCTTTTCCGGATCCAGCGGACTGCGGCGATACATCGGCCAAGCGCGGGAATCGAATCCCTCCAGCACCCAGTCGAGATACTTGTCGCGGAACGAGGCCTCGGCCAGCCCCCCACCGATCACCACCAGACCGGGATCGAACACCCGAACCAGATCTGCCAGCGCGTAGCCAAGGATCATTCCCTGTTGCTCAAAAATCTTGGACGCCAGCGGATCTCCCTCAGAGGCATAGTCACGCAGCTTGAACGCCTTTTCTTCCAACGGCGATTCATCAACCACCAGCGAATGCTCGGACCATTCCTCCTTGGCAAGTTCGAAGCCAAGTCGGCGACGCAGCGCCACCAGTGACACCCAGGCTTCGACACAGCCCAACAGCCCGCAGGAACATTTCGGCAGATCGCCATCGTCCTCCCGAAAAGGCACCGTGATGTGTCCCACCTCGAGAGCGAGCCCGTTGGCCCCTTCGTAGGCGCGACCACCCGGCAGCACCATCCCACCACCCAGACCAGTGCCGGGAGCGACAAACAGAAGTCCGCCGATATGCTTGCGACGCACCGCATACTCCCCGAGGGCCGCCGCATTCCCGTCGTTGGTCATGAAAACCGGCACGCCGACCCGGGCCGAAAAGCGATCGCGGATATCGCGCCCGACCCAGTCCTCGGCGAGATTTGCGCGCCCCCAGATCACCCCATCGCTCGACGGTGCCGGCACATCGAGTCCGATACCGCGGATGGCAGAACGCTCGATACCAGCCCCCTTGGCCAGCTCATCCATCGCCAGCTCCAATTGAGCAAAGGTCGCTTCGTAGCCATCTTTGACCTTGCTCCGCACCTCGACCATCTCGCCGACCGCGTCGCCACTGTCGTCCACCAGGATCGACTTGATCGTCGTTCCACCGATGTCCAATCCTGCAAAGAAAGCTGCTTGTTCTGCCATGAGTTGTTTCCGTAAAATGTTGTGATCACCGACTCGCAAAAACGGATCGCCTCGGCTCCCGATGAACCCGCAGAGGGGTATGGGCAAGCCTCGGTTCCGCAAATGTAAAATCGTGGAGAGGGAACCTTCGCCCAAGGCCCGGCACTTGACAATCCCAGAGCCGGTCGCCATGGTTCGCGCTTCTGATCCGGGGCTCCGGCGCGAATCCTGCTACCCTGACAACATCGAATACCCACAGGTTTTTCCTTTCCAACATGAAGATCGCATTTCTCACCGCTGGCGGCATCGCCCCCTGTCTCTCCGCCTCCATCGGCGGACTCATCCACGCCTACAATTTTCTCGCTCCGGAAGCCGAGCTGGTCGCCTATCTCAACGGCTATCAGGGATTGCTGACTGGTCGTTCCTTTCGATTCCCGCAGACCGTTCGTGATCGCCACGAAATTTTCTACAACTTCGGTGGCAGCCCCATCGGCAACAGCCGGGTCAAACTTACCAACGTCGACGACTGCGTGAAGCGTGGTCTCGTCCAGCCCGGCGAGATCCCGCTGAAGGTCGCCGCCGACCGGCTCGCGGCTGACGGCATCAACATCCTCCATACCATCGGCGGAGACGACACCAACACCACTGCCGCAGATCTCGCCGCCTATCTCCACGAGAATGGCTACGAACTCACCGTGGTCGGCCTGCCCAAGACGGTCGACAACGACGTCTACCCCATCCAGCAGACTCTCGGTGCCCTGACCGCCGCCGAACAGGGGGCCCGATTTTTCCGCAACGTGGCCAACGAAAACACCACCAGCATGCGTCAGCTCATCATTCACGAAGTGATGGGTCGCCATTGCGGTTGGCTCACCGGACGCACTGCCTACGACTATCGCGAAAGCCTTCATCAGTATGACTGGCTTCCGGAAGCGCTGTTGCATCAGATCCGTTGGGATATCGATGCTGTCTGGATTCCCGAAATGGAAGTCGATCTCGACTCGGAAGTCGAACGCCTCAAGGTCAAGATGGACGAACACGACAGTGTAAACATTTTCCTCAGCGAAGGCGCCGGAGTCGACGCCATCGTGCATGAAATCGAGCGCACCACCGGCAAAGTCATGCCGCGCGATGCCTTCGGCCACGTCCGGCTCGACGAAGTCAATGTCGGTCAGTGGTTCGCCAGCCAACTCAAGGAAAAGCTCGGTGCCGAAAAGGTGCTGGTGCAGAAAAGCGGCTACTTCGCCCGCTCGGCCGCGCCGATCAAAGAAGACCTCGACCTCATTCTCAAGAGCTGCGCGCACGCCGCCCGTTCCGCCCTCGACGGCATCAGCGGTGTTGCCGGGCTGGACGAAGACAACGGAGGCAAGATGAGCACCATCGCCTTCCCGAGAATCAAGGGAGGAAAGCCGTTCGACTACAACGAAAGTTGGTTCGTCAACATGCTACAGGAGATCGGACAACCGCTCGGCAATCCCTCCAAGGAGCATTGAGGATTCTCGCTTACTTCGGCTGTTCCTGAAAAGTAATTTTCAGGTTCGGCCGCAGTTGTTTCAACTCAGCGAGCAGGGGCTCGTGGTCAAACTCGCCGGTTCGCGGCGGGTAGATGTGCAAGTTCTCCAGCGTCTTGATCTCGGCAAGCGCTGCGAGATGTTTCGGCGTCAGCGCCTCCGCGTTTTCTACGGCAAAGCGGGTCAACTTCAGCTTTGCCAATCTGGCCAGCCCCTCGGGAGTGATCTTGACCTCCTGACCGCGCGGTGCCGCGAAGTCGACTCGAAGATCGGTCAGCCCGGGGAACTCGGCAACTAAGTGCGCCAGATGAGAGTCGTCCGGCGTCAGGGGCGAGTGATACAGCGTCAGCGTTTTCACATTCGGAAGATCGCGCAAGGTCAGCACCGCGTTTCGCAACTGATCGGGGTCGTCCTTGTTCAGATCACGCAATCCCATGCAACCGCCGAAAAGCACATCCTCGGCGGGGATCCCGGCAAAGGGAGCCAACGATGAAAAGTGGTGCCCGTGCCAGATGCGAATGAGACGGAGTTGTTTCAACTCCTGAAGAAATCCCCAGTCGTCGTCCCCCGCTTTTGCGGAATTGAGCGCAAGTTCTTCCAAGTGAGTCAGCTTTCCGATCACTTGCAGTTCGGCGACGGACAACTCGGGTTTCCCACTACTGAAAAGCTTCACCGCATGCCCCTCGTCGTTCAACGTGATGCGATCGCCTCGCTCTTGGAAAAAGGCGATCACGCCCGCTTC
>JAGROX010000100.1:0-19815 GCA_020440025.1 Verrucomicrobiia bacterium
TCGAAAAGATCCAACTGCGACGGCGCCCCGTTCATGTGCAGATAGATGAGCCGCTTCGCTTTCGGCGCAAAATGTGGAAAGCCCGGCAGCGGCGAGTGAACCTGTCCCACCGAAGGAGCAGCAGCGGAAGCCATCGCCTTTTGACGGCCCATCAGCGAGGCCAGCGCCAAGCCACCAACCTTCAGCCCCGCCCCTTCAAAAAAACGGCGGCGAGTGAGTTGACGATGATATTCGAGGGCAGGATTCACGGGGAAAACGTACGAGTTTGCCTGATCTGGGTCAAGAGCCACAAAGCCTTACCCCAATCCCTCCACCTCCCAGCCTTTTCGATACGGTTGACTCACCAGTCCGGTCGCTTCGGCACTGTTGTTGAATTTCATTGCCCCGGGGTTCCATTCCAAGGTCTGACCCGGAAAACGACAGACGATCGTGCCGAGGAGCACCGTTTCGGTTAACGGCCCAGCGTAGGCAAAATTCGAAGTCGTCTCGCCTTCTCCACGAATCGCGTTGATCCATTGCTCGTAGTGATTCACTCCATCGATCACTTCGAAATCGATTCCCGCAGACTTTCCATCCTGAAAAATGGCCGGCAAGGCACTGCTCCCGTGCCCGACCACGATGGTTCCACTTTCTCCGATATAGAGCGAGCCACCACCCGCCAGCTTGAAGTCCGCTGGCAATCCACAGGCGGTGAGGTCCGGGCGCTTATCACCATCGTGCCAAGTCAGCGCCAACTGCTCGCCCTTTGTGAGTTTCGTGCCTTTGAAAACGTAGTGAATTCGCTCTGCTTTCGGAAAAGTCTCCGGCATCGTTTCCGGTCCCTCGTAGGACACCGTCAACGCAGGCCCAAGCTCCAAGGCCCACACCGGCGGATCGATAATGTGCGCGCCCATGTCGCCAAGCGCTCCCGCGCCGAAGTCGAACCAACCGCGCCAGTTGAACGGCTGGTAGGCATCGTGAAACGGCCGATCTGGTGCGCCTCCGAGCCAAAGATTCCAGTCGAGCGTTTCCGGAACTTCGGATGTGCCATCCGGGCGGGCAATTCCCTGCGGCCAAACCGGTCGATCCGACCAACAGTGAACCTCCTTGATCTTTCCGACCGCACCGTTGCGGATGAGGTTCACCAGAGTTTTGTAGGTGCGACCGTTGTGATGCTGGTTCCCCATCTGCGTGGCGACGCCGGCTTCCTTCGCCGCAGCAGAGATCATACGGGATTCGTAAATCGTCCGAGTCAACGGCTTCTGGGTGTAGCAGGCGATCCCCATTCTCAGCGCCGTCATCGTGATCGGGGCATGCATGTGATCCGGGGTCGTTACCGTGATTCCATCGAGCGTTTCGCCTTCCTTTTCCAGCATCTCTCGCCAGTCCGCATACTTGTTCGCCTTCGGCCATTTTTCGGTAGCAAGGAAGTAGCCCCCTTTCCGCTTGGTCCGGCCCGTGTTCACATCGCAAAATGCCTGCATGTTCGCAAAAGCCGCCGCGCCCTGGGAATCGGCCCAGCCTTTCCCTCCCACTCCCACCGAGGCAATGTTGGGAGTTTCATTGGGCGAGGCCGCCCAGGAACCAATGACGGGGGACAACCCCGTCGAAGAACAGAAAGTGAGAAAGGTGCGGCGTTTCATTCCTGCATCATCGTCAGAAGCGCGCCTTGCGGTCAATTCTCGATCCAGCCCAACTGATCGAGAAAACCGACGACTCTTTCGATCGTGTCGTTGAATTCCCGGTTTCCGTTGAGACCGTGGTTGTAGAACTCATGAGTCATCCCTTTGTAGGGAATCAGCTCGATCTGCGGAGAACCGAGGCGTTTGGCTTTTTCGACGAAACCCATCGCCGAGGAGATCGGAATGATGGAATCCGCGGTGCCATGGAGAATCAAGGTCGGCGGGAGAGGCGATCGGATTTGATCGATCGGTGACAGCGCCATCAAGCTCTGGAATTGCTCATCACTGGTTCTTTTTCGAACCGCAGGAATGTCCATGTCGAGAACCGGGTTGAAGAGCACCAGGGCGTTCGGAACCGGACTGATAGACAGGTCGTCAGAAGCTTCATCGGGGCCATCAAGAATCGCACAAGTCGCCGCCAGATGGCCTCCTGACGAACCCCCAGCTGCCGCGATGCGATCCGGATCGACTCCGAGTTCGGCCGCATGAGCACGAACCCAACGCATGGCGGACCTCGCGTCCTGCACCGACTCAAAAGGCGTCGTCGTCGTGCCATGTCGAGATCGCACCCGATAGTCGACCGTCATCGAGACCAATCCACGATCCCGCAGAAAAGCCGCCTGCTTGGCAAATTGTTCCACCGTTCCCACTTCCCAACCGCCACCGAAAAACCAGATCACGGCAGGTCGCTGATCGTCTGGCTTGGACCCTTTCGGTCGATAGATCCGCATCACCAGATCGTGTCCGTCAATCGACTTGTAGATGACTCCCACCGAACCATCACCGGTAGGAGATCTTCCCGTCACCATCGACAACAGTCCCACCAATCCCCCAAAAATCGCAATCACCCAGCCAAGTCCCACAGCCAATGATTTCGCGGATTCTCGGTTCATCAGCCGCGATCCTGTCGAAAACCGTGAACCGAGTCAACCGCGTGAATTCCCCTCGTCCACGCCATTTACGTCCCGGCAGAGTTCCGGCACAGTAGGTCAGGTGAAAGATTCTCGAATAGCGTTCGTCATCGCGGCGACCGCCGCACTTTGCGGATTGGACAATGCGAATGGCGAAGAGTCGGCGGTGGCCTGGGGTATTCTCGAAGAGAAATGCCTCAGTTGTCACAATACCCACGATCACAAAGGCGATGTCGTCTTGGATCTGGCACCGGCGCAGATCGATGACCTGAAGCTCATTCTGGAATCAGTCTCCGGCCCCGATCCAGAGATGCCCAAGGACCGCGATCCTTTGTCCTCCGCAGAGATCTCGACCCTGACCGCTTGGGTAAATGCCGGAGCCCCTTTACCGAAAGAGCAGCCTCTCAAGGATCGCTACGTGCCGGGCCGCGATTGGTGGTCCCTGCGGCCGATCAAAGAGGGTCGAGTCCCGGACCTAACAGGGTCAAATGGGACGCCGTGGGCGCGAAATGCGGTCGATCAGTTCGTTCTGGCAAAGCTGCAGGAACGAAAACTCAGTCCCTCGCCCGAAGCCGAGCCGCGCGTTCTGGTTCGGCGCTTGTATTTCGATCTCACCGGGCTGCCACCGACTCCGGAGCAGATCGATGCCTTTGTCACCGGATACGCGAAGGATCCTGAGGCAACCTGGACCACACTGGTCGACCAATTGCTCGCAAGTCCCGCCTATGGCGAACACTTTGCGCGCCATTGGCTCGATGTCGCTCGCTATGGTGAGACCCACGGATACGACAAAGACAAGCCTCGCCCGAACGCCTGGCCATATCGCGACTATGTGATTCAGAGCCTGAGCGACGACAAACCGTGGTCGCGATTCGTGCAGGAACAGATCGCGGGCGATGCGCTTTTTCCCGACGATCCCAACGGCATCGTCGCGCTCGGTTTCATCGCGGCGGGGCCATGGGATTACATCGCTCACTCCGAAGTCGGCGAAGGCAAGGTCGACGGACGCATCGCCAAGCACATGGATCGCGACGACATGGTCAGCGCGACTTTCAACGCCTTCATGTCGACCACGGTGCAATGCGCTCAATGCCATCACCACAAGTTCGATCCGGTCTCGATGGAGGACTACTACCGTCTCCATGCGGTCTTTGCCGCCATCGACCGGGCTCCACGGGTCTACGATCTGGATCCGGACATTCAGAGAAAACGGGAACATCTGGTGATCGAAATCGGAAAACTGGAAACGTCGAAGAAGGAACTCGAAAAGCAGGTCATCGCCGCCGGTGGTCCGGAGCTTTCGGAAGCGCGTGATCGCATTCGCTTCCTGAAGGAGAAAGGAGTCGGTGAGGTCACCAAGTCCGCCGAGTATGGCTATCACAGCCAGATCGTTAAGAGCGCGGCGGTGGAGAAGTGGGTGCAGGTGGAGTTGCCCGAGGCGGTCGACGCTCGATCGATCGAATTGATCGGGGCCGACGACGACTACGCCGGCATCGGGGCCGGTTTTGGGTTTCCCGTTCGCTATCGCGTCGAAAGCTCAGACGATCCCTCGTTCAAAAAAAATGTCCGACTCCTCGCTGATCACACGAGTCGCGATGTGACAAATCCCGGCATTTTGCCGGTGGTAATTCCGACGGAAAACCTGAAGGCGAAATATTTCAGACTGACTGCCACGAAACTTGCCGAGAGAAAGGACGATTACATCCTGGCTCTCGCCGAATTTCGGATTCTGGGCACCAACGGAAAAAACCTCGCTGAAAGGGCCAAGGTGACCGCATTGGACTCTATCGAATCCGGTTCACGCTGGAGAAAACAGAATCTCGTCGACGGCAAATTCCCCACCGGAGGCGACCCCGAAGCGATGGCGGAACTGGCAGAGTGGCAGGTGAAAGAGCACGTCATTCTCGACCGCGTGAACACCCCTGAAATCGAGAAAAAAAAGTCGGAGATCGACGAGAATCTCGCCACGCAGCGCGATGAACTGAAGGCGCTCCCCGAAGGAAAACTCGTCTACGCCGCCGCCACCCATTTCAAGAAATTTGGAAACGTCAATCCCACCGAAGGGAAGCCGAGAATCATCCATCTTCTGAATCGCGGCGACATTCTCAATCCCGGTGCCGAGATGCATCCCGGTGCCCCTGCCCTCTGGGAACACACGTCCCCCGAGTTTCAGCTGCCCCCGAATGCCACGGAAGCCGACTCACGAGCGGCTCTTGCTCGCTATCTCACCGATACGGAGAATCCACTCGTTTGGCGCTCCATCGCCAATCGCGTCTGGCTCTGGCATTTCGGACGCGGCATCGTGGATTCTCCCAACGACTTCGGACGCATGGGCATGGCACCGACTCACCCCGAGTTGCTGGATTTCCTCGCGGCAGAACTTCGCGACGATCCGAAACAATCACTCAAGGCGCTGCATCGACTCATCGTGACCAGCGCCACCTGGCGACAAAGCTCAGCCCACAATCCCGAGTGCGCTGCCATCGATGGTGACAACACCCTCTACTGGCGGGCCAACCGACGCCGCCTCTCGGCCGAGGAAACCCGCGACGCGGTGCTGTTTACCTCCGGAAAACTGAATCCCGAGCGAGGCGGGCCGAGCTTTCAGGATTTCGTGATCGAGAAGCCGCAGCATTCGCCTCACTACGAATACCACCTCCACGATCACAACGATCCCAAAGCGCAGCGCCGATCGATCTATCGCATGATCGTCCGCTCAAAAACGCAGCCCTTTCTCACCACACTCGATTGCGCCGACCCCTCGCAGATGGTGGCGAAACGCGACGAAACGACAACCGCGCTCCAAGCCCTGTCACTGATGAATCACCCGTTCATGGAAACGATGGCCGAACACTTTGCCGAGCGGGTGAAAAACGATCCCGATCCTGTTGCGACCGCTTTTCTCCTCGCCACCGGACGCGCCCCCCGCGACGACGAACGCACCGCCATCGCCGCCTACGCCGGTCAACACGGCCTCGCCAACGCCTGCCGGGTCATACTCAATCTCAGCGAATTTTCCTATGTCGATTGACGCGACTTGCCCTTCAGTCAATCGGCGGAATCGATGCTCGGATCTCGTCGAGCAATTCTCGCGTGCCATGCTGGGCCGTCCATTGATGGATGTAGTCCCAATCGAACGCATCATCGCCCTGTACCGCGATGACATCGCGGACGTCGTCAGAGTCTTTGCCGCGCTTGGCCCCGTTCGCCCATCTCAGCTTCATCACGATCACATCCTCGACCGCCGGAATGAAAACTTTACGCCCGATAAGTTCATCAAAAACCTCCCGACGCCGCTCAAAGCGCATGCAGTCATGGGGGTCCTTGCTCAGGTGAAAAAGTTCGATCTTAAAAGGAATGGAAGGCACCTGAAAAACATCTCGAAACGTGCCGGTCACCGACTCAAACGACGCTTGCGGGTCAAGTTCAAACTCCTTTCCCAGCTTCTGAGCCAATGCAGTGATTCCAGTCGACAGGACAACCACGAAATCGGCATCCCGGGTCGATCTAGGGATGCCATAGTAGTTCGAAGAAAACGAGCCCGCGAGAAGGTATTCGATTCCCAATTCGTCCAAGGCTTCAATCACGCGAGCCGCTGCTTCATTGCCGTTTTTCATCATCGAGCTACGGTCTCAAAAATTCCCTGCTCGTGCATGCGCACCAAACGATCAAGACGCTGGCGCAACGTGGATTCGACCTCTTGCTCCGTCGACTCAGGGAATTGCATTCGGATGCCAGCCCGCATTCGAGAGCAAGCCTCGGAAAACAATTCCGGACCCCACCCCATTTTTTGGGAAGACGGAACCATCCTCGCCCTGATCACTCGTTCGCGATAGATCGCGTCGGCCAATTTTGGAATTTCCTCGTCCATGAATCACTCGCAGCTTACCTCAGACACCCCGACGGGAAAACTCCCATTTTCTAGCCGTCGTCAGTTTCTCGCCGGACTCGCGGGCACCTTTCCGGGGCTCGCGCTAACCGATCTGCTGGCGCGTGACGGCGTGCTCTCGAGCACGCTGCATCATCCGCCAAAGGCGAAGCGGGTCGTGCAGCTTTTCATGGCAGGCGCGGCGAGTCATGTCGATCTGTTCGACTACAAGCCGCAGTTGGAAAAGGAACATGGTCAACAGTGGGACCCGGGCGAAACGGTGGAGCTTTTCCAGAGTTCGCCGGGGGCTTCCATGAAATCGGTCTGGGATTTCTCCCGCTACGGGCGATGCGGAAAAGCGGTGTCGGAGGCCGTCGCGCCGCTTGGCGAGGTGGTCGATGACATCGCCTTCGTTCACAATGTGCTGGGAAAGACCGGCGTTCACAGTCAGGGAACCCTGCTCCAGACCACGGGATTCAATCGCCCGGGATTTCCCAGTGCCGGTTCCTGGGTGAGCTACGCGCTCGGATCGGAAAACGACAACCTGCCCGGTTTCGTGGTGCTGCCTGACCATCGCGGGCTCGCCTCCAACGGTACGAAAAACTGGTCGTCGATGTTCTTGCCCGCCGAACATCAGGGCACGGTGATCCGTCCCGGAGCGGAGACTCCCATCGACGATCTGTTTCCCCCGAAAGACAGCCGATACATCACTCCGTCGTCTGATCGGGCCGGGCGGGATCTGCTGACTTCCCTGAACTCGAAATACGCCGAGGAACGCCCCGGCGACAGCCGACTCCAGGCCCGCATCCGCAGCTACGAACTGGCGGCGAAGATGCAACTCAGCGCCACCGAGGCCCTGAACGTGTCGAAGGAACCGCAATACATCAAAGATCTCTACGGTCTGGCTCCCGAGGGACCGGGAGTGGATGACACCGAAATCAATGCGAAAGCCGAGACCGAGTTCTTCGGCCGCAAGTGCCTCATCGCCCGACGTCTCCTCGAACGCGGCGTTCGCTTCGTCCAGATCTGGTCCGGAAACGACAATGGGTTTCCCCGGCGCAACTGGGACAGTCACGAGGACATCAAGCGCGACCACGGTCCCCTCGCCCGCGGCATGGCAGTGGGAGCCGCCGGGCTGATCAAGGACCTGAAGCAGCGCGGCATGCTGGACGACACCATCATCCTCTGGACCACCGAATTTGGCCGCATGCCCTGTGCCCAACGTGGCGTCGGTCGCGATCACAATCCCTTCGTGTTCACCAACTGGCTCTGCGGCGGCGGCATTCAGGGCGGCGTCACGCATGGCGAGAGCGATCAGTGGGGATTCAAACCACTCGATCCCGCCAAGCCGACCGAGGTCTACGACATCCACGCGACCATCCTGCATCAGCTCGGGATCGATCACGAACAACTCACCGTCCGCCACGACTCCATCGACCGACGCCTGACCGACGTGCATGGACACGTGATTCGCGAGATTCTGGCGTAGCAAATGCGCACCTGAGCTTGATCCAACGGTCTTGAGGTCATCATGATCGCAGGGAAAAAACCGTGACCGGCACTAAACAGGGTTAAGTCACCGACCTAACAGGGTTGAATCGGCGAAAAAGGGCTGTTTAGGGGCAAAAATCGGCTCATGCAATGGCAAAAGATAGCGTCCAAAACGCATCGGACAGTTTCCAAATTGACCGGGACGGTCGATAAATTTCACCGAGTTGTCGGCCCTGCTCCTGCCACTCGGGAAAAATCCCGCTGGGGGGCCTTCATCGCAACCCTACCACCACAGCTGCCAGACGGTCGAAGCTGGCACGAGCAAGAGGAAAGCAGAAGGGGGTGATTCGGAAGCCATCGAGAAAATCCCGGCCCCTTCAGCGGTGGTATCAACTTCCCAAGGTCTTGACTTTGTTGGTGAGATCACGTTTTTTTCCATTTTGTCCCACCGCATTTCGTCAGAAATGCTGTCGAAAGGCAGAAGTTAACTCTCAAGTTGACGCCACCCGTTTGAGAAATGAATAAGAAAATCTTCTTTTCCCTGCTCCTCGCCGCTTTTTCATGTGAAGTAATTCTATCTCAAGAGACTGACAATAAATTGGTTGCGGACCTGAATCGCGGTTACGAACAGTCATTAGATCTCGCGGAACGTCCCATCGCAGCTCTCACCCAAGACTACATTGGGGCCCTTCGGAAACTCCGAGAGGAGATTCAAAAAAAGGGCAATCTCGAATATGTGCTCTTGGTCGAGAACGAGATAAAAAACTACGCGAAGCCCGGCGAACGAAATTTTGCTTCAGTCCCTGAGCTTCAACGTTTACGGAGAATTTTCGATGAGAAAATTCTCGAGGTGACCGGTGAGGTGAGAGCGAAGCAACTTGTCATCATGAAACAAGCGGCAATCAAATTTGATCAATTGACCACCGATCTCACAAGGCAAGGGGATCTGAAATCGGCATTAAGATCAAGAGATCTACGGGCCGAAATCTTGGTAGATATCGAGAAAATTTCTGAAGGCAAACACGATTTCAAAGAACCAGAAGAGGATGAATTCAATCGATGGGTTGAGCAGATCACTTTTTTGGCAGTTTCTAGTGGAACCAAATTTGAATATCGGGATGGCGAGGTAAAGGTGATTCGCGCCAGCGGTTTGAACGAACAAAACAAGGCGAAAATCGGCAGTGATCATAAGATCGAATTTAAAGCCAAAGCGGGACCCGCATTTATTCAGGTATCACCCGACAGAGTGAGTGCGTCATATTTTCTAAATTCAAGATTGGAGGCTCTCCTGCGTGTGATTGATCCCAACTTGGAGAAGTAACAACTCGACAACCGGGTTCGCTAGACAATGATCTTGTTGACAATTTCCTGATGGGAAAACTTTGACCCAATCGGGTGGGAACCTGACAGAGCGGAGGTCAGGTTCATCAAGGACCTCCTTCGGTGCGAACCAACTGAAGCTCTCGCCGATTCATCATCGACCAGATCAATGTTAACAGTCGATATTTCCGATTTGAGCAATGGCCGCTCCGCGGGCTTGTTGAGTCCTCGCTCATGACTCAAGAATCTTCCCCTTTTCTACTCAAGGCCTCGCCAACTACCCGCTGGCTGGTCGTGGGACCGGCGCTGGTGCTGCCGCTGCTGGCTTCGTTTTTCTACTTTGTGCTCTTTCCGGGCACTTCTTTTGGGAACGGCTTTTATGCGGCCATCAAGGTCTTCCTGCTAGTGTGGCCGCCGCTGGCGACACTGGTCATTCTCCGGGAATCGCTGCGGCGCGAGATGCCACACCTGATCGGTCGGCGACGATCGATGCTTTGGGGTGCCCTTTTCGGGATTGGGATCGTGGGATTGATGCTGGCGTTGAAGGAGTTTTCGCCGATGGGCGCTCTGATGGAGCAGAACGGGGCTCGAGTTCGCGAGAAAGTCGACGGACTTGGGATGCTCGATCACTTTGCGCTGGCCGCCTGCGCCATTTCCATCGTTCACGCGGCGCTGGAGGAGTTTTACTGGCGGTGGTTCGTCTACGGCAACCTGCGCCACCTGGTCCCGCAGCCGTGGGCGCATGTCATCGCGGCGGTGGGGTTCATGTCGCACCACATCGTGATCACGAGCCAGTTTTTTCCGCTCGGTTTCGCGATCTTTCTCGGAGTCTGCGTGGGGATCGGCGGGGCGTTCTGGAGCTGGCTGTATCAGCGGCACAAATCACTCTGGGGACCGTGGTTCAGCCACATGCTGATCGACTTCGGCATTTTCTGGATCGGCTATCGTCTGCTGTTTTCACACTGAGCCATTTCGCTGACAGATCCGCTTGTCCTGCGAGCGGATTTCGTGAAAGGTAGCGACATGCGAGCCTCGATCGAAAAACTGTCAGCGCAGATTCAGAACCAACCTCACCTGGAGGCAGGGGAAAAGCAGGAGCTACTCGCTCTGCTGTCGGAGATCGAAGCCGAAGCGAGCGAAGCGGCTGCTGAAGAGATCACCTCGGCCATGGACATGGTTCACAAAACTGCAGAAAGCGTTGAGGCTCAATCCATTACCGAGCAATTGGAAGAAAGCCTGCTCAAGCTGGAAGCCACCTACCCCAAGACGTCTGCCGCACTGGGCCGCATCGCCCACGTGCTGTCGCGGATGGGAATCTGATCTGATTCGATCCGCTCAGTTTTTCGCAGGCGAGCCTTCGATCGTGAAGGTCACTTCGTTGTCCGCGCGAAACATGCTGCCGCCGGGTTTCCCGTCGACGCCGTAGCTGGACAGGGTCACGGTTTTTCCGTCCTCGGACACCCGAAAGTCGAAAAGCTTGTCGGCGTGGTCGTGAATGGCCTCGTCGGGCAGGTTCAACTCTTCCAGGTTCTTCGGAAGTCTGCCCTGCACGGCGGCCCATTCCTCGATGGAAGTCTGGAGAGCCGATAATCGGGCGCGGGTGACGACCACGGGCGGTTCGCGATCCCGCAAGTAGAGCATGCCAGCGCCAATGATCACGACACAGAGGGCGACAACGGCGAGGGCTTTTTTCTCCTGAGTCATGATGGGTAGGGATTTCAGAGTTCCAGACCGAGGAAGTCCCGGGCATTGCCGAAGCAGATGTTCTCGATCATGGGCCCGAGCAGGCCGTCGTCGTCCGGTACCGCGCCGTCCTCGACGTCCTGACCGATGAGATTGCACAGCGTCCGGCGGAAATATTCGTGTCGGGGAAACGACATGAAGGACCGGGAATCGGTCAGCATGCCGACGAAGCGGGACAGCAGACCGCAATTCGAAAGCGCGTTCATCTGCCACTCCATTCCCTCTTTCTGATCGAGGAACCACCAACCGCTGCCGAACTGAACCTTGCCGGGGATTTCGCCATCCTGGAAATTTCCGATCATGGTGGCGAAGATGAAATTGTCGTTCGGATTGTTGTTGTAGATGATCGTTTTTGGCAGGGAACCGTCGAGATCAAGTCGGCCGAGATAGGCCGACATGGCCTGGGCCTGGGGATAATCGCCGATGGAATCGCAACCGATATCGGCACCGATCTGTTCGAAAAGGCGGCGGTTGTTGTTTCGCATCGCACCGACGTGGAGCTGCTTGGTCCAGCCTTTCTCCGCATCGAGTTGGCCGAAAAACAACATCAGGTGACCGACGAAAGCCTCGCGTTCCTCCGCGTTGGCAGCATGGCCAGCCCGGGCGCGCTCGAAAATGTCGGACGCCTCGGAGCCGGTGGCGAATTTCGCGGGGCAACGATCCAGGCCGTGATCGGACAGGCGACCGCCGACCGAGTGGAAAAAATCGTGCCGGGATTTCAGGGCGTCTTTGAAATCGGCAAAGCTGGCGATGTGACAGTTGGCGACAGCGGACAGGCGATCCGTCCAGGCATTGAAAAGCTGGGGCTGATCGACGTTCAACGCCTTGTCGGGCCGGAATGTCGGGTAGACTTTAGCTGGGCCGTCGGAGTCGGCGATGGCAAGGTGATGGGCGAGATCGTCGGTCGGGTCATCAGTGGTGCAGAGCGCCTTGACTTGGAATTTTTCGAGGATGCCGCGAGTGGAAAACTCGGGCTGTTGCAGCATCGCGTTGGCTTGCTCCCACACCGCGGGCGCGGTCGACTCGTTCAGCAGAGTATCGATGCCGAAGTAGCGTTTCAGCTCCAGATGGGTCCAGTGATAGAGCGGATTGCGCAGGGTGTGGGGAACGGTGCGGGCAAAGGCGAGGAATTTCTCATAGGGTTCGGCACCGCCGGTGCAGAGCGACTCGGGAGTGCCATTGCAGCGCATGGCGCGCCACTTGTAGTGATCACCTTCCAGCCAGATTTCGTAGAGATTGGCAAACTGCCGGTTGGTCGCGATGTCGGCCGGCGGCAGGTGATTGTGATAATCGAGAATAGGCTGCGACGCCGCGAACTGATGATAGAGGCGGCGAGCCGACTCGGTCCGAAGCAGAAAATGATCGTGGATGAAAGGGGAAGAAGCGGAAGCCATGACAATGAAATCATGAACCACGATCGCCGAGGAAGAAACCGGGATTTCGTCTCAAATACGTTCCATCGGCACGATTTTACCGCCCGTTTTCAGGGTTGACCCTGTTGGGTCTGAGACCTGACCCTGTTGAGTCGCGCTCCTCGACATGAATTTCCTCGCCCATCTCCATCTCGCCCGCCCCGAGCCGACTTCCCGACTGGGAAATCTCCTCGGCGATTTCGTGCACGGGAGACCGGATGACCGATTTTCGCCATCGATCTGGCGAGGCATCGTGCATCACCGGCGACTCGATGTTTTCACCGACGCCCATCCCAGTTGGCGGCTGAGTCGCTCGCGACTCAGCCCGGAGCGGGTTCGATTCGCCGGCATCGTGGTCGATGTTTTCTACGATCATTTCCTCAGCCTCCACTGGGAGCGTTTTGCCAGCGATGGCGAAAGCCTGGAGGAATTCATCGGCTCGTGTTATGCGGATCTTCGCGAGGCCGGTCCCCTGGGGCCTGAGGATGCCAATGTGGTGATCGAACGAATGGAACGTCAGGGCTGGCTGGCGTCCTACGCCTCGTTGGATGGCATTGATCAGGCGATGCGACGAATTTCCCGACGTTCCCCACGGTTCGGCGCGATGACGAACTCGATCACGGATCTGGAAAAGAACTACGCCGGTTTCGAAGCGGATTTCCTCAGTTTTTACCCGGATGCCATCGCGAGATCGAACGATCTGCATCTCTCCGCAGAAGAAATGGAAAGTGAACCGGCTCTGTAACATTTTGCCGGTCTCGGGTTATCATTTGATAGAAGAGGAGGCGTGACGGCTTTCCTCTTCTCCCACTGACACAGCCATGAACGAAGAACGCGAAGACGAACTGGTTCGCGCAGTGCAGGCCGGACGCCTCGAAGATTTCGAGGAATTGATCCACCAGCACGCGTCGCGTTTGCGTGCCTTCGTCGCCATGCGGCTACCAGTGGCTCATCTGATCGATGAGATCGCTCACGAGACTTTCGTGTTTGCCTATCACCACATCGATGATTTCGAGGCGGGCACGGATTTCGGCAAGTGGTTGCGCGCCATTGCCTTCAATTTGGTTCGCCAGGAGACGCTGCGGCATTCTCGGATGACCAAGCACCAGAAACGCTACTTGGAGCATTGCCTGATTCAATCAGCGGACAAAACAGAGTTCAAACCGGATGATCCCGTGATCGTCTATCTCGAGGAGTGCATCGATGCTCTACCCGATGGTCAGCGCACCCTGTTGCGAATGAAGTATCGGCTCTCCCAAACGTCTAAAGAAATGTCCCGGGCGCTCGATCAAAGTGACGCCTGGGTGCGGACTACCCTGTGCCGGGTGAGGTCGGCGCTGCGCGAATGCGTGGAAGCCAAGGCTCAGGCAGCATCGACAGCAGCACAAAGCTAGGCCCAAACGGCAGCGCCCGAATCCTTTTCCTTTCTCTCCAAACCGATGAAAACCGAACTTCTCGACGCCTATCTCTGCGGTGATCTCCGCGGCGAGTCAGCGGCTTTTATCGAGGCGGCGCTGAAATCGGACGCCGCGCTGAGGGAAGTCTATTTCCAACAGGTGCGGATGGATGCCGCGCTGCGCGTGTTGCTGGAAGATGAGGAATTGGCGGAGGTGACTCCGGACCATTTTGCCGCAGGCATCATGGCCCGCATCGCTTCCGAACCTCCGGTGGAGACTCAGGCAGACCGCAGGCTTGCGAAATCGGTGCTGATGGAAATCCTCGATGAGCGAGGGCTGAAGCCTCGCCCCTTGAGCAGTTGGGATTGGGTGAAAGCAGCGGGGATTGCCGCAGCGGCCGCCGCGCTCTTGATCATGGGACTTCAAAGCGTGAGCCTCAACGAGGCCGAAGAGAGTTCGAGATCGGTCGATACCAGTGGTCGTTTCGTCGCCAGAGTCACTTCGGAAGAAGCTGGCGTCGTCTGGGGGATACCCGCACCGTTGGACCCTTTGACTACCGACGCACTGACCGATCCATCGGCAGCTTCGAGCCGCGAGATTGTGAATGCGGACGGCTGGCTCCGTCCTGGTCGTCTCACCTTGAAATCCGGAGTCGCGGAAATCACCTTCAACTCGGGAGCACGAGTATTTCTCGAAGGTCCGGCGATTTTGGAAGTCGAGCGCCCCAACCGAGCCTTTCTTGAAAGCGGTCGCCTGACTGCCGAGGTACCCAAGCCTGCGACCGGCTTTGTCATCAATACGCCTCGCGTCAACGTGGTCGATATCGGTACCCGGTTCGGGGTATCGGTAGATGAAATTGGTGATACCGAGGTCCACGTGATGCAGGGCGTGGTCGAAGTGAGCCGACTCACCGGCAATGCCGTGCCCATGATCGTGGAGGAAGGGTTGGCCGTGCGCGCTGACGGCCGCACTCGAAGCGAACTTCAAGTGATCGACTACGCCGGCGATCAGTTCAGCCTTCGGGTGGAAGGTTCGACGCCACCCAGCGGACCGAGTTTCCTCAACTATGGCTTCAACGAATCCGGCGGATCCGAAATCGAAGACGACGGACGGGGCATCGAAGGAGGACCATTTTTCGCCAGTCTGTTCCCTGATGCCTCGCAACCGTCCCGTCCCAAGCGGTCAGTGGGTCGCGTGGGCGGTGGCTTGACCTTCACTCGCGGGGAGAGATTCGATTCTCCGCTGCTGGCGGGATTCGAAAGCGGACAAGCCCTCAGCGTCAGCCTCTGGGTGCGGATTCCGCCCCGGCCACAAGAAATTGGGGCCCATTCCATCCTGAGCTTGGTTTCTCTGGATCAGCCATCTGAGTCCTCCCCATCCACCCGTTCCGACCTGCCCCGTTGGAGAATGGCGTGGAATACCGAACTCGATGCCGGTACGACGGGAGCCCTGAGAGTGGAGAGCGGCGAAGCGTTTCTGGTGGGGTCGACCGATCTCCGGGACGGTCGCTGGCATCATATCGGCTTCCGCTTTGCCGGAGGAGAATCAGCCGACGTGGCCACCCATCTCCAGTTGTATGTCGACGGACAACTGGAGGACATTTCAGGATTCCGTGGCGGCCCGGTCGATCAAGGCACCATTCATCAGCTTCGCCTCGGTGGTAGTTCCCAGGAATCCTCGTTCGAGGGAGCCATCGATGAAGTTTACGCCTTTCCCGAGGCGGTTTCTCCGGCGGTCATCCAGAAACTCGCAACCGAAGGAGGAAATTTTTGAAAAAAATGTCCGAATCTTGTCACAAGCCACCTGCCTGCCGATATATCTTTGATACTGAAGCCAAAATCTCGTAGAGTTATCGGCTGACTTTTTCCCTGTCAGGCATTCCCACCACTTCCAACCACTCCCCCGATTTCCCACGAATCACACGTTCTAAAAGCAATGAAAGCCATCCACAAACTCCCCACTCTATCCCTGATTCTTGGAGGATTCATGGTGCTGGCGACTTCGGTTTTTGCCGAGTCCCGCACGTGGACCGACACTCAAGGCCGCACGGTTGACGCCGAATACCTCGGAACCGAGGGCGCCGGTGCCAATACGATCGTGAAACTGAAGCTTCCTGACGGAAAGGTCGTCAACTTTCCGGCCAACAACCTGAGCGAGGCCGACCGGCTCTTCGTGATGGCCAATCTGCCCAAAGATCCCATGGCTCTGGCGGCTGAAATCGACAAGCTGATGCTCAACAAGCTGAAATCCAGCTACTACGATCTCCAGAAAGAACTGGCGGCTCTTCCTGCCAGAGAAGATCTGGACGCTGCGCTGAAGCAGAAGGAAAAGGAAAAGTTGGAGCGTGAGATGGAGATGTGTATCCCCAACCCGCCGACTTCGGACTCCCAATTCCTCCGTCGCGTCTACCTCGACATCGCCGGGCGCATCCCGACCTTCGAAGAAGCCGACAGTTTCCTTACCAGCAGTGATCGCAACAAGCGTGCTTCTCTCATCAACGACCTCCTCAATTCCGAAGCCTATGTGATGAATAGCTTCAATCACTACAGCGATTTGCTTCGCATCCGCGACGGCGTCGTGATGATGGGCAACAACACGCTGAAAGCCGACCCCTACATCGAGTGGGTGAAGGCTTCCATCCGTGAGGACAAACCCTTCAACGAGATGGTGAAGGAGATGATCTCCGCAGAAGGCCAGATTTGGGACAATCCAGCCGCCGGCTACCTGATGACCGACGATGGCATGCGCCTCTGCAACCTGTCGAACACCTTCACCGTTTTCCTCGGCACGGAAATCACCTGTGCCCAGTGCCATGACCACCCGTTCGAAGAAATCTACCAAATGGATTTCTATCGTCTCGCCTCTTTCATGGGACAGACCAAAACCCGGGGCGGTGGAAACAACATGATGGCTGGTGCCAACTATCGTGCGGAACTCGATCGCATGAACAAGGTGCTCTTGGATGCCGGCAAGCTTCGTCCCAACCAAAAAACCGACCAGCAACTCGGCCAGATCTTCGGGACGCTTTCCTACAACGTGCAGGATGGCACCAAAAATGAGGTTCAGTTGCCTCACGACTACAAGTATGACGACGGTGAGCCGAACGCCTCGGTCCAACCTGGTGCATACTTCGGTGATGTGGTGGATCTCGAAAAATACGAGTCGCCCCGCGACGCTTTTGCCGACTGGATGGTGTCTCCCAGCAATCCTCGTTTTACGGTAAACTTGGTCAACCGCCTCTGGAAACGTGCCTTCGGCCTCGCCCAGATCGAGCCGGTCGACAACATCCCCGGTCACCTTGACGGGCAGGCCGAGAACTACGAGCTGCTCACTTTCCTGGAGCAGATGATGAAAGACCTGAACTACAGCGTGAAAGACTTCATGCGGGTGGTTTACAACACCCAAGCCTATCAGCGCGAAGCGGAGATCTACTCTCCGAGCCTCGATCAGGTCGACAAAGGCACCTATCACTTCCCCGGTCCAGTGCTTCGCCGCATGACCGCCGAACAAATGTGGGATTCACTCGTGACCCTGACATCCGCCAATCCCGACGCTCTCGTGCGCCGCGGATGGGATGACTACAAGGAGCTGATGCACACCGATCCCAAGGCCCTGAAAACGGCGGATGACATCATGAAGTTCAAAGAAGAGTTCAGCAAGATCGGGCGTTCTCTCGCCGACGCTGAGAATGAAGAGATGATGGACATGGGCAAAGCCGGTCGTGTCGGTGGCGTCCAAATGGTGCGTGCTTCCGAAATGAGCCTGCCCCAGCCTCCCGGCCACTTCCTTCGCATGTTCGGTCAGTCCGACAAACAACTGATCGAAAACCAATTCACCGGCGGTTCCTCGCCCCAGGTGATGGCACTTCTCAATGGCAACATCACCAATGAAGTGCTGACCAGCAAAGATGCCTACCTCATCAAGGATGTCGCCAATGGCACCCGCGGCAAGGGAGACAAGGTGGAAAAACTGTTCCTCAGCATCTTGTCCCGTTATCCCACCTCAGCTGAAAAGACCACCGCTTCCAGCGGCATGCGGGTCAAGGGTGGTGATCGCGATGACCCCAATGCAGAAGCGGCCGCTCTCGGCAACGTCGTCTGGGCATTGGTGAACACCCGTGAATTCATGTTCATCCAATAAACGCATTTTCGGAATCGGGCCGTTCAACACGTTCGGCCCGGTTCATCCATTTAAGTAAAGATAGCCAACAGATCAAACATACGTCTCCGGAATCCAAACCCACCACATCACCAGCCATGAAAGATCAACTCATGAAACTCGACCCGCTGAGCCGGCGGCAATTCGTGGAACGCACCGCGAAAACCGCTCTCGGCGTCAGCATCCTCCCTTTCCTCGGCGGCAAGCCCCTTCAGGCAGCCGGCGGCGGTAAAGCCGAATATTGTATCTTCTTCTACATGTCCGGCGGGATGACCCACATGGATACCTTCGATCCGAAGCCCGGCACCGAAACGGGCGGCGCGACCAAGGGTGCCTCCACTGGTGTCGCCGGCATCGAACTCGCCGAGTTCCTGCCCAAGCTCGCCTCGGGATTCAAGGATATCGCCGTGGTTCGTTCCATGACGCAGAAGACAGGTGACCACCGCGGTGGTTCCTACTTCATGCACACCAGCTATGCCCCCCGTGCCACCATCATCCACCCGAGCATGGGACCTTGGGCACAGCGCATCCTCGGTAAGAAGCACGAGACTCTGCCTGACAGTGTTGCGATCGGTACCGGCGGTAATCACCCCGGCGCTGGTTTCTTCGGCCCAACTCTCGCTCCCCTGCCTATCGGCGATCCGATGCGCGGCGTGCAGAACTCCAAGATCTGGAAAGATCTCGATGACAAGGGATTCGACAAGCGTCTCGACATGACGAACACCTTCGACGAGTCCTTCCGTCGCAAATTCCAGACGGAAGAGGTCAAAGCCTACACTCAGTTCTATGAGGAAACTCTCAACCTGATGAAGAGCGAAGATCTCGACACCTTCGACCTCACCAAGGAGTCCGATTACCAGAAAAAACTGGAGCGTTACGGCAACAACCGTCTCGGTCAGGGTGCCCTGCTCGCGAAGCGTCTCGTTTCCAGTGGAGTCCGTTTCATCGAAGTCGACTCCGGTGGCTGGGACATGCACAACGACCTCTGGAATGCCATTCCGCAACGGGCCGGCGATCTCGACAACGCCCTCTCAGCACTGATCGAAGATCTGAAAGCAGAGGGCCTCTTCGAGAAGACTCTCATCTGCGTCGGTACCGAGTTCGGTCGCACGCCCAAGATCAACGCCAATGGTGGTCGCGATCACCATCCGCGTGTGTTCTCCACGATGTTCGCCGGTGGCGGCATCCAGGGTGGTCAGGTCTACGGTAGCTCCGACAAGCTCGGCATGGCGGTTGAAGAAAATCCGGTCGAACCGAAAGACTTCAACGCCACCATCGCTTACGCCATGGGAGTTCCGCTCGACAAAGTCATCTACTCGCCCTCGGGTCGCCCCTTCATGGTGGCTGGCCACAAGGCCGACGAGAAGACCGGCGACGTCATCCCCGAAGGCAAGCCAATCATGCAGTTCTTCTCCTAATCGGAGAGAGCTGACTGGAGATTTAAAATCCCCACAATTGCAAAGGCCCGGGAGTTCGCTCTCGGGCCTTTCGCTTTTTCAGGCAGTACGAACGAACCAGGGTCTTTTTCCTCGGAAACCTTTGCCAAGTTGCGTATAACTCATCACGAGGGTTCGAGACAGACCACGAATCCCAACTTCGAACTACCCAATCTCTGCAACGGCAAACTGGCCCGATCGCTGCTCCTTGGTTTCCTCAACCCAACTCGTATCCCATGTCCGATACCGACGGCTCGAAAACCCAGAAGCTTCCGAAGCGCACCGCAAAGACTGCCACTGGACGCTCCTTGGGATTGCTTCCCGAAAACGAAGCTTTTTTGGAAGGCGTCATCGACAATCTACCCGTTGCCATTTTTGCCAAAGACGCCTCTGACGAGTTCCGCTTTGTCCTTTGGAA
>JAGROX010000100.1:19860-20254 GCA_020440025.1 Verrucomicrobiia bacterium
GATCACCAGATTTTCTCCAAAGAGTCGGCCGAGTATTTTCGCCAAGTTGATGAGTCCGTGATCAAGCGAGGGAAATTGATCGATGTTCCCGAAGAGATTGTTGATACCGGGGACGGGGAAGTTTGGCTGCACACTGTCAAAGTTCCGGTCGACGACAAGATCGGCGGTCGGACCCTCATAGTCGGCATCAGCGAAGACATCACGGAACGTGTCCGTGCCCGCGAGCAGTTGGAGCGGCTCAATCGCAATCTGTCGGAGAAGAACAAGGAGTTGGAATCCACCCAACTTCAACTGATTCAGGCTGAGAAAATGGAATCTGTCGGCCGCCTCGCTGCCGGTGTCGCCCACGAAGTGAAAAACCCCCTCGCGCTCCTGCTCATGGGCGTCGAATACC
>JAGROX010000101.1:0-1723 GCA_020440025.1 Verrucomicrobiia bacterium
CTCGGCAGGGAGCGGTTGGGTTTCCTGCCAATCGGATTTCAGGTCGAAGAGCGCGCCGGTGGACAACAGTTTCCAACGTTCGTCCCGGACCAGATGAATCAACTCGTCCCGGTAGGTTCGCGGGTCTTTGTATTTTTTCGAGGAATGCTCGAACACTCCCCAAGTGATCGCGAGTCCATCATGACTCGTCTCCGGACCGCCTTGAAGCATGGTCCAGAGACTTTGACCATCCGTGACTTTTGGCGGTGCCATCTTGGCGATTTCACAAAAAGTCGGCATCAGGTCAGAGAAATCAACAGGAGCAGAGACAACCCGCCCCGCCCTCACTCCGGGTCCTCGCACCAAAAGCGGCACGTTCGCGCCGAGATCCGTGGGAAGGTATTTCCCGCCCGGCACCTTGATCCCGCGATACTTCGATCGCAGTTCTTTGGCCTCGTTTACGTTGTCGGTGCCATTGTCAGAGGAGAAAATGACGACCGTGTTTTCCAGCTGACCGCTGGAACCCAGCGTCTCGATAATTTCGCCGACCACCTTGTCGATGTAGGTCACCATGGCCGGGAAATGTTCGAGCTTACCATTTTTGGCCGTTTGATCGGCCGCACTGGCCTCGGTCTCATCGTCCGGCACAAAGGGCCGATGGGCGTGAACGAGCGGATAGTAGAGAAAAAACGGCTGCGATGCGTTTTCCGAGCCGCCGTGTCGACGGATGAAATCGATTGAATGCTCGTGATAATAAGCCGGGGCGTAGCCATCGAGTCGAAAGTTGCGCCCATCCTCCCAGACCTCCGTGCTCCAATACTGATTGCCGATTTCACCGCCCTCTCGCACTACTTTCTCGTAGTCAAAAGTCGCGAAGCGATCAAAGCCCACCCGGGTCGGCCCGAAGGGAGCCGCATCCCAGCCACCGAGATGCCATTTCCCGAATATGGCAGTGGCGTAGCCCGCTTTTTTCAATTCCGTCGCCAAGGTCGATTGATCCAGATCCATTCGCCCCCACTCCGTGTAGTTGCGAAAACTGTGTCGCCCCGTCATCAGCATGACTCGTGTGGGACTACACATCGGCGTCGCGTAGCAGGCTTCGAATCGCGTTCCTTCTTCTGCCAATCGGTTCAGGTTCGGTGTCGGATACGATTCGCCTCCATAGCACTCCAAACATTCGCGCCCAAGATCATCCGCGAGGATCAGAACGATATTGGGAGGCCCCGCCTGAGACAGAACCAAGGCACTACCGAAACAAAGAAACCCGAGAATGAACCGTTTCATTGCTTCGCCTTCATTTTCTCCAACATGCCTCGAACGCGGGCTTCCTCTTTTTCCAAGGCCGCCGGAGGAACGGGCATGGGCTGAAAACTGGGATCGGCGGTCACGACCTCATCGGCCGGGATCTCGCGCATTCTGAGATTCCGAAACCAGACATCGGCACCGTGATCCTGAAGCCAGAGTTGGCCACCGCGGGCAGCGAGATCGGCACCTCGGATGCGCAGGAGTTCGATCTCTTTGGCCCATTTCGGGTCGGTGTAGTCAAAGGAGATGACTTTCTCACCGTTGAGCCAATGCTCGATCACGGTGCCTTTGCCGACGACGCGACCTTCGTTCCATTGGCCGACAGGTTTCGTCGCGTCCTTTGATGGCGCCATGCAAAAGAAAAGCGAGGCCGCCGCCTGACGAGGATTCTCGCCATAGGGGCTGCCGATGTTGTCGAGTACCTGATACTCATACTGGG
>JAGROX010000101.1:1850-20351 GCA_020440025.1 Verrucomicrobiia bacterium
CGATAGAACGCGCCGTCCTCGATGACCCAGTTGCCTCCATGCGCCCAACCGTCGAAAGTCTTGCCATCGAAGAGCGTGACGAACTGGGGCTCCCCGCCTTTTTCCGCTTTCGCTTTCTTGATCGCGAGCGGACGGCTGATGAGCATCTTCAGCTTTGATTTCGGTCCCACCAACTTGCGGGCGAGGATGTCGTCCTCGGTGAACCGGGCCATGAGGATCTCGCCGTCGGTGGATCGATTGCGATCATAGGAAATGTAGAGCGTGCCGTCTGGAGCCTGAAATCCATCGGGATAGGAAATGCCCTTTCGCTCATCGATGACCAGTCCGCCCTTCCAGGTTTTCCCTTCATCCTCGGACAACCACGCGGACAGCTGAACCCTTCCCTCGTGGGCATCGATGGCATCGCCATGCTTTACCAGCAAAATGCGACCCGAGGCGAGACGACGAACGTGGAATCGGGCGACGGGTTGACGAATGCCGACCGGCTCAGTTGCTTCCGACCAGGTTCTACCACCATCGCTCGAGGTGCTTTCCATGATGCCTTTCGCCGTCCGGGCCAACATCCAGAGGGTGCCGTCTTTCCGCTCCACGATCATGTGCTCGTGCCAGTCGGGATTGGGAAAAGTGGCGGCACCGCGACGTTCCCAGGTGGCTCCCTCATCCGTGGAGACAAACACATTGGCTCCCCGCAGCGGATCCAGTTCGGCGAAGGCTCCTTTGAACGGCCCGAAGCCGCCGCGTTGATCGAGCGAAATCGGCAGCATCCACTCCCCGGTGGAGAGAACGGTCGGTTTGTTCAAGGTGACACCGTGCCAGAGACGCCGGGGTTCGGACCATTCCGGAGTTTCGGCATCGGGATCTTCACAAATGGCGGCCCACACGCCAGCCCGACCGTCAAACATATCCATCGATTGATCAAAGATCAGCCAGAGTCGCCCCAGGGGATCAGTCCAGAGATTTCCCACCAGAATGCTGCGATCACGAGGCAGATCCTTTGAATGAGAATCGACGACAAGACGAGGATCCGACCAACTCTCGCCGTCATCGTCACTGCTCGCGAGCACGAAGTAGGCCTTGGGACTGTCGCCGCCCGCCACCCAGCACGCCCAGAGTCGTCCACCGGGAGTGCGCTCGATTCCGATCGTCATCCCGTAGTCGAGCCGATCGTAGCCATACTCGGGTAGCGGTGACGTGTTCAACGTCGGAGGAACCAGCGCGAAGTCGGCGATCTTTTCCATCTCCCGGATACTGGCCTCAGGATCCTGGGCAAAAATCGCGCCACCAAACGAGAGTGACAGGAGGAGAAGGAAGCCGGGTTTTGTCATGACGAGAAGCAAACAGAGTTCTGACGCAGATTTCCAGTCGGGAATCACGCCAATACCAGAGAGCTTCGATCAATCTCCAGACGATGTCGCACCACCACCCAGCCGAATCCCTGGATCGATAGATCGAAGGTGCAGGTCCCGCTGAGGAAAGGCGATCTCGATCCCAGCTTCGGCAAAGCGGCGATTGATCTCGGTATTGATCTGGTGGGTCGTCTCCAGTCGCACCTCTGGCCGAGCCACGAAGCACCGAATGGTGAAATTGAGCGTGCTGTCGCCAAACTGTTCGAAAATGGCAGTGGGACCGGGGTCTTCGAGGACAGACGGATGACTCTTGGCAATGTCCAGCAGAAGCGCCTGGACCTTGTCCGTATCCGTCCCGTAGGCCACGCCCACGGGGAACAGCAGGCGGGTGATGGCGTTCGACAAGGTCCAGTTCGTCAGGGTGCCAGTGATGAATTCCTTGTTCGGCACCACGAATTCTTTCCGGTCCCAAGTCGTGATCGTCGTCGCGCGGATCTGGATTTTGGAAACGACCCCGTCGACACCTGCGATGGTGACGATGTCGCCAACCCGGATCGGACGCTCAAACAGCAGAATGAGTCCGCAGACAAAGTTTGCCACCACTTCCTGAAGGCCAAACCCAAGGCCAACGCTGAGAGCAGCGGCGATCCATCCGAACTGCGACCAATCCCAACCCACTGTCTGAAAGGCGACGGCCGCACTGATCGCGATGACCACATATTGACAGATGGTGGTGATGGCATTGCGAACGCCGGCCTCGGGTTCGAGGGCTTCGAGAAAAGCGACCTCCAGAAGTCCGGGAAGGTTTCGAAACACCACATTGGTCACCAATGCGATGAGAGCCAGCGAGATCAGATCGGCAATGCTGACTTGTCCAAAAAGGTGACGCGTGTCGAGATACTTGAGGATGGGAATCACCTCAGACCAGATGACCCAACAGCCCAGCGTGACGCAGACCACCACAACGGCACCGATGAGCCGACGGGTCTGAGTGCCGACCGTGGCGCGGTCAACCTCCTTTTCGACTTCCTCCACCGAAACGATTTCATCCACGAGTTGATCGACCTGAGAATCACCTTCCTCCTTCTTCTCTTTCTGAGCCTGCTTGCGTGCCTCTCGTTGAGCCAATGCCGCGCTGAGAGCCAGACGCCGCTCTTTCAAGATCACCCATCTTGCGAGCAACCCGTAGATCAGGATCCCCGTGACAATCACCAGCACGGTCATCTGAAATTGAAAGGTCAGCATCACTGCCGTGAGGAAATGCCCCAGTCCCGCAAGCACCGCGAGTGCCAACGGAGTGCCAACAACCAGAGGCACCCATACATTGCGAAATCGAATCAGTTTGTGAGTCGAGTTTTCATACCTGGACCAAATCCTCGAAGATCTCCCCACCAATCGCCACAAAATGACTGAGAAGGCGATCAACGAGAAGATAAACACCAACCGTGCGGCCTCTTGAAAGTAGGTCGCGTTGTTCGGACTCAACAAGATTGCCAGCAGAGCACTCGCCGGCAGGTAGATCCAGACCATGCCATAGAGAGCCCGACGGCAGGGATCCAGCAGAGACCGATTCCAGCGAAAATGCGCATCAGCCACACCGTTGGGACGGAAGAGGATCGACGTAAACCGAATCGCCAACAAGAGGCCAGCAGGAAATCGCAGGCCACTTCCGAGAGCGAAGGCGATGTCCGACCCGCCGGAATCATTGATGAAAATCCAGCCGAGAAAGCGCAGAAGAATCGGACCGGGAAGCGCCAGCCATAGCGTCGCCCCGAGAGCGCGAAAGGTCATGCCAACGCCATCCGTGGAGATACGTCGAGTCCGCACGGCAGAGTCATCGAGAAATTTCCACAGTCGCGGACGAGGAATCAGAAACACTGCGGCGAGAGCTGGCAGCAACAACCAATTCATGAAATCCACCCGGCTCAGCACTCCCAGATATTCGGCCATCGCCTCAGGGCCGGCCAGCGAACGGAAGGCGGGAGCGATCTCGTTCAGCGATGCGAAACCAAGGGGCGGAGAACTCGCCACCCAGATCAACTTTTCTTGCAGATAATTTCTGAGTGCAACGGCCTTGGTATTTTTGTCAGCGTCAACCGCCTCGACCTGGCCAAGCAAACTCGACAAGCGTCGATTTCCTTCGATGGCATCCTTGTGCAACTGCACGCGAGTTTCGATCAACGAGCGCAGGACGGGCTTGAGTTTCGCAATCACTTCATCGCCCAATTCTGCCGAGCGCAGTGAGTTCTCGATGAGGGACAGTTGATCTTCCAACGGTATCTCCCCGTCCATCTCTCTCTCCAATCGAATCGCAGCCAGGCGAGCCGCCGCGATTTCGTGTTTTCGCGCTTCCGAACGCACTCGGAAATCCTGAGAGGTCGGAATCCCACTGCGCAGTTCCAGAAGGCTCTGAGCAAAAGAATCCTCTAGCCCCCCGATCTCGATCTGAGCGCGAATATTGTCGGAATCTCTGCGCAGCCGGTCCAACTCCGACTGGGTCGACTTCAGTTTCAAATCGGCAGAGCTGATCTGATCGAGAATGCTCCGATTCTTTTCCGAGAACTCCTTGGTATCGGTCACCAATCGCTCCAACAAGGCATTATTTTTGACTTGATCACTTCCAAGCTCCTCGACCAATTTCTCCGCCGCGCTAATCCTGTCGCTCACCAGTGCATCGACCCGACTCTCCAGTGCTTTCACTTGACCCTGCAAGCGCTCAAGGTCCGAGTCCGCCAGTTGACTGCGGAATTCGATCAAACTCCGCCTTAACTCCATCGTTAGTGACTCCTGAGCCAGAAATTCCAGTTCTCGTTTCAGTTCCAATTGCCGGGCCTGAATCGCAAGACGCGCCGCTTTTTCCCTCGGGGTCGGAGGACCTGGCGGCGTGGTTGAATCCGTCTGTGGGTTTACCTGGATCAGGTCGGCGTCCGCTTCGGCCAGTTGCTTGGTCGCTTCGACCACGCGTTGTTGATTTGCGGATGGTCGCGTTTCCATCTCGGCCAACTGGCTTTCCCAGTCCCGCGCCTGATTGGTCAACTCTGTGAGGCGTGTCTTTTCCGAAAGCAACCGCGCTTTGAGCATCTCAGGGGTCGCGTTCGGCCCCAGTGTGGGATCCTTGGCATCCTCACTGGCGGGTTTTCCATTTTCACGAGCCTTGAGTTCCTTCTGAATACGATCGATCTCCGCCGGGCCTTTTTGGAAGTCGCTCTGATACTGGGCCGTGGTGGTGGCAAACTTTTCGGCAGCTTGCAAACTCGCCACCGCTTCTTCCAACAACTTGGTGACCCCGGCTTTCGCGGCATCATCCAGGCTGGCATCGGTCTTCGTTTCCTCCAGCGCTTTTTCGACTGAAGCCATCGTCAGCTCATCGGCCGCCGCCGACTTTGGAGCCGGATCACTGGTCTGCGCCACGGCAGAAATGGCAAGCACGACCAGGGTAGCGAATAGCGTTGAGAGAAATTTCATACAATGATGGACCACCCAAAGAGAGAGCGAACATTATCGCCCAGAAATCGCCTGCTTGCACCAAGTCGCGTAGATCTCTTCGCTATTTCAGCTCATTCCGCGGGACTCTGCCCGTAGAATCTTCGGCGCTTCCCACCCAAGGGTGAGAGGATCGGTAACGACAGCTTCGGCTTTGGCTGACTTGCTCATGGCAGGGAAAGATTCCACGAGAGCTTGCGATTTCGCGGCCCCATCGGCTACCGAGGGTTCCTAAAATATCGATTCAGAGTCCTGATCCACGCGGCTTGAATGATCTTCACGAACGGGATAGAAAACCCTTTGTCCTTTTCTTCATAACATCATGCACCGACTCCTTACCCTCTGTCTTCTGCTTCCATTCTCCCATCTGTTCGCCGCATCTCCCGAACGACCCAATGTCGTCATGCTTCTGGCCGACGATCTCGGGTGGCAGGATGTGGGTTGCTATGGCGGTCCCGTGAAAACCCCGAATATCGATGGGCTCGCGGCGAAAGGCACACGGTTCACCGACTTCTATTCGGGATGCGCGGTCTGTTCGCCCTCGCGGGCGGTATTGCTGACCGGTCGCCACCATATCCGCGCCGGGGTCTACAGCTGGATCAATGACGCGTCCCAAAATTCTCATCTGCTCGAACGCGAGGTCACGATCGCAGAGACGCTGAAGAAAGCGGGTTACGCCACCGCCCACATCGGCAAATGGCATCTGGGCTTGCCGACGCCCGAGCGCCCTTTCAAACCGACGCCCGACAAGCACGGTTTCGACTACTGGTTCGCCACCTGGAACAATGCAGAACCCAGCCATCACAATCCCGACAACTTCATTCGCAATGGCAAGCCGGTTGGAAAAATCGAGGGCTATTCCTGCCAGATCGTTGCCGACGAAGCCATCGCCTGGCTGGATCGCCACCGGAGCGAAAAGAAGGACTCCCCGTTTTTCCTCAATCTCTGGTTCCACGAACCTCATGCTCCCATCGCCGCACCCGATGATCTGGTGAAGAACTATGGCGATGACCTCAAAGACAAAGGGGCGGTCTACTCCGGCACGATCGACAACACCGATCGCGCCATCGCCCGCATCCTTGAGAAACTGCGCGCGATCGATGCCCCAGAAAACACGCTCATCATTTACGCCTCCGACAACGGCAGCTATCGCAAGGACAGAGTCGGCGGATTGCGTGGTCAAAAAGGGGTGAACTGGGAGGGCGGCATTCGCGTACCCGGCATCTTCTGCTGGCCGGGCAAGATCGGCGAAGGTGTGGTGACCTCGGAACCGGCTGGACTTGTCGATATTCACCCGACCCTTTGCGGATTACTTGGACTGGAGAAACCGGAAGGGGTTCATCTCGACGGATCCGACCTCTCGACCCTTCTGAAAGGAAAGCCCGAGGCATTCACCCGGCACCAACCGCTCTTCTGGCACTTGCAGAAGAGTCGCCCGATCGCCGCGATGCGAGACGGCGATTGGTCTCTGGTGGCTGAGCCGGACTACGAACTTTCCACCAGTAACATGTTCGAAGAGGCTTGGATTCCTGCGATCAAAGCAGGTGGCTACACCAATTTCCAGCTCTTCAATCTAAAGACCGATCCCAATCAGACCAACGATCTCGCCGCTGATCAGCCGGAGCGAGTCGAAAAAATGAAAGCCCAGTTTCTCGAGATCAATGCCAGCATCATGGCTGACGGAACGGATTGGCATCTGAAGTGAGAAAGCCGCAAAGGTGACGTCAACCTCTCCCCTTTCCGGGCGGGGTTCGGTGATCCCCGAAGTATTTTTCACTGCGATAGCGAAGCCAGACTCGCAACACCTGCGGGATCTTTTCTTTTTCCGACTCGGTGAGGCGCTCGTAGAGCCGCAGCGCCCGCTCGCGCTCCAGCCGACAGGCCCCATTGCGATGTCCGTCCCAATGCGTGCGCGCCAACCGGATGCGGCGGGCCGTCTCCTTCACCAGAGCCGGTCCCTTCAGATCGGCTTCGTCGATTTTTCGCTTTTTTGCCATCAATGCTTCGAGGTTTGCCCCACTTGGCATCACACCATGGGAAAGAATTCGCCTTCCGCCAATCAAAGAAATGACTGGCTCCCTCCCCGCATCGCCAGCATCTTCCCGACCTTTTCCGATTGCCTTTCCCGAGTCAAACTGACAGAAGGAAAAGCCAAGCTCACCTCGGTGTGAGCTCTTGATTGCCATTTCATGTCCCACAATAGCGCATCTCCCGAGTCCCGACTCAGCGATCCCCATCGTGAAGATCACGCGGGCGAAATCGTCCCCGTGTCGTCGGACCAGGAAAAAGTCGATTGGGATGCCATCGTCCATGCGCCCGGCTCCAAGCGAAAATTTCTGAAGGCGTTTCTCCGCAATCGGGGACAGGTGGGTGCCATCGCTCCCAGTTCTCCCCAGCTGGCCGAGATGATGGTGGATTGGTTCGATTGGGATACCATCCGCAGCATCGTGGAATACGGCCCGGGAACCGGCGTGTTCACCGAGAGGATCGAGTCGCTGCGACACCCCGAAACCCAGTTTCTTGCGATCGAGATGGATCCCGAATTGGCCGAGCTCACCCGCCGCCGTTGCCCGAGCGTCAAAGTTTGCATCGACAGTGTCACCAATGCTCCCAGCCTGTGTGCCGAAGCCAGCATCGACGGTGTCGACGCCATTGTCAGCGGATTGCCCTGGGCCTCTTTTCCGGAATCGCTTCAGGACGAATGCTTTGACGCCATGTTTCAAATCCTGCCGCCCGGAGGCAAGTTCGCCACCTTTGCCTACTGGCAGGGCCTCCTGCTCCCCGCCGGCCAGCGTTTCCGCCGAAAGCTGTCAGAGCGTTTCAGTGAAGTTCACGTCAGCCAGACGGCGTGGAAGAACCTGCCGCCCGCGTTTGTGTATCGATGCGTGAGGTAATGGGAGATCGCTTCCCGATTGACCGAAGCCGGACCGAATCCTATTCTTCCTGAGGTTTCTTTACTCGAACGGATGAAGCTCATCAGACTGTCCATCATCGTAGGTCTCTTTTGCGCGATCCCGATCTGCGGCGTCATCTATCTGGGGGTGGATCGCCTTGAGAAGAGCGCGCCGAAATTGCGCGAGTTTCAGGAGATAGTCTCCGACATCCCCATTGTATCGATGGAGACTGAACCGCCATCTCCATTCGATGAGTCCCCCATCAAACGACGTCTGACCAATTACGAAGGTAGACAACTGGATACGATCATCACCGGGCGCAGCGAGGAGATGATCCATTTCTTCGCCTTTCCCCACAACCGCAACTACGACTATCCGATCACCCAGCTCTCATCGGCCGACCGAGCATTCGCCACGAGTTTGCCCCTTTCGACCGCAGAGGAATCGGCCTATCCAGTATTAAGGATGCTCACCGACCATAGAGGGAGATCGAAGCTGGCGGTCATCGAGGGGAGAACTCAGTTTGATCTTTTTTTTCACGTTTTTGAAGAACGCGAGAGGCACACCTTTCCCATCAGTCGTCTCTCACCTCGGGATCGCGATTTCGTCTTCAGTTTGCCAGTTGATCGTTAGCCTCCCAACAAAGTATCCAACTACTTCACCATCGCTTCCGCGAAACGGCGCCCCATTTCCCAGGTTCCCAGCGTACCAAAATGAACGTGATCCGTGGGATAGCGAGTATTCGGATCCGTGGCACGATGATCCAGATCATCGGTATCGACGAGGCGGGCACCGGGAACGGAACGCGCATCCCCACTTGTCTCATCCACGGCGAGTTGCCCGGCGCGGACCAGATCCCGATTGGCACCAGCATTGGGCGGCGGAAGGACCTTGCCGTAAACGAAGCGAAGATCAGGAACCGAGAATCGCGTTCTCACGGATTGGATGAACCCGGCGAGATTGGCGCCATAGGCGGCGGCATTCTCGGCGTCTTTGGCATCGCTCTCACCCTGCTGCCAGATCATGCCTCGCAGAATCGGCGCGTATCCGATCTCCCGCAGCTCGGTCAGTCCTGCCTCAACGGTTTCCTCGAAAATTTGGTCCTGAGGTCCTTCACCGGGTTTCCAATGAGTGTGCAGATTGGTCCCCGAGTGAGCATGTTTGATCAAAGCCAGTTTGCGGTCGGGCAGGAGTTCCTGAAGGCGATTTCCAAAACCGAGTTCCGGGCCGAATCGATCCGGAGATTCCGAGGCCTGACGCAGAGGCATCCAAGTCAGCGACTCGCCACCACTGTTGAGATGCGGTTTCCCGGAATGGAACAGCATCACGCGAGGATCTGGCGTTACGTCTTCGGGCAAATTCGCGATATAGCCTTGGCCGGTGGCATTGGATTGTCCTCCGATGAGGTAAACATCGATGGGAACAGGCTTTGCCAGTACCGACGCTAGCTGAGGCACCATCTGAGGCAATTCCTGTACGACCAGATCAGCCATGGCTCGCGCACCAGTTTCGTTGAAATGGGTTCGGTCGGCGTCATCATCCGCAAAAGCCCAACTCCCGGCGTCACCCTGTTTTCTCAAGAGCTGGAGACTGGATGCGTGCAAATCGATGAGAGGCACCGACATCTCGCTCGCGACTGATTTCATCGCCTCGGCATAAACCGCCAGATTGTCTCGGGGCGTACCATCATCGTTGAAGGTTCGCCGGACCATGGGCGTGACCAACACCACTTTGGAATCAATTTCGCGGGCTTCGCGAACAAAGCGGCGGAGATTCTCAGGGTAATCGGTAGCAGCATCGGTCGCCTCGGGACGTCCCGCCCCATGGGAATCGTTGTGCCCCATCTGGATAAAAACCCAATCGGGACGCTCGGCGAGCACCCGATCCCACAACCCTTCAGTCCGAAAGGTCTTGGTGCTGCGACCGCTTTTGGCCAGATTGATTACCCGAACCGAACTCCTGAAAGCCCCTTGAAGATACATTCCCCACCCACGGGTCGGAATGTCATCCGGGTACTCGCACACGGTGGAATCACCGACCAGAACGATTTTAACCGGAGCGTCATCTGCCAAGGCTCCTGTCGAACAGACAAGCACCGAAAGAATCGCCCATCCACCCAGGAAGGAAAGAACGTCTAGCATTCGCGGTAGTAATTTCATAAATACGGAAAACTGTCTCAAGTTTCCTGCCAGACCTCAAACTCAATCACTGCTTTGATTGTGACGTGATCGGGGTGAAAGTCGACGCGATGAAGCCCTACGTTCAACTTGCCGAGACGCAGCTGCCGGATGGCACCGTGTTCTCACTTCACCAACACGATGGAAATCTCTATCTCAAGAACGACCGGCTGGATCTGATGAGTACGGCGCTGACCTATTCCGAGCAACTCCTGGCCGAGATGGGTTGCGAAGGGCTTCGGGAAGGCCAAGCTTCTCGACCCGCTCATCCCCGCATCCTGATCGGAGGTCTCGGCATGGGCTTCACTCTCAAGCGTGCGCTGGAGTTGGTCGGACGCCCGGCCACCATCGAGGTCGCCGAATTGGTGCCGGTCATTGTTGAGTGGAACCGGACTTTTCTGGTCGAGCACAACGGTCCGCTCCTCGATGATGAACGTACCCGAATCTATCAGGGCGATCTCTTTGATTGTCTCGCCAACAGCAGAAACGCCGGCACCTACGACGCGATCCTCATCGACATCGACGACGCTCCCGATATGCTCATCACCCAGGGAAATGCCCGACTCTATACCCAGGATTTTCTGAAAACCATCCGTCAGGCTCTTACTCCGGACGGATGCGTGACCTACTGGTTGGCCGAGCCGACGCCGAGTTTTGAGAAGAGCCTTGGCAAGGCGGGTTTCCAAGTGAAAGCCTATCCTGCCAAATCTCACGAGAGATCGAAACGCCCGCGCCATTGCATCTATGTGGCCAGACGTGGCTGATCCGCGAACAGGGAAAAGAGAGCACTTGATGATCCGTTATGAAGCGTGTTTTTTCACCTAGCCGCAAATCGGAGCCCGAACCCACTCATCCATGCTGATAGACGAAGTCACGATCACTGACCCGAAGAAAGGGAGTCGAAAAGTGGCCTCCATCGCTATCGCGATCGGGATACACGTCGTGCTGCTGGTTGTCGCCCTCTTGGTGGGAATCGGGATGCAGGAGTTTGCCAAGCCCGACATCGTGGCTCAGGTGATCGCACCACCGAAGGAAGTCGCTCCCCAAATGGAGAAAAAGACGGTGATGAAGCAGGTCGAACAGGCCACTTCCGCCGCCGCCGCGTCTCCCATTGCGAGGATGTTGAGAGCCAACACCACGGCCAAGATCGCCGCGCCTGAAGTGACCGAGGTCAGCGAAGGAATCGTGGGTCTTGGCGAGGGCGATTTCGGAAGCGGTTTTGGTCGGGGAACCGGCGGCGGAATGGGATCGGGGGCCACCTTTTTCGGCATGCGATCAAGTCAGGATCTGGTCATCGTCATCGATATCTCCGGCAGCATGATCATGAACGGCAATACCAGGGAATCCTACGACCTGTTGGAACAGGAAGCGATCAAGGCGATTTCGGCCCTGAATTCCGATGCTCGGTTCAACATCATCACCTTCGCGGCAGAATCGAACGCCTTTCGGTCCAGCCTGACAATGGCAGGCAACGGAGTGAAAGCTGATGCGATCAAATGGATCAAAAGCTACAGCCCCTGCTTGGTACTTCCACGCGGAGAAAACGTGGCCAACAACAACCTCTGGCAAACCAAGGAGGGAGAAAGGCACCGGGGAACTTCGAGTGGAAAAGCGCTCGAAGACGCTTTTGCCCTCGGGCCGCGAACCATCATTTTTGTCTCAGACGGCCAACCGACCGATGCCACGGAAACGGCGATTCTCAAGAAGGTCACCGAGCTCCAAGACAAGCGCCCGGGCAAAGTGACCATCAATGCCATCGCCTATCGAGCCGGTGGCGGGCTGAATTTCATGGAAAAACTCGCCACCAACAACGGTGGCAAGTTCAAGAGCATCAAATAGGGGTAACGTCGGTCACGGCAGCACCGGTTGCAGTGGCTTGCCGCTCTCATCCACGGGATACACGGCGTGTGTTTTCTCCAAGCTGGCGATCATGCCCGCCATCATCCGCTTCAGTTCGGATGGTAGAGAATCGGCGAGATTCGTCTGCTCAAAGGGATCATCGGCGAGATTGAACAACTGATAGTGACCACCCTCGAATTGGATAAAGCCACCGGTCGTCGGAACCTTCGGTAAGGCGTGGTAGATGACTTTCCAGTCACCATCCCGCCACACGGTGAAGTAATTGCTGCGATGCGGAGCGTGCGGGTAATGCATCAGAAATTGCTCGGGGCGCGATGAATCCGATTTCCCGGTCAGCAAAGCATCGAGCCGCGAACCGTCCACGGCGTGACTATCGGGAGCCTTTTCACCGACGAGACCTAGCAGGGTGGGAAACAGATCAGTGACGTTGGCGACTTGTCCCTGAATCGCTCCGGCGGCGATGGGCAACTTCTTTTGCCACGCGTTTTCAGGATCGGCCTTGGCCCATGCCGCAATGAAGGGAACGCGCATGCCACCTTCATAATGCGCGCCCTTCTTGCCTCGCAGCGGTGCCGCGCAGGCAACCTCATGCTGATCACCAAGCGGCGCGTCGGACCCATTGTCCCCGAGGAAAAAGATGAGCGTATTCTCGGCGACCCCGATCTCTTCAAAATAGTCGAGCATGTCACCGAGGCTCTTGTCCATTCCCTCGACCAAAGTAGCAAACGCCTGTGCCGGCGCTGGTTTTCCCGAGTCCTTGTAATGATCGGCAAAGCGCGGATCGGATTCGAACGGAGCATGCACCGCATAGTGCGCGAAATAGAGATAGAAGGGCTTCTCGGTTTTCACCGTTTCAGAGACAGCAGCCTTGGCTTCGATGGTAAGGGCTTCGCTCAGGAAAGTCTTGGTGCCATGATACTTTTCCAGATGTGGCACCGCGCTCTTGGCGCGCTTGGTGCCGGCGCCATAATTTTGCTCACCATAGTAACTACCCGGTGCGCCAATGGATCGTCCAGCAATGTTCACATCGAATCCGAGATTCGCCGGATCAGCCCCATCGGTTTCCTCGGGACCAAAATGACCTTTTCCCACGTGAATGGTGTGATATCCCTGCTTTCTCAAGATACCGGGCAGGGTCACCTCGCCCGTCTTCAAACCCTCCCAATTCCAGTCAGGCGGCCCCTGTGGACCGGCGTTGTTCTGCCAGGGATTGATCCAGTTGGTGGCTCGATGACGGGCGGCGTTCTGGCCCGTCATGATTGAGATCCGGGTCGGTGAACAAACGCTCATCGCGTAAAATTGATTGAAACGAATCCCCTGCTTGGCAAGGCGTTCCATCGACGGAGTCCGGTAATAATCGTTGAGAGGGTAGCGTTTCGGCTCTCCGGCCTCATCAGTCAGGAATGGAACCGAGGTATCCATCATGCCCATGTCGTCGACCAGAAACACCATGATATTGGGCTGCGGTGGCTCGGCGCCTTGAAGCGCGGAGCCGAAGCCAAGCTGACCGAAAAGCACGACGAGGGTCGCCAGAGTTGGAAAAAGGTTTTTCATGATGGATTGACCCTAGTCCGAGGACGGGAGCGGGATCAATCACGGATTGCCGGTTTCCGGTGAGCATGAAAAGAGCCGGTAGGTTATCTCGTGGCCACAAAGGATCGAGGTTCTGGCTTCCCATTCCTCTTCATTTTTTGTAGTAAAGGGCTTCATGGCTCAGGCAATCATCGATCCCGAAGAAGTGCGGCGTTTCGCCGAGGAATTGAAACGTTTCAACATCGACCTACAGAACCGCTCGGCATCACTCCAAGCCAGGTTCTCGGCGCTTGGCGACACCTGGCAGGACCAGGAACATGCCAAGTTCGCGGAAGAGTTTATCCAAACAATGAAGACGGTTAGGAAATTCATCGAGGCATCCAATCAGCACGGTCCCTATCTGATGCGGAAAGCGCAACGCATCGAGGACTACCTGAACCAACGCTGATTGACTCCCTCGTCGCTCGCATTGAGTTTCCTTTCCCCACTTTGCATGGCCGATCCCCGCGCCAACGTCTCTTCCATCGAATCACTGGAGCGATTTCGCGCCAGCCTGATCGTGTTTCTGGATCGGTCAAAGATGACGATCGACGAGGTCAGCAGCGAGACCAGTCGCATTCGGATGTGGCTGCAAAGTGAGCAGCGCATGTATTGGATCGGCCAGTTGAAGCGGCGAAACCAGGACCTGGATGAGGCGCAATCCCAACTGCTGAGCGCCCGCATCTCCGCTCTGGGTGAAGCGACGCATTCCCACCTGAAAGCGGTGCAACGCGCCAAGATGCAGGTGCGTGAGGCCGAGGAAAAACTTCAGGCGGTAAAGCAGTGGACCCGACATTTCGAAAGCCGGGTCGCTCCCCTGAACAAACAGCTCGGGAAGCTGGACAACCTGCTCAATGGCGAGATGGAGAAAGCGGTCCATTTTCTCTCCGAATCCATCCGCAATCTGCAGGAATACGCCGAGGTCCGGATTCCCGGAAATTCCGGAACCGGCGCTCCCATCGACAACCCTGCCCCCGAAAACGACGCCTCATGAGTGTTCATTCTCAACGCAACCAACTGGGTGCCCAGATGAAACAACTGCTGGGACAATGGTCAGAGACCAAGATTCACTGGCGCGACAACAAGTCGGCTGAATTCGAAAAGCGCTATCTCGCGGAACTTGTGGACAACGTCAACGCGGCGATGGTGGTGCTGGAAAAACTCGACGAAACCCTCCGCAAGATACGAAAAGACTGTGGCGACTCCCAATGACCAACTGAAATTCGAGCGGCTCAGGGATCTCCTCGGTCGACTCCGCGAGACCGTGGAATCCTTCACAGCCCGGGAAACGGAGCTGGAACGCGACCATCACCTCCGATTGCACCGGCAACGGGAGGGCTGGGAGCAGGGCGTGGCCCGGCAACAGGAGCAACTGGAGAGCCTCCTCGAAGCGACCGAGACCTCACAGACGCAGCGGCTTCAACGATTCGAGGAGCGCTGCGAACAACGCGCCGCATGGATCGATCGCGCCTACAAATCGAGTCGGAACAAGTTGGCCCGCTCGCTCGCCGAGCAGGAGGGCAATCGCGTCTATCAGCTCCAGATGGCCATGATTCAGCAAAAGCGCGATCTCGGATCGGAACGCGAAACGCTGCATCGAAATCGCGAGATAGCCGTCGCCGAAATTGCCAGGGACAAGGAATCGCTCGCCAAATTGCGCAAAGCGGCGGGCAAGGCACTACGAGGTTACGCATCATTTACCAAAGCCCTCCTGCCGTCGTCGACTTCGAGCAACCCAGTTGCTTCCGAAGCGGGCGATGTCTCCGCGGAGGCTTTTCTCGCACTCTCCCGCGATGAGCGCGCCGCCGCCGCTGAAGCTTTGCGGGATTTTCGGTCTCTTCCTCTGCCTCGCATTTTCGCCGGGCTCCCGATCTCGCTTGCCATCATCCTGATCCTACTCATCGCTGCCAGTGCGGCTTTCGGAATGCCCGCTGCCGGGTTCGAAAAATCACTGGCCCATCTCATCGGTGCCGCCATTGCCGGAGGAGGAACACTGCTCGCCTTAATTCTGTTTTTCGTCGGAAAGTCAGGAGGCCAATTACCTGCCGCGAAATTGGCGCAATCTCTCCTCCGAAGCCGGGAAGCGCTGGATCGCGGCGAGAAACGCGCAGCCCTCGATTTCGACTCCGCCCTGGCCCGTCTGGAACATGACGCCGAGGAGAGTTCCTCTCATTTCGACTCCGCCCGAAAGCAGTCGCCGGAAGAAGCCGCCGCCATCCGGTCAAGCCTCGAGCAAAAACTGGAAGATCAATACGCCCGCCTCAAGGCCCGCCAGTTGACGGTCCGAACGCAGCTAAAGGCGACTCTGGAAACAGCTCACTTGAGCCATGTCGCGAGATTGGAGACAGACACCCAAGCGGCCATCGCCGAATTGACAACTTCTCACGAGATTGCCGAGGCCAAGCTGAAGCACGCCTACGACTTCAACTGGGACGCTCTGGAAGCTTCGTGGAAAGAAAGTATCACGCCTCTCTACAACGAGATTTCATCCATCCACCGTCACGCCGAATCGCTTTTTCCCGAGTGGTCGCAAGAGTTTCTCGATCGATGGAAAGCGCCGACGGACTTTGCCCACGCCGCCCGCTTCGGCTCCCTGAGCGTGGACATGGCAAAGCTGGTTTCCGCGCTACCGCAAAGCCCCCGGCTGGCCTTGCCCGGTCCGTCAACTTTTGAGCTCCCCGTTTCTCTGCTGATGCCGCAATGTGGTTCGGTCCTGTTGGAATCCGACGGCGGCGGACGCGAGGCGATGATCGCCAGTCTCAATCAGTTGATTCTGCGACTGCTATCGGTGGCTCCACCCGCCAAGCTGAGCTTCACCATCATCGATCCCGTCGGACTCGGCGACGGCTTTTCCGGGCTCATGCATCTGGCGGACTACGACGAAAGCCTGATCAACAGCCGCATCTGGACCCAGTCCCAGCAGATCGAGGCCCGGCTCGGCGATCTCAACGATCACATCGAGAAAGTCATTCAGATGTATCTGCGCAATGAGTTTGCCAGCATCACGGAATACAACATCCAGGCCGGCAAGATCGCGGAGAAATATCACTTCGTCGTCATCGCCGACTTCCCCGCCAATTTCAGCGAAACCGCCGCCAAGCGTCTGCTCAGCATCGCCAACAGCGGTGCCCGCTGCGGAGTCTATCTGTTGATGCATTGGGATCGAAAACGAGCGGCACCTCAGGATTTTGATCCCTCCCAGGTGCGCGAACACAGCCTGCGCATCGTCGGCAAAAAAAGTGGCAAACTGCACCTCGAAGACGAAGCCATCGCCGGGGCCGAGTTCCTGCTCGACTGCCTTCCCGACGATGAACTGACCAACGACTTCATTCACAAGCTGGGAGCCGCCAGCCGCGATGCGGAGCGGGTGGAGGTCCCCTTTTCCGACATTGCGCCTCCGCTCGACGATCTCTGGAGTGTCGAAACGACCAAAGAGCTGCGCGTCCCCATCGGTCGCACCGGCGCCACCAAACTTCAGTATCTGGCCATCGGCCGCGACACCAAACAACACGCCCTGATCGCCGGGAAAACCGGTTCGGGAAAGTCGACGCTCTTCCACGTCATGGTCACCAACCTCGCGCTCTGGTGCAGCCCCGACGAGGTCGAGTTCTATCTCGTCGATTTCAAGAAAGGCGTCGAGTTCAAGTGTTACGCAAACGCCCGACTGCCTCACGCGCGGGTCATTGCCATCGAGAGTGATCGCGAATTTGGACTCAGCGTGCTTCAACGGCTCGATGAGGAACTGAAACGCCGTGGGGACCTTTTTCGGCATCTTGGCGTGCAGGACCTCCCCGGATACGAGAAAGCCGGTGGGACCGAAGCCATTCCCCGCACCTTGCTGCTGATCGACGAGTTTCAGGAATTTTTCGTCGAGGATGATCGCATCGCCCAAAACGCCAACGTGCTCATGGACCGCATCGTTCGCCAGGGCCGCGCCTTCGGCATTCATGTCATCCTCGGTTCTCAGACGCTCGGTGGTGCCTACACCCTGGCACGAACCACCCTCGGGCAGATGGTCATCCGCATCGCACTCCAGTGCAACGAAGCCGACGCCTACCTCATCATGGACGACAGCAATCCGGCACCGCGCCTGCTGACGCGTCCGGGTGAAGGGATCTACAACGACCAGGCCGGCATGGTCGAGGGCAACAGCCCCTTTCAGGTCGTCTGGCTGGCCGACGAAGAACGGGACCGCTACCTCGCGGCAGTGACCGAGAAAGCTGCGGCGTCTGATCGCGAGTTCGCCGCACCCATCGTTTTCGAAGGCAATGCCCCCGCCGAGATCCGGGAAAACGTGCCCCTGCAAAAAGCGCTCGCGGCGTTTCCGGTCGATCGTGCCCCAGCCGAGATTCATCTCTGGCTCGGTGCGCCAAATGCCATCAAAGGCCCCACTCAAGCAGTTTTCCAGCGCCAGAGTGGCAATCACCTGCTCATCATCGGTCAGCGGGACGAAGCAGCGCTCGCCATCCTGACCGTCGGGATGGTTGGACTCTCGGCCCAATATCCCGGAGAAGCCGCCAGCTTTGTCCTGCTCGACAGCAGCGCGCCAGAGACCTCGGAACGAGATCACCTGGAACACGTCGCCGGTTTGCTGCCGCATGAGGTAACCATCGCTCGGGGACATGATCTGGAACCGACGATGAATGACCTCGGCACCGAGTTGGAAAGACGGACCCAAGATGAAGCGGCCTCCGCCACGGCCCCGACGATTTTCCTGATCATCAACGGACTCCAGCGCATCAAAAAATTGCGCTACGAGGAAGACTTCAGTTTTTCCCTCGACGACACCGCTGGAGCCAACCCAGGCACTATCCTGAACAACCTGATCACCGAAGGACCGGCGCTCGGCATCCATGTCATCACCACCTGCGACACCTACAACAACCTCAACCGAACCCTGAGTCGAAAAGCGCTCAGTGAGTTCGAAATGCGGGTCCTGTTCCAGATGAGCGCCAACGACTCCGCCAGTCTCATCGACTCACCTAAAGCCAGCGGACTGGGCCTGCATCGGGCGCTCTTCTACAACGAGCAGGAAGGCTACTTGGAAACCTTCCGGCCCTATGCCTTGCCGGATCGCGAGTGGTTTGAGCAGGCGTTTGTGAAGAGCCAGTCCGACGTCACCGTTTAGCCAATTCAGGCGTCGAGAGACCAACCGTCCCGGTATTTCCG
>JAGROX010000101.1:20448-24374 GCA_020440025.1 Verrucomicrobiia bacterium
TTGCCGAGATGATTTGCCTCGGTCAAGGGGCCGGAGTAGCCAAAGTGGCAGAGCGGCTGCGGACCTTCGCCTTTACAGGCCAGGATCCACTCGGCCTGTTGACCGGGTGACGGTGGGATGTAGGGAGCGGGTCGCTCGTAGGTCTTGAACTTTTCTTCCGGCAATAGCATCAGCTTTCCGTAATCGGCCAGGATCATTCCATTCTCGCCAACAAAAAGACAACCTTCGCCCCAGTTGGGAATTTTGCCCTGACGCCAGAGGTCAGGTTTTTCCGAACCTTGATACCAGGTCAGCGTCACCGGAGGCAGATTCTCACCGCGAGCACCGTAGGTATATTTCGCCCACATCGAGGCTGGGGCGATATCGTGGTGCGGCGGATGCGGGCCTCCCGCTTCAATCGTCAAAGGTGCATCGAGTTTCAATGCCCAGAAAGGCAGATCGTTCCGGTGACTGCCGAGGTCGGACATGGTGCCGTTGCCGAAATCCCACCACCGATACCACCGAGGTCCCGGAAAATAGAATTCATGAAAGTCACGATAGGGAGCCGGCCCGATCCACAGATCCCAATTGACGCCCGCCGGCACCGGCATGCCTTTTTTCGGGGTGTCCGGGGTGTAGATGATGTCCTTGTTTGCCTTGGCCTCGGCCTCGGTTTGGAATCCCCAAGCACGACTCGTCCAGACGTGAGCCTCAGTCACCTTGCCAATGGCACCACTCTCGACGAGTTCGACCACTCGACGAAAATTCCCGCCCGCATGAATCTGGGTACCCATCTGGGTCATCAACTCGGGACGCTTGGCGGCTTCCTCGGTGATCATGCGGCACTCGCGCACATCGCGAGTCAGGGGCTTCTCGCTGTAGACATGCTTGCCGGCTCGCAGCGCAGGTAGCGTCACAAAGGCGTGAGTATGCTCAGTCGTCGCCACCACCACGGCATCGACATCCTCCAACTTGCCGAGCAGATCGCGAAAATCGGTGTAGCTCCGAGCCTTGGGAGCCGTCTCCATGGCCGAACCGAGGTTGTTTTCGTTCACGTCGCACATCGCGATGATGTCCTCGCCAATGTCTGCCACCGCCTTGACGTGCGCCCTTCCCCGTCCACCGACTCCGACCAGAGCCACGCCGAGCTTCGAATTCGGTGACTGGCATCGCGTGATTGCCGGAAACCCGAAGGTGCTGGCAGCCGCCGCGGCCACTCCCGATTTGAGGAGGGAACGGCGAGTAGGAAGGGAATTGGGGGTTGGATTCATCAAGGGCAATCTAACCCGCACTGCCCTTCTGCGAAAAGATCAAAGCAGAGGCGCATTTGCGGAACCCTCCCGACACGAGCGTCACTCGCGGACCGCTTTTCATGGACAGACGCCCGGCTTTGGCGGATGAAAAGGGCGCGACTTCAGACCCGCATCATGCCTCCCGAAACCCACCAGGATCTCCGGCCAGAGAATCTCTACGATCACCTCGACCGTGTTCTCATCGACGCGGAGACCCTCCGTGCGCGAATTGCCGAGATGGGCACAGCAATCACGACCGACTTCAAAGGGCTTCCGCTCACGGTAGTGACCATTCTTCAGGGCGGGGCGGTCTTCATGGCCGACCTGATTCGGGAGATTCATCTGCCCATGAAATTGGAGTCCATCAGCGTCGCCAGTTACCACGGCGGTACCGAGAGCAGCGGCACCGTGACTTTTCACCAGAATCGCCTGCCCGACCTCAATGGTCGTCATGTCCTGGTGATGGATGACATCCTCGATTCCGGGCGAACTCTCGACGCGATTCTGCGCCGATTTCGCGACGAATGTTCGCCGCTCAGTCTGCGCTCCTGCGTGCTGCTTTCCAAAAAGATTGATCGTGCCGTGCCCATTGAAGCGACCTATTCTGGTTTCGATATCGAGAACGAATTCGTCGTCGGCTATGGCTTGGACTATGATGGCGAATACCGCAACCTTCCCGTGATCGGCGTCCTCAAGCCCGAATGGATTCGCAGTTAACATCAGTTCGCCCTCACGAAATTAGACCTTCCAACGCCTCGTGACAGTCCGCGTCCTCTACTTTTCTTCCCTGCAAGATATCGTCGGCCAAAGCGAGGCCGAAGAAACCCTGACCGATGATCGGGAATGGACTCTCGGCGATTTTCTTGATCACCTCTATGCCCGCACCCCGGCGCTCCGCGAATGGGACGGAAGCATTTTGCTGGCCATCGATCAACGTTGGGCAAATCGGGAAGCCCTCCTCTCCGAGGGTGCCGAAATCGCGATCATGCCGCCTGTTCAAGGAGGCTAAGACCCGTTCACTGTTTACGAGTAGAGGAGAACCGAGAATCACAATCCAATGTCCTGGTACTACGCCATTCGTGATCAGAAATATGGCCCCATCACGGCCACGCAGATGACCGAGCTGAGCCGCTCGGGCACCCTGACCAGCGGCGATCTCGTCTGGAGGGAAGGCATCGCCGACTGGTTGCCACTGCATCAGGCCGCTGATCAGATCTATACCGAAAGCGCTGCGATCGAGACGGGAGCCGTCGGAGGTGATGTCGCGCCAGTGGAAACAGCGACCTGCGCCTTTTCGGACCGCATTCTGCCAAAGACCGAGCTGGTGCCCTACGGCGATCGTTGGATTGATCCGCAACACAAGGATGACTTCATCCAAAGGCTGATGGAAACCGGCGAGACCAGCCTGGAGTCCGCTACTGAACACGCCGCGATTCCAGTCGGATTCTGGTGGCGAGTCCTCGGTGCCTTCATCGACTATTTTGTCGTCATCATTCCCGCCATGCTCTTCATGGTCCCCTACTACATCACTTCCGCGGGGCATGCCGTGTCCACCAATCCGGAGAACCCGTTCAACGGATGGACACTGGCCATGGGCTTGACCTATGCCTTTGGTGCGCTCGGTAGCAATGGCGTGGTCGCCGTCTACCACACCTGGATGCTCGGCAAGTATCGCGCCACCGTCGGCAAGATGGCCATCGGGGCGATCGTGGTCAGCCCGGACGGGAGCCAGTTGAGCTACGGTCGCAGTTTCTGTCGTTGGCTCACCCACGCCTTTGTGAACGGGATCATTCTTGCTCTCTGTGTGGGAATTTCATTTGGACTGGGAGTGGCGCTCATGGCTGGCATCGGGATCAGCGTCGGCGATGACAACCCCGGCGCGATGATAAGCGGCATCGTGGTGATGTTTGGGATGATCGTCGGAGGGTTTCTCGTCGGCATGTTTCCCTATTGGATGGCCGCATTTGATGTCGAAAAACGGACGCTCCACGACCGCATCTGTTCCACCCGGGTGATCAAAAAGTTGTGAATGCTTCCGCCATCCATTGCCCCAAGTGCCAAAAGGCACTGGCTCCCACGTCGACCACGGCCACGGGCACGACCGAACAATCCTGCCCCCACTGCAGCGCCCTGCTGATGTCGACCGTTTTCCCCCGACTCACCGCTTTGTCTCGTGTCGACCAGAAGGGGGGCGAAGGACAACGCGCCAATGATGGCGAAGCCGTGTGCCAGTTCTATCCCGAATTGCAGGCGGATACCGTCTGTGACGAATGCGGATGTTTCATGTCTCAGAAAGCGGCAGTCACCTGGTCCGGGCGTAACCTGTGTCTGCCTTGTCTGCACCAACTGCGCGAAGCCAAAAGCTCGGATGCCTTTGCGGCAAAGCGGACCCTCCACGACAACGTGGGGCTGGGGCTTGTCGTTTTCCTGCTGCCACTCACCCTGATTACCGGCCCCATTGCCCTTTTCTACCTGATCCGTCATCGCAAGGCACCCGGTAGTCTCGTGCCGCGCAGCCGACTCCGGTGGAGGCTGGCACTGAGTTTGGCCGCAGCCACCACCGTCGGGTGGATCTTTCTTTTCATCGTCTGGATCTCCATGATTGTCCGAGCGATAACGAACTAATCGCCTCCCATCCTCCCTCTTCTCTTTTTT
>JAGROX010000101.1:24461-38956 GCA_020440025.1 Verrucomicrobiia bacterium
ATCGGCTCTTCACCACCGCCGAGCGGGACTACTGCAGTCGCATGAAGTTCCCGGCCCGACACTTCGCCGCCCGATTTGCCGCCAAAGAGGCCGTGGCCAAAACTTTCGGCACTGGCATCGGAGCGGAGCTCGGCTGGACCGACATCGAGATCCTCCGTCACGGCAATGGCGAGCCCTACGTGATGCTTCACGGCGAAGGAAAAAAGACCGCCGCCCGGCTCGGAATCACCCGGGTGTTGGTCAGTCTGAGTCACGCCGATCACTACGCGACCGCCCATGCGGTGGCTGAATGCGAGCCCGAATCCGATCTCGGACGCGGCACCCGATTCGATTCAACAGGGTCTGCTCCGTGACCTAACCCTGTTAGGTCGGGCCGCGCTTCACTTCGCCGATTTGCCGACGATTTCGTCCTGCTCGGCCTTGGGAATGCGGGAAACCCGGTCGACGAGATGTTTCGTCACCATGTTGCCGAGTGCGCCACGACCTTTCACCGCGAGATCGGCGAAATTGAAATCGATTTGCACGTTTCGCAATCGAAGCGCCGGCTTGAGGTGAATACGCACCACGATCTTGGATTCCTCCTCATTGTCATGCTCACTGAGCCACAGCACCCGGGTTCCGGGCGTGCCCTTGGTGAGATCGTAGAGCTTGTCACGAGTGACACCCGAGACCTGGAAACGCTTCGACATGACACGACCACCGCGTCCGTCGACGTAGATCATGTTGTAGACCTTGGGCTCGTCTTTGCGGAAGATGTTGACCAACAAGTTGTCTTTTCCGATGAACACTTTGTCAGCGATCTTGGAAACCCGCATGGTGCCGTCTTTGGCGAAGGCGATGATGTCATCCATCCGCGAACATTTGCAGACCGGCTCATCACGTTTCATGCCCCATCCGGCAAAGCCTTCCTTGGCATTGACGTAGAGAGTGTCGTTGGCGATGACGACTTCCTTGGCGTCGACCCGATCAAAGGTGGTCAACTCGGTGCGCCTGGGATGGTGTTTCCCGTAGCGCTCCTTCAGTCCCTCGAACCACTTGATGGTGTATTTGGTCAGTTGCTTGAGGTGACGCTTGGTCTCCGCGATCTGTTCCTCCAAGCCGCGAAGCAATTCGTCAGCCTTGAAGGAGTCGAACTTCGAGATGCGTTTGATCTTGATCTCGGTGAGCCGAACGATGTCGTCGTCGGTCACTTCTCGCTGGAGCAGACCGAGGTAGGGTTTGAGACCGATCCAGATCTCGTCGATCACAGCCTGCCAGGTTTCGCATTCTTCGATGCGGCGATAGATGCGTTTTTCGATGAAGATCTTTTCCAGACTGGAGAAATGCCACTTCTCTCCGAGTTCGTGGAGACGAATCTCGAGTTCCTGTTTCAGCAGCTCGCGCGTCTGCTTTGTGTTTCGCCTCAAGATCTCGCTGACGCCCAAAAACTTGGGCTGCTGATCTTCGATGACGCAGGCATTCGGCGAAATGGAGACTTGGCAATCGGTGAAGGCGTAGAGTGCCTGAATGGCCTGTTCCGTATCGACGCCCGTAGGAAGGTGGACGTGGATTTCGACAAATTCGGCGGTGCAGTCCTCGATCTTGGAAACCTTGACCTTGCCCTGATCGTTGGCTTTGAGAATGGAGTCCGTCAGACTGCCGGCGGTCACGCCGTAGGGAACCTCGCGAATGATGAGGTGGCGGGCCTTGTGCCGCTCGATTTTGGCCCTGACTTGAATGCGACCGCCCCGCAAGCCGTCGTTGTATTCTGTGACGTCGGCGATGGCTCCCTGGGGAAAGTCGGGAAAAAGTTCGAACGGTTCCTTCCGCAGGATGGCAATGCTGGCGTCGATCAGTTCGTTGAAGTTGTGGGGAAGGATCTTGCAGGCCAGCCCCACGGCGATTCCCTCGGCCCCGTGAACGAGGAGAAGCGGAAATTTTACGGGCAAGGTCACCGGCTCCTTGTTCCGCCCATCGTAACTGGCCGCCCACTGGGTAGTCTTGGGATTAAAGATGACCTCGTTGGCGAACTTGGAGAGCCGGGTCTCAATATAGCGGGCAGCGGCAGCGTTGTCGCCGGTGAGGATGTTGCCCCAGTTTCCCTGGGTATCCACGACGAAGCCCTTTTGCCCCATGTTGACGAGGGCGTCACCGATGGAGGCGTCTCCATGCGGATGGTACTGCATGGTGTGGCCGATGATGTTGGCCACTTTGTTGAAACGCCCGTCGTCCTTCTCTTTGAGCGAGTGAAGGATACGGCGCTGAACGGGTTTCAGGCCGTCGTTGATGTGCGGCACGGCACGCTCGAGGATGACGTAACTGGCATAGTCGAGAAACCAGTCGGCGTACATCCCCTTAAGCGGGGCATCTCCTGTCGTGCTGTCTGACATCAGTGATTCAATGGACATCAAGCCGCATCGGCGGTCGCTTCCAACTCTGCCCGCTCGTTGACTTCCTCTTCGATCAGGTCGCTCTCGACGCGGAGATTCTTGATGATGAATTCCTGACGATCTGGCGTGTTTTTACCCATGTAGAAAGTCAACAATTCCTCGATCACCTTCGGCTTGGGCGGCATTTCGACGGGATCCAGCCTGATGTCGTTTCCGATGAAATATTTGAATTCATCGGGCGAAATCTCACCAAGGCCTTTGAATCGGGTGATCTCGGGATTGGGCTTCAGTTCTTCGAGTGCGGCGCGGCGCTCTTCGTCGGTGTAGCAATAGCGGGTGGTCTTTTTGTTTCGGACCCGGAACAGCGGCGTCTGCAGAATGTAGACGTGACCGTCACGGATGAGATCCGGGAAGAACCGAATGAAAAACGTCATCAACAGCAGCCGAATGTGCATGCCGTCTACATCGGCATCGGTGGCGATCACCACTTTGTTGTAACGAAGGTTATCGAGACTGTCTTCGATGTTCAGGGCTGCCTGCAGGAGGTTGAACTCCTCATTTTGGTAGCACACCTTGCGCGTCAGGCCGAAGCAGTTGAGCGGTTTTCCTCGCAGAGAAAACACGGCCTGGGTGTCGACGTCACGGGCCTTGGTAATGGAACCGGAGGCGGAATCGCCCTCAGTCAGGAAAAGGGTGCTTTCATTCGCCAGTTTGTGACTGGTGTTCCAATGGGCGCGGCAATCGCGAAGCTTCTTGTTGTGAACCTTGGTCTGCTTGGCACGATCGCGAGCCAGCTTCTTGATACCTTTCAGCTCTTTGCGTTCGCGCTCGGAACGCTGGATCTTCTCAGCCATCGATCCGGCGACTTCGCGGTTGCGATGAAGCCAGTTGTCGAGGTGACGTCCGAGGAAATTTCCGATAAAGGTGCGGACGGTCTCGCCGCCAGGCGCGATCTGGGATGACCCCAACTTGGTCTTGGTCTGGGATTCGAAGACGGGCTCTTCCACCTTGATGCTGATCGCGGCCACGATGCCGGAACGAATGTCTGAGGAGTCGAACTGCTTTTTGAAATGGGTCCGGATGGTATTGACGATGCCCTCCCGAAACGCGGCCAGATGGGTGCCGCCCATGGTGGTGTTCTGCCCGTTGACGAAACTGTAGTACTCTTCGCCGCTCTGCTCGGTATGAGTGAAGGCCACCTCGATGTCGTAGTCCGAGATGTGGATGATCGGGTAAAGCGGGACCTCGGAGCCTTCGAGGTTTTCTTTGAGCAAATCGAGAAGCCCGTCCTTGGATTTGAACTTCTTTCCGTTGAAATCCAGCGTCAGCCCCGTGTTCAGGTAGGCGTAGTTCCGGAGCATCGTTTCGATGTACTCCTTTTTCCAAGCATACTCCCCGAAGATCTCTGCGTCGGGCTCAAAGGTCACACTCGTGCCACTGGCTTCTCTGGAAGCGTGCGGCTTCTTCATTTCTTCCACCACGAGACCGTGAGCGAATTCGATTGCCTTGGTCTTCTGATCTCGAAACGCTTGGATCTCGAAGAAACTGGAGAGGAAATTCGCCGCCTTGATGCCGACACCGTTGAGTCCGACGGATTTCTTGAAAGCCTCGCTGTCGTACTTGGCCCCGGTATTGATGATGGAAGCGCAATCCATCAATTTGCCCAGCGGAATGCCGCGGCCATAGTCGCGCACCCGCATCCGGCGATCATCCAGCTCGATCTCAATGACCTTGCCGTGACCCATCACGAATTCGTCGATGGCATTGTCGATGACCTCCTTGAGCAGAATGTAGATCCCATCATCGGGCGAAGAACCGTCTCCAAGTTTGCCGATGTACATCCCCGGACGCAGCCGGATGTGCTCACGAGGGGCAAGTGATCGGATGTGGTCTTCGTTGTAATCTGCAGCCATGGCGGAGGTAGGTAGGAGAACTATCGCCTGAAACCCTTATTTATTTAGGAAAAGTGAAATAATTTCAACAACTCAATTCGTTTTCGATAAATAAGAGGGCTTTTTCGTAACTGCACCCCGAGAGGAAGTGCTCCAACCTGGGGTGGATGCGACCGCGAAGCGATTCGTGGCAGGTCATGATCTGCTCGGAGACGTTCTTGAGTCCCTCCAGATGCGCCGCCGGATCGGCATCGCGCCAGGCGATATCTCCGATGACCTCAAGGCGTCGTCGGAGCAGGCTGGCAAGGGCTTCAAATTCGGCGGCGGTGGGCGAGTCTTTCATGAGTTGGCGGACCCACACCCTAGCCCGGTCGCGATTCGGGCGCAATGCAGTCGCCGCTTCCTTTTCAGAAAACCGGCTGGCGTCGTCGCGCCGCGACGTGTATCAAAGCGGCATGCACGTTCACGAGCTTTTTACGGTTTGGGATTGGCTGGTCGTTGGCGTTTACCTCGCCTTCACCACCCTGGTCGGTCACGTCATGAAGGGCAAGCAGGCCACCATCCGGGACTTCTTTCTCGGAGGACGCTCCCTCCCGTGGCTGGCGGTTTGCGGATCCATCATCGCCACCGAAATCAGCGCCCTGACTTTCATTGGCGTACCAGCCAACGTGTTTGCTGACGGCGGCGACTTCCGCTACATCCAGTGGGCCTTCGGCTCCATCATCGCCCGAGTCATTGTCGGGGTATTTTTCGTAAAGCTCTACTACGAACGGGAGATTTACAGCCCCTACGACTACATCGGCAACGTGCTCGGATCCCACGCCAAATCCGCCACCACGGTGCTGTTCTGGCTCGGCGCGGTCCTTGGGCAGAGTGTGCGAGTACTCGTCACCGCGATCATTTTGAAAGCTGCCACCGGTCTTCCCGTCGAAGCCTGCATCGGCGTGGTCGGGCTGTTCGCCATCCTTTGGACACTCATGGGCGGGATGCGAACCGTCATCTGGACCGACGTGGTGCAGTTCTTCATCTTCTTTTTTGGCGGCCTTGTGTGCTTGTTCCTGATTGTGAAAAGCGTGGGCGGATGGGCCGACTACACTACCATCGCTGCCGAGGGAGGGAAATTTGTCTGGCTCGACACCAAGCTCAGCGCCACCGAGTCCTACACGCTCTGGATCGGCATTTTGGCGATGCCCTTCCAAAATGTAACCGCCTTCGGTCTGGATCAGCTGATGGCCCAGCGCATGTTCTGCTGCAAAGATGCCGGAGACGCCCGCAAGGCCATCATTGCCAGTGGCCTCTCCCAAATTATCACCCTGATCATGCTCGCGATCGGTGCCGGACTTTACGTCTACTACCGTCAACACCCCATGACAGAGGAGGAAGCCCAACTGGTCGCAGACGAACGAAACACCGTATTCCCCATTTGGATCATCACCAACCTGCCTCCCGGTGCCAGTGGTCTGATCCTCGCAGGAGCCTTCGCCGCCGCCATCTCCAGCCTCGATTCCGTGCTCGCGGCGCTGGCACAAACTTCGCTGTCTCTGTTCTCAAAACGAGCCGCTGCCGGAGACAACGACAGCAAACTGGTGGGCACTTCCCGTCTCGTGGTTTGTGCCTGGGGCATTGGACTCACCCTGTTTACTTGGCTCCTCTACCAAGTCAGCCAGAACCAGGATCTCATCAGCCTCGCCTTTGGGATGCTCTCCTACACTTATGGCCCCATGCTCGGCGTCTTCCTGTTGGCCGCAGTGTTTCGCCGCAGTAGCGCCCTCGGCCTTGGCGTCGGCATTTCGCTCTCGGTAATGTTCACCTTGTGGCTACAGCCCCAAGGAGTTGCCCTTCTTCAGAAGATCACCAGCCTGAGCGCGGAGCAAATCGATCGAATCCAGCCCGACATTCACTGGGCATGGATGTTCCCCATCTCCTGCGCACTCACCGTGATCTGCGGTCTCCTGCTGGGAAGCCCGAGAACGCCCTCTTCAAAAAGCCCGGAGTAACCTTCCAAACAGGCCCTGACTCGAGGATCTCAAGCCACAGTTTCGTCACGAAATCAGCCGATTCCCGGAATCCTGAGATTTTTTGGTAATTCGATTATGGCTATTTCAATTGTTGCGACTGGATTGAGCAAGCCTCATTGCCTAGCGGCGGCTTTGAAAAAAAATAAGCCGCATTTGGAAAGTTTTGTTTGAGGCAGAGCCGGTTTTTGCTTAAGAAGGTCCTTACCGTAGCAGGGCATCAGGAAGCAGCGAAGAACATCTCATCTCTCCCACCCCCAGGCGAATCTCTCCCTCGCCAAAGGGATGAATGTTTTTCAAAGCGTCTCACATAGCAGACGTTCACTTCCCTGGGACCTTATTGCGTCAAAATCTCGATTAATTCGCCATAAATAGCTTACGATCAAAGAGTTATCATTTTATGCTTTTGGATTTATCCACCTCGTTGATTTTCGCTACCCGACCAACAACCGCCAGCACCCCGAAGCCGCCAGATGGATACCACCTCACCCGCCAGTGATGAACCCGACTCTAAACCTTCCGCCCTTCAAACTCTGTGGAAACTCGTTTCCTGCGAACTCTCCCGCCGCCTCGGAGTGGCTGAGTTCGACCGCTGGTTTTCACCGGTAAATTTGGTTAGAATGGAGCAAGAGGCCCTCTGGCTCTCAGCTCCAAACACGATCTACTCGCTCTGGATTGAGGAAAACTACCTCAACGAGTTGCGCGAAGCAGTCTGCCTGCATCTTCCGAATCATCCCCCGATTCGGTTCGAGGTGACCTCTCCCAAGGAAGCGGCACGGGCGACCGACAAGGAGGGGCCAGTTGAGGTGATCGATCTCTTTGCCACCCCGCAGCCTGAGCCCATCCCGACACCAGCTCCCCAGAGAACCAAGACCGTCTCTGACAACGGAGAACCGGCGGATCGTCGCAAGTGGAAAGCCTCCGGCAGTGCCGCCGGCCTGAGCGACGCCTATCAGTTCGACAATTTCGTCGTCGGCGCTGCCAATCGACTGGCCAACGCCGCCGCGCGAGCCGTCGCCGAAAAACCGGGCCGAACCTATCACCCGCTCTTCATTCACTCCTCCTCTGGTTTGGGAAAGACCCATCTGCTGCACGCCATCGGTTGGGACACACTGCGCCGCCGCCCTCGTTCCAAGGTGGTCTACATTTCCGCCGAGCGTTTCGCCAACGAGTATATCGAGGCCATTCAGAAGCACACCCTCGTCGCGTTCCGGAAGCGCTATCGGGAAGCCGACATGCTCCTCATTGACGACATTCAGTTTCTTTCTGGGAAAGAGGGCATGCAGGAAGAATTCTTCCACACCTTCAACAGTCTGACGGACAGGCACAAGCAGATCGTCCTGGCCAGCGACCGACCTGCCACCGAGATCCGCGAAATCGAAGATCGTCTCGTCTCTCGCTTTCAATGGGGCATGACGGCCGAAATCGTGGCTCCGACCATGGAAACCCGCATCGCCATCCTGCGGCGGAAGCGGGATGAGCGAGGCGCTCACGTCCCCGACTGGATCATCAACTACATCGCCAATCACGTCACCACCAATGTCCGGGCGATGGAAGGCGCCCTGATTCGAGCAGCCACCCTGGCCTCCCTGAATGAGGATGAACACGCTCTGGATGAGCAGTCGCTGGGCGAATTGTTGGTCGGCTTCACCGATGCAGAGAATGCCCGCCAAGTGAGCATCCACGAGATTCAGGAAATCGTCGCCGACCACTTCGAAGTGAGCATTCGAGACCTCACCGGTCGCTCCCGCACCAGTCGGCTGGTGGAGGCCCGGCACATGGCCATGACCATCGCCCGCGAGAAAACCGACCTGTCTTTGAGTGAAATCGGCAAAGCATTCGGAGGTCGTGACCACGGCACCGTCATCAACGCCTGCAAGAAAATCAACGCCAAGACCACCGCAAACCCGGCTGCCAAACGCACCATCGAGTTTCTGAGACGTTCCCTCATCAGCACAGGCTCATCCCGCTCCCGGCCAGGTTACAATCAGCGAGATCGTGATCGTTGAACTCCTCTAGAAGACCGACTTTCACGCCTTTCCAGGCAACCCAGTCGACGACCGCCCCCTCTAATGTTTTTTACATTAGACAGGGTTCGGAATTGCGTTCAATATTGACCGCACTCTGATCGCTACAGGCGCGCTCGCGCCACGGTTGACAGCCGATCAGGGAAATTATTGGACCTATGAAATTTCAGATCGACAGGGACGCATTTCTCGAAGCCTTGCAGCAGGTACAGCACGTGGTCAGCACCCGGACCACCCTGCCCATTTTGTCCAATGTGCTGATCGAGGCCGACGGCGACACCCTGAAACTCACCACCACCGATCTCGACGTCGGCATCAGCGGTCAGGTGAAAGCTCAGATCGATCGCGGAGGTGCCACCACCCTGCCGGCTCGTCGTCTGGTCATGATCATCCGCGAACTTCCCAGTAGCGAAGTCAGTGTTGAAGTCGATGCCGACAATGTCGCCTCGGTTCGCAGCGGCCCCAGTTTCTTCAAAATCCTGGGTCTCGATCAGGAGGAATTTCCTCCCTTGCCTTCCTTCGACGAAGCCCGCGAGTTCGTGATCGAGCAGGCCAAGCTTCGCGACGCGCTGAAGAAGACTTCCTATGCCATCTCCACTGATGAGACCCGCTATGTGCTGAACGGCATTTTCTGTTCCTTCAAAGACAACTCGCTCACCTTGGTCGCCACCGACGGACGCCGCCTCGCGATGGTCGAGCAAGAAGTCGAGTTTCCCAAGAGCAACGAGATCGACGTGATCGTTCCCACCAAGGCGATCAACGAACTGCAGCGCCTCCTTGATGACGAGGGTGAAGTTCGCATTCGCATCTCCGACAGCCAGGTTTCCTTTGAGTTGAATGACAGCATTCTCGTCAGCAAGCTGATCGAGGGTAACTACCCGAACTTCCGCCAAGTGATTCCGGGCGAGGCCAAGCAGCGCATCACCCTCGAGCGTGAAGTTCTCTTCAACGCCGTGAAACGTGTTGCCCTGCTCACATCCGACAAGTCCAACTCGATCAAATTGGCCTTTGCCCAGGATCAGCTTCATATCTCGGCCAATTCGCCCGAGATCGGCGAAGCCCTGGAGACACTTCACATCAACTACAAGGGACCCGAAATGGCCATCGCCTTCAATCCCGAGTTCATGATGGCTCCGCTGCGCAATCTGGTGCAGGACGAAATCTTCATCGACCTCATCGATGAAATGAGCCCCGGCGTCATCAAAATCGACGAACCGTTCATCTACGTGCTCATGCCGATGCGCGTCACCCAGTAAGCATTCTGGGCTCCGAGAATCCCATCATCTAACAGGGTAAGGTCGTCGACCTAACCCTGTTAAGTTTGCTCTCCTTCCAACGCGCTACGCCAGAGCACCCGACGAAACGAGGAAGTTTCGAAGGATCCGCAATCCGGCGGACTGACTCCGCTCCGGGTGAAACTGAGCGGCAAAGATCGAGCCTTCTCGAACTGCGGCCGCAAACTCGACGCCATATTGGCAGGTCGCGGCGATGATGCTTTCATCTTCCGGCTGAGGAAAGTAGGAATGCACGAAGTAGAGATGCGGTTCCGGGGGCAGCCCGTCCCAGGCAGGGTCTGTAGAATCTTTCGGCGTAACGGTGTTCCACCCCATGTGAGGCACCTTGAGCCCGACATCGGGAAAACGTCTCACTTGGCCCTTGAAATGACCGAGTCCTGCGACTCCCGGATTCTCTTCACTCCCTTCGAAGAGCACTTGGTAACCGACACAGATGCCAAAAAAGGGACGATTCGCTGCGAGCCATTCGCGGAGCGGCTCCCTCAGTCCTTGATCATCCAAATGCGCAACACAGTCTCCAAAGGCCCCGACCCCCGGAAACACCAGTTGCTCGACACCATCAAAATCTTCCGGCGAAGCCACCAGCTTTCCTGGAGCGCCGATCATTTTCAAGGCATTGAGCACATTGCGGAGATTTCCCGCGCCGTAGTCGATTACTCCGATGTGGCTGTCCATGGATGAGGGCAGGTTGGATACGGAGGTTTTCACAACACATCCTTGGTGCTGGGGACGTCTCCGGCGATGCGCGCATCGATCCGGATCGCGGCGTCAACCGATCTGGCCAGTCCTTTGAAAATTGCCTCGGACATGTGATGCCCATCACGACCGTAGAGGATCTCGGCGTGGAGATTGATCAGGGCATTGAAGGCGAAGGCACGCAAAAACTCCTCCACCAGCGTGAAGGTGAAGTTGCCTCCAATACTGTCGACTCCTTGAGGAGCCCGGTATTCGAGGAACGGACGCCCGCTAAAATCGACCACCACCCGAGCGAGAGTTTCATCCATCGGCAGAAAGGAGAAGCCATATCGAACGATGCCCCGTTTCTCGCCCAGAGCCTCACGGATTGCCTGTCCCAGCACAATGCCGGTGTCTTCGACCGTGTGATGAAAGTCCACTTCAATATCACCCACCGTCACCACGTCGAGATCGATCCGGCTGTGCTTCGCGAAGAGGTGAAGCATATGATCGAGAAACGGAACCCCGGTACCGATGGAGGCCGTTCCCGTTCCATCGAGACCAACGGAGATTTTGACGTCTGTCTCACCGGTTTTGCGATGGACAGTGGCTGCGCGAGGCTGAGACATGGCTCACTATATCCTGCTATCGCCACCCTGCAATTTCCGAGCACACGGCGGAAGCTGGATGATAAAAAAGAAAAACCGCCTGATCTCCTCCCGAAAAAGGGGGGATCGGCGGTTTCAAAAAGGTAATCCGCCCGAGAGTTCAGGCGAGTTTCTATGGGAGGGTCACTCGTCGCTTTCTTTTTTGGAGCCGATACCCAGCAGCTTCATGACGACAATGGCGAGCACCATGACACCCGCGAAGATCATCATGATCATCTGAAAATTGATCCCGCCCTCTTCATCTTCGTCCACTGACACAGATCGCGAATCGTCGTCGTCATCGTCGCTGGAAGACTTGGTTGGTTTCGGAGTCTTTTTTGGAGGGGATTTTTTCTTTCCCTCATCAGCTTTTTCATCGGTAGCCGGTTTCGCGCCGGCCGCCATCAGACCGGTCAAAGCACTACCTTGATCGGTGGCATCGGGGGTCTCCGCCGCCGCTTCGCCCTGTTTCACATCTACGAGCCCGCCGTCACCCGCCTTGATGACTTCAGAGGCTTTCTCTCCTTTGGCCGAAGTCGCTTCCTGTTCTTTTGCCAAGGCGATCGCGTCTTCAGCTTCGGCGATCTTCTGGTAAAGCGCGGCGACATAGGTCGTCGGATTTGATTTGGATGATCCCGATCTGCTCTTCTTAGAACTCGAATTGGATTTCTTCGAGCCAATGCTTTCTCCCGTTTGAGAAACGGCTTCTTCGATGGCCTTGCGCGCTTCGGCCAACTTATTCTCTGCGATCAACTGATCCGCTTTCACCAATTGTTCGGCCTGCGTTTTGAGCGCGACCAAATCGATGGCTTTGAGACGTTCGATCTCGGAACGCACGAGCGAGATCGCTCCGTTGAGACTATCGGCCGAGTTCTCGCTGATGCTCTGCCATTTCACCCCCGCCGCCTTTTCCTTGTCGATAGCCCGTTTCAAATTGGCCTCCTCTTGAGCGCGGGCAGCTTCGACTTGGGCGAGAGAAACTTCGTCGAGGAGGGCTTTATCCTGCTCGTATTTTTCATTCCGATAAGCGACATCTTGCAGCGCTCTGGTAAGCCGCTGGCCAAAATTGGGAAGGAGCTGCTGCACGGACGGCAGCACCTCGATATAGGCTGGTGTGCCATAGAAATTCTCATCCAAAATCTCAAACTCTCTTAAGGCACCGAGAGCATCACCCTGGGCCAGTTTCCGCTTCAAGAGGATACTGCGAATGCGTGACTCGGTCTGAGCACTGAATTGCACCCGATCCTGAGGACTGACCCAGTCGCCTTCGAGCTTGATGTAGTTCCGCTCAACCTTGTCCAACTCTGCCTCAAGATCAGCGAGCATCTTTTCAACTTCGGGCCGATGCTTACTTTCGGGAAACTGGGTGAGAAATTTCTTGGGACCTCCATCGATCAGGGAGCGATAGGCCGGGGCACTCATCAACGACGGAGCCGGTACGCTTTTTCGCAACTCAGAAAGGGCGACGTCATCGGGAGCAGCCTTGATGATTTCCGCGATGTCACCCAAGGGCAGAATCTTGGTATCCTTGATCGTAGCCGATACCGCCACCTCGAGTTTGATGTAGTCAGCACCTTCGTAGACGATTTTCCCTTCGAGCGACTCACCACTCTTAAGTTTGACCGTGTCCGCCCGAACAAACGCGGCGGAAAAGAATAGAGTGACCGCCATAGCGGATCGAAGGAACAGAGAATGGAAACGTGGTTTCATGGGGTAAAATGGGATTGCTTTGGTTCCGGTAATCCCGTGAAGGGAGAATTCAGCCTGTCAGTGTAACGGAACCGGCCACCGTGGGACAAAACATTTTTTTCATTTCGCATCAAAGTCTCGTCTTTCAGGACTCGCAATTTTCCGTTTTTCTCGGGCAAAACTCTGATTTGTGGTTTAGAATCAGCGTTTGCCGTGACAACCCTAGTCATTTCTAGTCAGAAAGGAGGAGTCGGGAAGACCACCGTAGCGGTCAATCTCGCCTATTCGCTTGCCCGTCGCGGTTGGCGCGTCCTACTCGTGGACGCTGATCCGCAAGGAGGCGTCGGCTTTTCGTTGTCTGAAAAGGCACGCGATGCGAAAGGTTTTTTCAATCTGCTCAACGGGACCGGAACGGACGATCCCAATCAGTTGATTCTATCCACCAGGACGGAGGACTTCCGCCTACTGATGAGCGGCAATGCCGACCTTTTTCTCGGCGAAGAAGAACCTCAGGACACTCCTGAGCTTCGCGATCGGTTGCGGGAATTGTTTGGCTCTTTTTCAGACAATGACGTCATCGTAATCGATAGCGAAGCGGGTGTTCACGGTCTGACTCGAGCCATCATGGCAGTGTCCGACTACCTGCTGTTGCCTCAACAAGCTGAGCCGCTCAGTGCTCGATCGATGCCCCGCCTGCTCCGACACATCGCGACGCTTCGCAAAGAATTGGGAGACTCCACGGACACTCCCCGTCTTGCTGGCATTTTACTGACGATGGTGAAAGATGAAGATCCGATCAGCTCGGAGATCGAGAGGGAAATCCGGGAAATCCTGCCGACCGAGTTGATCTTGGAGAGCGAAATCCCTCGCGATTCCGCTTTTCTGCGGGCCAGTCGTGCCGGAGTTCCAGTTGCCCTGCTGCGACCGCAACCGGACAACGCCACCAAAGATTTTGACCAACTCGCGGCGGAAATGGAAGTCCGGATGAACCTTGCCGATACCACCAACCAGAAGGAGAGCGATGAGTACACTCGACTCATGGATTGATCGCGAAGAGCTGGCCGAGGTCGTTGCCGCCCTCGTTCCCGCTTCCGGCCCCTCAAGGGCGAAGGAGGAAGACGCTCCAACTGAAAGCGAGGCGACTTCCGTGTCAACTCAACCAGAGGATGGCGCCTTCGAAGACGATTCCGGTCCCGTCGGTGAAGTGGAAACATTTTCGCCTGAGCTTGAGCCTTCTGGCGAGCCAGAAAAGGAGCCAGCGACAGAATTTTCGGAACCCGAAACGGTCACCGATGAAGTTTCTGATTTCACACCTGAGACCATAGAGCTTGAGCCAACCGGTTTGGAGGAACCGAAAGCGAACGAAGAGGAAGAGGTTTTTGAAACACCTCAGATCGAGTCCTTTCCGGATCAGCCTGAACAAGTCATCGAAGAGGTCGAAGCCGTCATCTCAGACTTACCAGCCGATGAAGGCGAAGAGTCCCCTGCGAGCGATCTAAACGAAGTTCCGATGAGTCCCTGGCAGGAGTTCGGAAACTCCGACGGAGACAGTGATCTCGACAACGACACGCCGCCCGCACCCGAGGAAACGCATGACCTCCAAGCTCTCGATCCCGAGGAAACCACCATTGAAGAGGTAGAAGAGATCCTCTCCACGGAAGAAGAGATTGTCGACCCCAGTTCCATTGATTTCGACGAACCGCAGGCCTACGACGCCGCTCCGTTCCCAAGTCCAACCGATCCGAATCCAGAATCTCCGATCTCGCCTCTTCGACGCACGGCGGCAGTCCAAGCGGCGGCAGCTTTGGAGCGGGCCCGCGATCGCGCGCAAGAAGGAGGTCTGCTCAAACACAATGTTCCGGCGGCATCTCAGGTTGAAACCATCG
>JAGROX010000433.1 GCA_020440025.1 Verrucomicrobiia bacterium
TTTCCAAGCACGAGATCGGTCACGAAATCACTCTCAAGTTGGTTCCCCTCTCCACCTACCGGAGCCTCCAGACTTGGCAAACAGTCGACGACCTGCGGCCCAACTTCGAGCTACCGCTCTACACGCCGAAGTTGGATTGAGTTAAATTGACTTTTCCGGCTCAGCTGCGAAAAATGAGCGGATGACTGAAAACGAGGTGCCCGCTGTTGACGCTTTCTCGCGAACGTGGGAGCTGAAACGCGTCTACTCCTGGTACTTTTTTGTGGGATTCTGTGTGGTTCTGCTCTTTCTGTTTCAGGGCCATCGCATCTTTCACTCGAGTATCGCCAGCTTCCGTTTGTTTGAGGATCGCGAATGGACCGCCTCGTGGATCGGTGTTGCGACCTTATGGACTTGGGTCACCTGGATCTATGTCGTGAATTTCTTCATGCGCTACCCCGTGAAGAGAATCACGCTCGCCAACGATTCCCGTCGCGAGATCAGATTCGAAACCCTCTTGCCGCTTCAATCGGTAGTCAGCACCGACCAAATCACTCGAATCCGCCCTGACTGGTGGACGGGCCTCTCTTTGGAATATCGGGCGACAAACCCCTTCTGGAGGGGCCTGAGATCCTTCGCCGCAATGCCCACGTTGATTCTCAGTTCCCGTCAGTTTCCCGATCGCGAAAGCTGGAAAGAGTTTGTTGCCTGTCTCAACGACGGATTTGTCTCAGAGACTCCCTTCGTGACCAGCTCCTATCCTCCCACCTACCCCGAAGTCCCCTGTCCGCAATGCGGACTCACCATTCCGGCCTACGAGCCACACTGTCCCAATTGCGCGGCGAAGCGCCCCGCGGAAATCACCCTCGCCCGATCCAAATTCCAGCACGATCAGAAGCCGCCCAACCCAATTGACGCGGCCTGAACGATTCCCTGGCCATTCAGAATGACAACCGCCCCCCCCAGCGCATCTACCCACCGGTTGGATTCTCAAGCGGAGTCTCAAATGGAGCTATCTGCTTTGGACCGTCCTGGTTGTAGGGTTAGTTCTACCCATGTTGTTTCCTTGGGAAGAAGAGCTTTTGTCACCTGAAGGTTTGTTGAATATTTTCTGGCTGATCTTTTTCGGATATATCGTAGCGACATGTCTCATGGATTTCTTGTTTACCTTCGCCGTTAAGCAAATCGAAATCACCCAGAGCACCCCTTTAAGGCTCCGTGTTCATACCCGCTGGCGAACGGAGCCTCAGATCGACGACGAAAACATTCTGAGATTCCGCAGAAGTCTGACTTGGGTGGATGTGATTTACCTTCCGAGGAAACGGAAAAAATCGATCATCCCCTGGCTCTCGGAAGAATGTTATCTAAGGATTTCGTGGAGACAGTTTCCGTCACGGATCGAATGGAATGACTTCCTCGAATTGTTGGACCACTTCTCTAAGAAATGGGAACTGGATGTGATCTCCGCCAGAGAAAGTCGATCGACCTGAGATGCCGACAACATGGAGCGCGAGAATCCCTGCTCGCCCAACAATCGCGCCGCTTCACCCCTCTCACAACTCCGGCTCTTCCCAGATCGGAACCCCACCGTCTTTCATCTGCTCCTCATACCACACCCAGAACGGACGGGTCGGTGACATTGGCGCGTCTTCGTTGACCATCAGCGGACGGGCCTCCTTCCAGAATTTGTCGTAGGCCGCTTTCATCGCTTCGGCCACCTCGGGATGCTGCTCGATGACATTGGTCTTCTGACCGGGATCTGCTTCCATATCGTAAAGCTGATCCGTGCCGACGAGACGATACTGTTGATTCCGCACCCCGAATTTTTGCCACTGATAGTCGTTCGGCTCCTCGCCCGTCTTCCACCGGCAGACATGGGTGAAAAAATAGCGATCCGTCCAATCCGCCTTCGGGTTTTCAATCAGCGGCAGCAAGCTGCGCCCCTCCACCTGATTCTTGGGAATTTCCGCGCCCGCCAGAGCTGCCAACGTAGGCAGGATGTCGATGTGCGCCGCGATGGTATCGATGTCACGATCCGCCTCGATCTTGCCATCCCAACGAATGAAAAACGGAACACGCACACCGCCCTCATCCGTACTGCCCTTCATGCCCTTCATTCCTCCATTGTAGAGAAACATCTCCGACCCGTTCTCATCCGTGCCCATGGCCTTGCCCGGTTTGCCCGAACCTCCCCCGGTCGTACCATTGTCCGACATGAAAATCACCACCGTGTCCTTGTAGAGATCCCATTCCTCCAGTTTCTCCATCAGGCGCCCCATGTTCTCGTCGATGTTTTCGATCATCCCGTAAAAACCCGCCGTCTGTTCCTCGAATCCGAGGTCCGTGAATCGTTTTCGGTTTTTCGGGGGCGCGATGAACGGCCCGTGTGGCGCGTTCGTGGTCAGGTAGACAAAGAACGGCTCGTCCTTGTCCTTTTGCTCCTTGATCCATCCCAATGCGGCAGTGAAAAACAGATCGGTGCAGAAGCCCTCCGTCTTCACAAACTTCCCGTTATGGCGAATCACCGGATCGAAATACTTGTTCTCCGGCACGTCAGCACAGGAGCAGTCGTAGGCCTGGCCGATCCCGCCGGCTCCGTGAATGAAGACCTCGTCGAACCCCCGCTGATCCGGTTGATGTTCCTTTTCATCCCCGAGATGCCACTTCCCGAAAATCCCGGAAGTGTAGCCAGCCGGTTTCAACACCTGAGGCAAAATCGTCGCATCCACCGTCATCCGCTCCCGCTCCAGGATGGTGTGAGTGATCCCGTTTTTCATCGGGTGACGCCCTGTCATGATCGCCGAGCGCGTCGGTGAACAGGTCGGGCTGACCAGGAAACGCGTGAAGCGTGTGCTCGTGTCGTAGAGCGCGTCGAGATTCGGCGTCTTCAACCAGAGATGCCCATGTCGGCCCAGCTGGGCGTATCCCTGATCGTCCGTCATCACCAGAATGACGTTCGGCTTGGAATCGGCCAAGGTGTCTGCAGCAACTGCCGACAGCGAGAACAGGCTGAGCCCGACGAGAGAGAGACGATGAATCAGGGATTTGATCATGCCCTGAATAGGCATGAATCCGGGCCACGAGTCAACAGGGTATGGTCGCGGACTCAACCCTGTTGAATGCCCGTGTCCGAATCTACTTTGCACAAAATTTACTCCCGTGTGAGGCTTTCTTCATGAACGCACTGCTCCGGCTCTTCGCCATCGTCTGCCTTTTTCTCCTTTCCTCCTGTTGAAACATCCGACTCGGCGATCCACTGGCCGCCAGCACCGCACCCGAGATCAGGGAAGCGCTGACTGGCAACTGGATCGCCGATGGAGACGTGATTCAGGTCGCTTTTGACGAGCAGGGAAATGGCAAGGTCGCTTTCATTGATCGGACCGATCAGGGCTTTCAACTCGGGAAAGGCGAACTTGCCGCCGTGACTCGGAAAGACCGTCATTTTCTCTCCCTGCGCAACGAGGAGGAGGAAGCCCCCATGGACTATCATCTTTTCGCCGAATACACGATCTCCGACGATCAGTATCTCATCATCTGGCCACCGGAAAAGGAGGTCTTCGAAAAAGCGCTCTCTGAAAAGTCCCTCGACGGTACCATCACGAAGAGGGAACACAGCGTGACCCTGCTCATCAAATCCCCGGCAGACAGAGTCCTCGATTTCCTTGAGAAGCATCCCGATGCCTTCGACACCCGAGAGCCCATCGTTTATCGCAAATTGAACTGAATCAGCCTCGCGCCCGGCGGCGCGGATTTTCCATTCAGGCGACCGTCGGATTTGCCGGCGCTCCAGATGAAGCGTCCCGACGGGACGCCACCAATCACCACGTGATTGTTTCCCGGCCTTGAAAGGCCGCGCTACCAATGAAAGGTCCCCACGGGCCCCTGTGCGGCTGTGCCGCTGTGCCGCTGCAAACTCTACCAAACTCCCGGCACCAGCCGCTTGGTCCGTCGCATATAGTCGCGATAGGCCGGGTCGTGAGCAGACCAGAGAGTCTCTTCGATCCTGAGTTTAAGCCAGAGGATCACACCCAGTCCGAGCCACAGAATCCAGCCCGTCATGCCATGGGTCCCGATGGCAAACATGGCAAAAGCGATCAGGAGCCCGGAATACATGGGGTGGCGAATGTGGGCGTAAATGCCCCGATCACACAACGGAGCCTCCGCTCCCGGCTCGGGAGTGAGTTTTACCTTCGACACTCGAATGGCCCATACGCCACTGGCGCTGATAATGCCCCCGGCGATGACCCCGATCCAAAGCCAGCGAGTCTCCCAAACACCTCGCCCGCCCAGCCAGATCAGCAGCACGCAGACCACGACCTGCAAGCCGACCAACACCACCCCTCGCCATTTCCCGTTTTTCATCATTCTCGAATACGGCTTCTTCTCACACAAAGGTACGAAGACACCAAGGACATTTCTGTATCTCACCCTATCTCCTATCTCCTATCTCCT
>JAGROX010000434.1 GCA_020440025.1 Verrucomicrobiia bacterium
CATTGCCGGATCACCCTGGATCGTCGATTGCTGCCTGGCGAAAGAGCGGAAGATGTCCTCGAGGCTTGTGAGGCGACGCTGGCGCGGGTGCGATCTGAGAATCCCGAGATCGATGTCATCGTTGAGACGCCGAGTTTGTTGGCTGATGAAGCCATGGAGACACCCGCCGACTCGCCCGTGGTTCAGGTTTCCTCGCAGGTGCTGTCTCGTCTCGGGCTCGATCCCGAACCCATCGGTGTGCCCTTCGGGTGCGACTGCACCAAGCTGTCTCGCGCCGGAATTCCCAGCATTATCTTCGGGCCGGGGTCCATCGATCAGGCCCACGCGGCCGTCGAGTATGTGGCCGTGGATCAGGTGGAAAAGGCGCTCGCCTTTTACCGTCAGTTTCTGTTGGAATTTGGGAACGATCCCCACCCATGAAAACCCGACGACAATTCCTCACCACCGCGGCGGCCGGAAGCGCTTCACTAGCTTTTTCCCAGAGCGGGATAGCCGAAGAGAAGGCGCCCTCGAACCCGAAGGATGGCTGGATCGATGCCCATGTTCACGTCTGGACGCCGGACACGGAGCGCTATCCTTTGGCCGAGGGATTTGCCAAGGAGAAGATGAAGCCCGCCAGCTTCACGCCCCAGGAACTTCTCGCCCAGTGTCAGCCACATGGGGTCAGCCGGATCGTGCTCATCCAGATGAGTTTCTATCGTTTCGACAACGCCTACATGCTCGATGCCATGCGGGATCATCCCGGTGTTTTCAGTGGCGTCGCCATCGTCGATGAGAACGGGGAAGACGTCGCCGCTACCATGAAGAGCCTGGCCGAGCGCGGCGTGCGAGGTTTCCGTCTCTACGCCAATCGTGAGAATGCCGAGTCGTGGGCCGGTTCCCCCGGCATGAAGCAGATGTGGAAAACCGGGGCGGAAGAGAAACTCTCGATGTGTTGTCTCTCCAATGCCGACGCCTTGCCCGCGATTCGGTTCCAGTGTGAGGCCTTTCCCGAAACGCCGGTCGTCATCGATCACTTTTCCCGCATCGGAACCAGTGGCACGATTGAGCAGGGTGATCTCGACAACTTGCTCCGGCTCGCCGAGTTCGAAACCGTGCATGTGAAACTCTCCGCCTTTTATGCGCTCGGTGCCAAGGCTGCGCCCTACACCGATCTCGGACCCATGATCCGTCAGTTGCGCGACGCCTACGGGGCCGAGCGATTGATGTGGGCCACGGATTGTCCCTATCAGGTGCAGGAAGGTCACACCTATGGCGATTCGGTCGCCCTCATTCGTGATCGGCTCGATTTCCTGTCCGAGGAGGAAAAGGCGTCCATCCTGCGAAAGACGGCGGAGAAGGTGTTCTTCAGCTGAGCACGGTTCGCAGCACACCGAGGAGGCGTTCGATGTCCTCCCGCTGATTGTATCCGTGAATCGCGATGCGGAGGCGTCCGGCCTGTCGCATGACGTGAATGTTCTCCGCCAACAGCGCGGCGTGAATCTCCGCGTCCCGCGTGTGCTGGAAAGAAACGATGCCCGACGCGTTGCCCGGTTGTGGCGGCGACATCGTGGCGATCCCGAGTTCCTTCAGACCAGCGTGCAGCATCGCCACGACGGCGTCCGCATGCTGAGCGATTTCCGCGATGCCGACCGTGCCGAGATAGTTCAGGGACGCGTTCAGCGCATAGATGGCGGCAAAATTGGGCATGCCCACCGCGTAACTGGCCGCTCCGGCGATGGGTTCGACTCGGGAGAAACGATCGTCGTCAAAGGCATTGGCCAGATGATACCAACCGCCGACGCGCGTTGTCAGTCGTTCGGCCGAGGCTTGCGAAACCGCGACCACGCAGCCGCCGTGAATTCCCAGCAGCCACTTGTAGGTGCTGGAGATGATGATGTCCGCATCCAGGCAATCCAGCACCACCCGACCGAAGCACTGGGTCACATCGACGGAAAGCACGGCGTTGGGAGCGAGGGATCTTACCAGGTTTCGAAAAGGTTCCCAGTCGATCCGGTAGCCCGTCAGAAAACTCACCTGGGAAACTTGCACCAGCTTGGTGTTTTCATTGAGCAGCGGCTGTAAATCATCCAGATCCAAAACACCGGCGGTGTTTTTCCACAGTCGCACCGCCGGTTGGCCGGGAGTGGAAAGCCAGGGCGTCGCGCCCGAGGGGAAATCCAAGTCGGTGATCACCACTTCGTCTGCCGCCTGAAGATCCAGCGCCGAGGCCAGGAGGTTGTAGGCTTCGGAAGCGCAGGAACAAAACGAGATTTCCTCCGGCGTCTTTTCCAGAAAGCCTGCCGCCCGTGCTTGGCATTTTTCATACTCGGCGAAGAAAAAATCTCGGCCCCGCATCCCCAGGGACTTGTGATCCAGGTAGGTGTTCACTGCCTCGCGAACCGCCAAGGGAGGTAGGCTTTCCGCCGCTGTGTTCAGGTAGGTCATTTCCCCCAGCGAGGGGAAATCGGTGAGTCGGCTTTCCGGAGTGAGCATGAAGAGGTGAGTTGAATTAGGGCTTCGGCGACGCCGAGCGGGACACTTCCTCAAATTCGACATACTGATGCCGATACGTGTTGGGCACGATGGCGGTGATCAGGATGTCGTTGCCTTCGTAGTCTTCACTCAGGATCTTTCCCTCGCGATGAAGCAGCGCGACCAGATCCGGGCGCGCTTGGGGAATGCGCAGATTCATCCGGGCGACGCGATCGATGAGCAGGTCGTTCAGGTGAGCGATCAGGCCGTCGACCCCTTCGCCGGTGTGCATGGAAACCAGCACCGCATTGCCGTCGAAATGCTTCTTCAACTCGTGAATCCGATCCGGATCATCGGCGATGAGATCGATCTTGTTCAGCACCACCACCGTCTGCTTGTCGCCCGCGCCCAGTTCGGCGAGGACATCGACCGTCGTCTGGTAGAAGTCATAAACCCGGGGCGCGCTGGCATCGAGCACGTGAATGAGAAAGTCGGCCAGCACCGATTCCTCCAGAGTCGCCTTAAAGGCTTCGACCAGTCGATGGGGAAGATTGCGGACAAAACCCACCGTGTCGGTCAGGAGCAGCGGTTGCCCGTCGGGCATCTGAATTCGACGCGTCGTCGGGTCGAGCGTGGCGAAGAGTTTGTCCTCGGCCAGCACATCCGAGCCGGAGAGTTTGTTGAGCAGACTGGATTTGCCGGCGTTGGTGTAGCCGACGATGGCCGCGTGAGGAATGCCCAGATCGGTGCGCTGCTTTCGCTGCGTTTCGCGATTTTGTCTCACGGCCAGCAACTCGCGTTTCAGGCGTCCGATCCGTCCGCGGGCGAGCCGGCGGTCGACCTCGATCTGTTGTTCCCCTTCACCACGGGCCGCGCCGCCACCACCTTTGCCGCCGCCCGATGCCCCGCGTTGACGGTCGAGGTGACTCCACATCCGGGTCAGTCGAGGCAGAGAGTATTGCATCCGCGCGAGTTCCACCTGGAGCGAGGCTTCCCGGGTGTGGGCCCGCATGCGGAAAATATCGAGAATCACTTCCTCCCGGTCGATCACCGTGAGCTTTCCCTCGCCTTCCCAGGCGCGTTGCTGCATGGGAGCCAATTCGTTGTCGAAAACGATGCAGTCGGAATCGAGGGATTTCGCCTCTGCGATCAACTCGGTGCATTTCCCCGTTCCGGTCAGGTATTTGAAATTCCGATCACGAACAAAAACACAGGCCCGTCCCACGACTCCGATGCCGAGAGTGCCGACGAGTTCCTCCAACTCCTCCAGCAGGCTTTGGGCGTCATCGGCTTCCGCACGATCGAAATACACGCCGATGAGAAAGGCGCGCTCGACCAGTTGGGGTTTTTCGCGAACGTCGAACATTGGGGAAAATCAGTGGGAAACGAGGGAGACAGAAAAGCCACCATACGATGCCCGGCGCGGAATTCAAAGAAAGGGAAAAGGGGCGTCTTTCCGCCGACCTGACAGGGTTGGGTCACCGACCATACCGTGTTAGTTTTTCGCCCCATGAGAATTGTCTTCGCATTCCTTCTGTCACTCGCCGTGCCCTGCTTGGCGGCGGGTCAGGAGCGTGATTCGGAATTCCCGGAGGCCCTGGATGATTCCCATTTCGCGGCCTTGATGAA
>JAGROX010000102.1 GCA_020440025.1 Verrucomicrobiia bacterium
TTCACCGATTCCAGCACCGCCATCAGCCGCTCCTTCGCAGCTTGCGCCTCGGGATCATTCTCAAGATCGGCCTTCGGCTCGGCGGGCAGGTTTCGACAATCGTAGAGGACGCCGCCGCCTTTCCGATGCAGCCGCCAGGCGCCATCAAAGACGCAGTCATCGCCGCCGTAGCCTCTGGTCACGAAACTCCGCAACGGCGTCGCCCCTTCCGCGCCCAGCAATCGCGGGGCAAAGGAAACGCCGTCGAGTTTTGCCTTCGTCGACTCCGGAAGACTCACCCCCGCCAACTCGCAGAGCGTCGGAAACACATCCGCCATGTCCACGAGATCATTGATCGTCGTCGCGGTTCCGCCGCCCACCTGACCCGGCCCGCGAATGATCATCGGCACGTGCAACCCGGCATCACCGAGGATCGCCTTGCCGCCACTGACATCGCCAAAGCTGGTCTTGCGCGCCACCTTGGAATCGGTCCCGTTGTCGCCGATGAACAACACCCAGGTCCGATCCGCAATCCCGAGTTCGTCCACGGCTCCCACGATTCGACCCACCAGGCCGTCGAGATAGGTGATCATGCCATCCAGCGACGGCTTTTCGCCCGAGGCCTTTTCATTCGGCGTCTCCAGGATGGGCCAATGCGGCAGCAGCATGTTGTGATGAATGTAAAAGGGCTGCTCGGCCTCGGTTGCCTGACGCATCCGATCGATCACGTAGTCGGCCAACACGTCCGGCCCATAGCGATCCGCGATCTCATCGCGAACCTTTCCATCGAGATTGAAACAGGGATCCCAGTAGCGGGTCGTCTTGGTTCCGTCGCGCCAGATCTGCCAGACGCACCACGAATCAAAACCCGCCGAATCGACATGATCCGGATGATGCTCCAGCGTCGCCAATTGCCATTTTCCCGTCACTGAGGTCACGTAACCTGCCCCCCGCAGAGCCTGCGGCAGGGTGGGGTCTGGTCGAGAAATCCACCGCCTTCTTCGTCCCCAGATGGACCGGCAACACGTTGTAGAATCCGTGATTCACCGTGTAGACCCCGGTGTAAAGGCTCATCCGCGACGGCGTGCAGACCGGGCTGGTGTAGGCCCGGGAAAATTTCACCCCGCCGCTGGCAAAGGCATCGATCGCTGGGGTCGCCACGTCCTGCCCGCCATAGCACCCGAGCTTTTCGTAGCCGAGATCGTCAGCGAACAGCAGGAGGAAATTCGGACGCGGCTTTTCTTTGGCCTCGGCAGCGGGAGAACTGGCGGCCAGCCAGACCAACGACAGAAGGATCAGGAAAACTCGAGCCATGAGAAAGAGTCTCGCCTTTTCGCCCGACTCCGGTCAACCCACAGTTCCGACCAACCCCATACTCGCGCCCTTGTCATCTCGCCACTTTTCCCCAAAGTTCCCCGCTCTCCTTTCTCCCCTATCCTCTCTCCTTCCCCACCCCATGCCTCGCCGACTCTGCCTCGCCCTCAGCCTCCTGATTCTCCCGACAACTCACGCGGTGGAAGAATCCTTCGATCCCCAGCGTCTCACCCCGACCACCCTCGCCACCGGGCTCGATCGACCGATGGAACTCGAGGTCGCGCCCGATGGACGGATCTTTTTCATCGAACTCGGCGGCAAGCTGAGCATCCTCGATCCGAAAAGCGGCAAGATCACCCTCGCGGGCGAACTCGACGTCACCAACGAGCAGGAAAACGGCCTCATCGGCTTGGCGCTCGATCCCGACTTCGCGAAGACCGGTTGGATCTACCTGCAATATTCGCCGCCGAATTTTTCCGGCCAGCACGTCAGCCGCTTCCACATGAAAGGCGATCAGCTCGATAAGACATCGGAAAAACTCCTGCTCCAGTTCGAGGAACAACGTCTCCAGTGCTGCCACCACGCCGGCTCCCTCCAGTTCGGGCCCGATGGCTGCCTCTTCATCGCCACCGGCGACAACACCCATCCCGGCGGCGATTCCCAGGGATTCGCCCCCATCGACGAACGACCCGACCGCATGCCTTGGGACGCGCAGAAATCCGCCTCCAACCGTTTCAGCTTCAACGGCAAGGTGCTCCGCATTCGGCCGCGGATGACCGAGGCTGGCGGCTACGACCTGCCCGATGGCAACCTTTTCCCCAAGGACGGATCCGAGGGCGTGCCCGAAGTTTACGTCATGGGCTGCCGCAACCCGTGGCGCATCAATGTCGATCAAAAGACCGGTTATCTCTACTGGGGCGAGGTCGGTCCCGATGCCGGCAGTCCCGGAGATCGCGGTCCCGCCGGGCACGACGAGATCAATCAGGCGCGAAAAGCCGGGAACTTCGGCTGGCCCTATTTCGTGGGACCCAATCTCGCCTATCCCGATGTCGACTTCGTCACCGGAAAAATCGGACCGACCCAGGATCCCGCCGCTCCGGTCAACGACTCGCCCAACAGCAAAGGCGTTCAGACCCTGCCTCCCGCCCAGCCCGCTTTCATCGCCTATCACCGCGCCGAGACCGAGGCCTTTCCCATGCTCGGCTCCGGCGGACGCACCGCCTGCGCCGGTCCCGTTTATCACTTCGATCCCGAGCTGAAAAGCGACACCAAACTCCCTTCGGTTTTCGACAACACCCTCTTCATTTACGAGTGGTCGCGGCACTGGGTGTTCGCCGTGCATCTCGATGAAAACTCCGACATCGCCAAGATCGAACCCTTCCTGCCCGACTACGGCTTTCAGCGTCCCATCGACCTCACCTTCGGTCCCGAGGGCGCCCTCTACGCCCTCGAATACGGCGAGACCTGGGGCAGCAACGCCGATTCCAAACTCATCCGCATCGACTACATCCGCGGCAATCGCCCGCCGCGCGTCGAACTCACCGCTACCGGCGCGACCGGTCGTCCCCCGCTGAAAGTCGCCTTTTCCAGCGACGGCACCCGCGATCCCGACGCCGGCGATACCCTCAGCTACGCCTGGCACATCACCCCGCCTCTGCCCGGCACCACCGATCCCGCCGCGTCCGTGTCGACCGAACCGAATCCGACGCTGGACTTCGAGTTTCCCGGTTCCTACCAGGTCGCCCTCACCGTGACCGATCAGCACGGCTCCGCCGCCACCGCTTCCTATCCCGTCCTCGTCGGCAACGAACCGCCTCAGGTCGCCTTCAACACGCCGCGCGACGGCGATTTCTACGATTTCGATCACGCCCTCGCCTGGGACGTCAAGGTCACCGATGCCGAGGACACCGCGCCCGAGGCGACCCGGGTGAAACTCTTTCACAAACTGGTTCCCGGCAGTTTCAAAGACACCGAAGCCTCCCTCGCCGGAGCCGAGACCCTGCCGCCCGGACTCGAGCTCATGAAAAAGAGTGATTGCTTCAACTGTCACATGGTCGATCGCAAACTCGTCGGCCCCTCCTACCTCGAAGTCGCCGCCAAGTATCGCAACGATCCCGAGGCGCTCGATCGCTCCGCCAAACGCATCGTCGAAGGCTCCACCGGCGTCTGGGGCGAAGTGCCCATGATTCCCCATCCCCAGCACGGCATCGAGCAATCCCGTCACATGATGGAGTGGATTCTCTCCCTCGCCTCAGAGGAAAACGAAGCCGGTTCCGTCCTCAGTGGCTTCACCGGCGAATTCCGCGTGCCCAAGCCCGAGAAGATCGATGAGAAAAAAGGCCCCGGCGTCCTCATCGTCGAAGCCTCCTATCTCGATGCCGGAGCCCCACCCATCGCCCCGCTCAGCGGCGCCCACACCATCCGCCTGCGCTCGCCCCGGCTCCAGGCCGAGGAAGCCGACGAACACGGCAAACTCCAGATCATGGGCGACAAAGTCGGCGCCATCGAGCACGACGCCTTCCTCCGCTTCCGCGATCTCAACCTCACCGACCGCACCCGGGCCAAAGTCTCCGTCGCCAGCAACGGCGCCGGCGGCACCATCGAGTTCCGCCAGGGCGCGCCCGACGGCCCCCTGCTCGGCAGCCTCGAAATCGCCCCCGCCATGACCGGCGACTGGGGCAAATACGTCACCAAAGAATTGTCTCTCAAATCCCCCGCCGAACGCGGCGATCTCTGCGTCGTCTTCATCAACCCCGGCAAAAGCGGCTTGATGAATCTGGATTGGGTGGAGTTCGGACGGTGAGAAGGTTCGAAATCGTTCCGAAGGTCACTGTAAAAATCCGCAGTGGCCTTCCAACCTTTCGGATGGTCACTGCAAAAATCTGCAATGGCTTTCCAAGCTTTCGGATGGTCACTGCAAAAATC
>JAGROX010000103.1:0-18434 GCA_020440025.1 Verrucomicrobiia bacterium
GTAAACAAGGGTCTCTTGCTATCGATGATCTGGTAGACAAGATGGATCTGTTTTTCCGGTTCCGAATCCAGGCTGTCGATCAGGGCTTCGACCAGCTCCATTTGATCCCGGGTCTGCCGGACGATGAGTTGGGAAGTCTCCCGATTGAAGGTAGCGGCTGCTCCCTCGCCGAAAGAGATGCCGTAGGATTCCAAAACCTCTTTGGCGATTGGCTGCGGTGACCCTGCTTTTTCGGGATTGGCGAATGGATCCTGTGGAAATTGGCTGGGACCGGCTCCGCTGCCGCCGCCTTGGTCAAGAAAGTTTGGCGGAACGACGTAGACGTTGGTGTAAAGCTCGGGCGGATCGGTTGTTTTTTCCTGTTGTCCCCAGCCGAACATCGGTGAGCCAATGAAAATCGTGGTGATGAGCGCCAGCAGCGCGTAGGTCTGTGTGTGTTTCATGTTTCCCTTTCCCTCTGGTGCTAACTGGAACGCGCTCAATGAGCGATCCCTTAGAGAAAAATCGGGTCGACTTCTGCCGGTCCCGTCATTCCGCCAGAAAAACGTTCGGCAGGGGGTCGGGTTTCTGTTATTCGTGCGGACTCATTTTCCCTGAACGACTCCGCAACCGACCCGATTTTTCCCCAGAACCATGAGTGACGCTTCTCTTTCCAACGACCAACCCTGGTACAAGGGCATCAGCAAATATGAGTGGCTGGTGTTGATCATCGCTTCGGCAGGCTGGATTTTCGATGTCTACGAAGGCCAGATCTTCAATCTCACCCGGGGCGATATGCTTCAGGACATTCTCGGGGTGGGGCCTGATCATCCGGACGTGAAGAAATACGGGGATGAATTCCTCGGTATTTTCCTCCTCGGAGGCACTTTCGGTGGGCTGCTGTTCGGTTCTCTGGCCGACAAGTATGGGCGGAAATCCATCATGATCATCACGATCCTGATGTATTCGCTCTTTTCCGGGCTTACCTATTTTTCCACGGAACTCTGGCACGTGATGTCCCTGAGGTTTTTCGTCGCCATGGGCGTCGGCGGCGAATGGGCGGTTGCGGCAGCTCTGGTGGCGGAGGTATTCCCCACCCGGGCGCGGGCTCAGGCCTCCGGAATTTTCCACACCTCATCCGTTGTCGGCACTTGGCTGGCGACCTTGGCGGCGATCGCCGTGGGGTCGAACTGGCGATACGCCTATCTCATCGGGGTGCTTCCCGCCCTGCTGATTGTCTGGGTGCGGATTACGGTGAAAGAGCCCAAATCGTGGGAGCAGGTCAGGGATGACTCCACCAAGAAGCGGGGCAGTTTCAAAGAACTGCTCTCGATCCAACCTTGGGCAAAGCATGCGTTTCTCGCCATGGGGCTTGCGGCGGTCGGTTTGGGAACCTTCTGGGCGGTGACAGTCGCGGGACAGGATCTCGCCCGCGAAATGCTGAAGCGGGAAGGCGTTGCCGATGCCGAGATTGCCGGAAAAGCGAAGTTCGCCTACGGCATTGTGCAAACGATTGGAGGGGGATTTGGATTGCTCCTGTTCGGTCCACTTAGTGCCCGGTTCGGCCGACGTCTCACCTTCATTCTCTATCACGTGGCGGCGGTCATCATCGTTCCGATCACCTGTTTTTTCCCGCAGAACTACACGACCCTGCTGGTGCTGTTGCCGCTATTTGGCTTTTTTACCTTGGGCATGCACGCGGGTTATGCGGTGTATTTTCCGGAGTTGTTCCCGAATCATCTCCGGGCCACGGGAACCAGTTGGGGGTTCAATGGCGGTCGCATCCTCGCAGTGACAGTGCTGTATTTTTCCGGGTGGCTGAAATCGCAGGAGGGCATGGACTTGAAGGTGGCGCTCACCGGACTCAGCAGTCTTTTCCTCGTGGGAGCTTTCCTGATGCTGTTCCTTCCTGAGACCAAAGGCAAAGATCTGCCGACCTGATCGATTGCCCATCATGCCCGTCGAGTCTCTTGTCGCCGCCGTGTTGGTTCTCTCGGTGGCGGCCTTTGTGCAGTCGGTGAGTGGCTTCGGCATGGCGCTGGTGGCCACGTCGGCGCTGCCGCTGGTGATGCCACTGCACGAGGCGATCGCGCTGGTGTCAGTTTTCAATCTCTTCGTCTCGGCGGTGACGCTTTGGCACAATCGAGTGGCGTTTTCGTGGCAGGAAGCCTGGCCCATCCTGCTGTGCATGTGCGCGGGGATTCCGGTGGGGTTTTTCTTTCTGCACGCCACCGATGCCGGTCTCATGATCCGAGTGCTCGGCCTGGTGTTAGTGGCGATTGCTCTTTTTGATCTCCGCTTTTCCCCGAAGAGTGACTATCGATTACCGGGATGGTCGGTGATTCCACTTGGCCTCGCGGGCGGTGTCGCCGGTGGTGCGTTCAATGTCGGTGGTCCGCCGGTGGTGGCGTATGTCTACTCACAGAATTGGGAAAAAGCCCGCAACGTGGCTGTGTTGCAGACCGTATTTCTGGCCGGGGGATTGACGCGAAACGCCCTCATGGGAGCAGCGGGGGATTATTCGCGAGGGCTTTTTGTGGTGACCGTTTGGGCGGTCATTCCCGCCGCCCTGGCGATTGCTCTGGGCAAACGATTGCTGGAATGCATCCCCAAGCAACGACTGCGCACCGGGGTGTTCCTTTTCGTGCTCCTGATGGGCGCGAAATATTTGGTATTGGGTTCTTAGGTTACGCACGTAGCATGGAGTTGCACTCCGTGCCCGTCCTGAGGGCTTGCAGCCCGCGAGCCCAGCTGGGTAGGGGATTTTCCTTACATCCGTCTCCGGTTCAATCGCTCGTAGAAAGACTTCAGGGTCAGACCCTGCACGGCGATGGAGAAAACGACCACGACGTAAGTCATCACGAGAAAGGTTTCGCGTCCGGCTGCGGCGGGCAGCGCGAGTGCCAGGGCCACGGATATTCCGCCACGCAGTCCGCCCCAAGTGAGCATGGGAATGGCACCGGGACTGAAGGCGCGAAACGGTTTCAGGATCATGACGGGCAGGGCGACGGCCACGAATCGGGCAAACAGGACCACGACGATGGCGATGAGGCCCATTTCCAGCAACCCGCTGGTGAAGTTGTCTTCGATGAGGAGCAGTTCGAGACCGATGAGGGCAAAAAGGATGGCGTTGAGGACTTCGTCCACCAATTCCCAAAACAGATCGAGATGATGTCGTGTCGTGTCCGACATGGCGAGGGCGCGACCGTGATTGCCGATCATCAATCCGCAGACCACCATGGCAAGCGGTCCGGAGGTGTGAAGGGTGCTGGCCAAACTGTAGCCCCCAGTGACGAGGGCCAGAGTGATCAGCACCTCGACCTGGTAGTTGTCGACGGATCGCAGCAGAAAGTATCCGATAAGACCAAGGGCAGCCCCAAAGGCAATGCCGCCGATGACTTCGACGAGGAAAAGGTGACCGATGTGGCCTGCGTCGACGTGATGGCCTCCGGTGGCGATGCTGAGCAGGACGAGGAAGACGACGACGCCAATGCCATCATTGAAGAGAGACTCGCCGGTGATCTTGGTTTCGAGACTCTTCGAGACGCCCGCCTTTTTCAAAATTCCGAGCACGGCAACCGGATCCGTCGGAGAAATGAGGGCGCCAAATAAGAGGCAGGAGAGATAGGGGAGTCCCAGGCCGAAGAGTGGTAACAGAAAGTAGACAGCGCTTCCAACGAGGAAAGTCGAGATCAGAACGCCGGCGGTCGCCATCAGGCTGATGACCCATTTCTGCGCCGCGAGATCGGACAGATCCACATGCAGCGCTCCGGCGAAGAGCAGGTAGCTCAGCATGACGTTGAGCAGGGTCTCGTTGAAATCGATCTGGCCGACGATGGTTTCCGCCGTGGTCTCGATGATGGGAAAGAAGTGACCGAGAATGATCAACGCCAGGGAGAATCCCAAGCTGATGAGCATGATGCCGATGGTGGTGGGTAGTTTGAAAAACCGGGCGTTCAGAAAGCCGAGCAAGGCGGCAATGGTCAGCAGGACGGCGGTAAGCTCAAAGATCGACATGGGAACAAACGACTGGCAGGAGGAGAGGGAGAGGCGAAGCGAACACCGAATGATTCAGCCAATTTGCCCTCAGGGACCGACTTGGGATGGTTCTGAGATTAAAAGGTGGCGGTAGAACTCACCGGCTCCCCACCTCACTCCAGCGGACGCGGGAACCGGTTCCGAGGATCGACAAAAGCGGGCCGATCGCGATCAGCTTCGGTCTCGGTGTCTTCGGTAGTTTCCTCGGCGGACTCGGGCTCTTCTTCGATCGGCTTGGCGACAAACGGCACGGCACGAAGCGGGGCGGCGACAATGGGTTGCGCGGGAGGAGTATCAGAGGTAGGCGCTGATGGTTCTGCGCGGAGCGACGCTGGTTTTGAGGCAGGCTTGGGCGTTGAGTTGTCAGGCTTTTTCTCGAGAGGCATCGCGGGTGGAGGCGCGTCGCCAACTTCTTCCGTCTCCGTCGCGTCCGGGGTCGGTTTTTGGGACGCCGCGTCGAAAGCGTGCGGCAAGTCGCTGACCGGGGTGGCCGACAGGGAAGGGGAGATCTCACTCTCCAGACTTGGTGTGGTGGGAATGGCGACGGCTACTGCCGTTGATGGCCCCGGATCGTTGACGGGCTCGTTGACCGGTTTGGTGTCGAGAGTGCTTTCGCCCGAGTTGCCACCCAGCGGCTCGGCCTTTGGTTTCGCGTTGGGAAGTTCGTTGCTGTTCTCGAGCACCCAATCGGCGGCCACGGAACGGGGCTGGCGACTTTTTTCATTGGTGCTGGGTTTGGGCTCGGGTGTCGCGTCTGGATTTTCGGTCGGCTCTGGAAAGTCGGTTGCGGCGACGACGGCTTGAACCTCGGGGGCATCGTTGCTCGCGGTTTCAGTGGTTGCTGCTTTTCCGCCCACGCTGGCGATTTCGGTCCGAGTCACGTCTGCGATCTCTTTGGCCTTGGAGGTGACATCGTCGATGGACTCGGCGTCTTTTCCGAGAAACCACAAAGCCGGGATGCCCGCCAAAAGGAGCAACACGACAAAGCCCATCAGCAACGGAGCGAGACCGGGGGATTCCCTTTGGACATGGGTAGTCGAACGTTGGCTTCGCTCAGGAGCGCGGTTCCGGGGAGCCGCGACCGATTGAATCGGTTGGACCGTGGGAAGGAAGGTATTTCCTCCCAGTCGGATGTCGTCGGTGCCGGCGAAGTAGTGCAGAGCTTCGGCAGCGTCCACGCTGAGGAAGCGGCTGTAGAGCGACAGAAAACTCTTTGCGTAGGTCGTGCTGGCGAATCCCGAGTAATCGTCGGCCTCCAGGCTGCGAATGTGGGAGGCATGAATTCGCGTGGCGAAAGCGACGTCTTCGATTGACATCCCTTTCGCTTCACGCGCTGCGCGCATTCGAGATCCGATGGTCTCCGCCATGCCTAAAAGTCCGATTCAGCCGGTCGGAATGACCAGCGCGGGAACCTACTCGTAGCCACCGGAAAGATCGACCAAAATTTCACGCGGTTTTGCGCCGTCTCCCGGTCCGATGACGCCACGCTGTTCCAGAATGTCCATCATCCGCGCGGCGCGAGTGTAACCGAGTCGCAAGCGCCTCTGCAGCAGGGAAGTGGACGCCTTCTTCTCTTGGAGCACTACTTCGAGACACTGCTCCAGCATGTCTTCGTCGGCGTCAGATACTTCCTCATCGTCTCCTTCGCCACCCCCTTCGAGGGTTTCCTGAATGGAAGTTTCGAACTGAGGCTCGGCCTGAGCGGAGCAGGCATCGACCACCCGCTGGATCTCGTCGTCCATGATGAGCGCGCCCTGAGCCCGGAGCAACTGGGAGCAACCGGGCGGGAGGTAGAGCATGTCACCTTTGCCGACGAGTCGGTCGGCTCCGGGGGCGTCGAGAATGACGCGGCTGTCGATTTTTGACGACACCTGGAAAGCGATTCGGGACGGGATGTTGGCTTTGATGATGCCGGTGACCACGTCGGCCCGCGGGGTCTGAGTGGCGACGATGAGGTGAATGCCCGCAGCACGGGCTTTCTGCGCGATCCGAGCAATTGCCGTCTCGACATCGGCCGGGGCGGTCTGCATCAGGTCGGCCAGCTCGTCGATGATCACCACGATGTAGGGCAGGTTTTCCGGGAAATCCTCGTCCTCGTCGTCCAGGCCGCTCGGCGTCATGGCGCGTTCGGTGGGAGGCATTTCGACGGACAGGGCAATGTCGGAATCGTCACCGTCCAGCCCATCGAGGTTGATCGCGGCATCGTCGTTGATTTTCACCGCGTGGGCAGCCAAGGCGCCTTCCGCCTCGACCGCGGCGGCGGCGGCGTCCCTTTCATCCAGACGGTCCTGGCGATCCTTGTTCCGATTGTTGAAGCTCTCGAAATTCCGTGCTCCGAGCTTGGCGAACATCGCGTAGCGACGCTCCATCTCATTGACGACCCATCGCAGCGCCAGCAGGACCTTTTTCGGATCGGTCACCACAGGGATGACCATGTGGGGTAGGCTGTTGTAGAGCTGCATTTCCACGACCTTGGGGTCGATCATGATGAAACGCAGTTCGTCCGGTGTGAAGCGATAGAGCAGACTGGCGACGATGGAGTTGATACAGACCGACTTACCACTCCCGGTGGCGCCGGCGACGAGCAGGTGAGGCATGGAAGCGAGATCGCCCACGATGACCTTGCCGTAGACGTCCTTGCCCAGAGCCAGAGGAATCCGCGCCTTCGATTTGCAGAAGGCATCGTCCTCGAAAAGCTCGCGCAAGGTCACGACCACCTTGTCCGAGTTGGCGATTTCGATACCGACCGTGTCCTTGCCCGGAATGGGGGCGAGAATATTGATGCGTTCCGCGCGGGTGGCGCGGGCCAGGTCGGCTTCCAGCGACGTGATCCGGTTCACTCGAAGACCCGGCTTTGGATACACCTCGTAGCGGGTGATCGTCGGGCCTTTGGTGATGTCGCCGGGGCTGACTTCCACCCCGAACGTGCCGAGAGTATCGACAATGTTGCGCTGCACATCCAGCAACAGCCCCGTGTCCGTCGGTGGCGCGTCGGCGGCATCGCCATAGTCGAGATGCTCGAGGCTCGGCAGTTCGTAGTTTTCGAAACTGACCTCGCTGCTGATGAGGCTGCCGCGTGGTTCACTGGCGTTGCCGCTTTTCTTTTTCCGATGCCTGCCGAAAAGGACGGATGGGTCGATGATCGCTTCCTCGCCTTCGCCTTTCCGGCGTGGTTGGGAGGCGTCGATGATTTTGGGCTCCGGCAGGGATTGCTCCAGCGGAAGTTCCAGTTCCTCCACTTTGGACGGCACCTCGCTCACGGGCGCTTTGACCACCGCGTTTCTGGCGGAGGTGGATTTGCTGCTGGCGGCCTGACGGGCGGCAGATCCCCGGGTGGCCATGGCGGCGGCTTCCACTCCCTCGTCTCCAAAGCGGCGCACCAATTGGCGACTGCGTTGGGCCAGGGCTTCAGCGATCTCATGGCGGCGTTCGATTTGTTCCCGCATCCGGTCGCGGAACATGCGGGCAAACTGGAAGGGATGCAGTCCCGTGATGATGATCAGACTGACTGCATAGGCGACACTGGTCACGATGCAGGCTCCGACCGTGCCGACGCCGCGGCTTTCCAGAAACGTGCTGAGGTAGCCGAAGAATCCGCCGGCGCTCTTGGGCAAATTGTAGCGTTCCGGCCAATCACCGAAAAAGAAGGTCTGATACTCAATCAGGCTCGCCGCCGAGATGATCAGGACCAGTAACGCCAGGTAGTTGCGACTGTGAAAAGGTCGGGCGCCGGTCAGCACCTGAACTCCCCACCAAGCCAGCACCGCAGGAATGAGATAGCAGGCGGCCCCGAAAATAAAAAACAGCCAGCCGGCCACGATGGCGCCGACGGGACCGATGAAATTGCTGAGGATTTTGTCGTCCGCGGCACTGACGCTGAAAGGAACCCAACTGGGCAGATCGCGAGGGGTATAGGAGACCAGCGCGAGGAACAACATCAGGGCGATTCCGCCCAAACAGATGGCGACGCCTTCGTGAAAAGGATAAGGACCGGTAGGAGCATTTTGGTCGCGGCTGGGAGCCTTGCGACGTTTCGGAGCTGGGGACGCCTGGGGCTTACTGCCATTGCTGCTGCTTTTACCGGCCATGTTGATGGGGTCAAAAAAGGGCTCGAAAGGAGGGGTCAATGAGAACCTGAAAACGAGAAACGACCTCAGCCGGTTTCTTGCCATCAGGGAATTACCAGAAAATCCGTAAAAACAGACTAAACCGGGAAAAATAATAGTCCTCGCAGTCTTTTCGATCAACGAATATCTTGGAAATCTTTAAGGTTCACTTCCTGACATTGTTCTTTGGCTCTTGTGTCGACTCCTCGCCTCATTCTGCTTTTCGTAAAATGGCCTGAACCAGGTCGGGTGAAGACCCGCTTGGGGCGTGACTTGGGCGATGCGCAAGCCGTTGAGATTTACCGAGAACTGGTGGCGGGTGTCATCAACGCATTGCCGGTGAGCGAATTCGATGGATTGAGGATCTGTTTCGATCCGCCCGAACGTCGGCAAGAGGTCGAAACCTGGCTGCGTCCCTTGGTGGAGACCGTCAAAACCCCGGTGATTTTTGAGCCTCAAGTTCCCGGCGACCTCGGTGATCGGCTTGCTGGGGCGTTCGCTTCTGCGTTTGCGGATAGCGAGGGAAACCGCGCCCGAGTTCTTGCGATTGGCAGCGATTGTCTGGAGATCACCCCCGAGGATTACGACCAGGCCTTTGCCGCCCTCGATCAGGATGAGATCGATGTCGTCTTCGGGCCGAGTTTTGATGGGGGTTACTATCTGGTCGGCATCGATGCGCCGCAGCCCTCGCTGTTTCGCGAGATTCCCTGGAGCGCCGAAGACACGCTTGATGTCAGTTTGGCCGCCGCCACCTCAGCCGGACTTCGGGTCGCTTTTTTGGATCAACATCACGACATTGATACCGCCTCCGATTGGCATCGGTTCTGCGGCAAGGAGGAGCCGATCTAACCCTGTTAAGTCTCACAATGAACCCTGTTAAATCGTTTTCTGAGCCGCTGGTTTTTGGTCCCATTTATCAGACACGGGTTTGGGGTGGGAGGGCGCTGGAGACGGCGTTTGGGCGGACATTGCCCGATGCCGAGCAGCCCTACGGCGAGTCGTGGGAGGTGAGCGACCGACCGGAGGCGGAAAGTCGAGTGATCGCGGGTCCCCCGGAACTGGTGGGCCTGACTTTGGGCGAACTCTGGCGCAGCGAGGATGCTTCGTTGCGAGAGGGGCTGTTTGGTCCGGACGCGTCGGGCAGCGGGCCCTTTCCGCTGCTCTGCAAAATCCTCGATGCTCGAGAGCGACTTTCCCTGCAAGTGCATCCGCCGGCAGCGGTTGCTGCCGAGTTTGGGGGCGAATCGAAAACCGAAATGTGGGTGGTGGCGCGCGCGGATCTGGGCGCGGAATTGTATGTCGGACTTCGGCAGGGGGTGAGCCGCTATGACTTTGAAGCGGCGTCGAAAAACGGCACGGTCGAGGACTTGGTGCATCGAATCCCTGCGGAGGTAGGCGATTTCATCTTCATTCCCAGCGGACGCCTCCATGCTATTGGATCGGGTTTGGTGATTTACGAGATTCAGGAAAATAGCGACACGACTTACCGGGTGTTTGACTGGAATCGCATCGGGCTGAACGGGCAACTTCGGCAACTGCACGTGGCCGAGTCGCTGCGATGCATCGACTTCGAAGATGTCGCGCCAGAGTTGGGCAAGGCGGAGGGTTCGATCCTAGTCGACTGCGATTTGTTTCGGGTGCAACGCCAAGTTGGCTCGGTCATTTCTCTGCCAGAAACCGAAGCGGTGATCGTCACGGTCGTCTCGGGTCCGATTCGGGTCGGTACTGCCGGACCGGTTTTTCAGGAGGGTGATTTTTTCCTAGTTCCGGCGAGTTGGGACGGTCCCAAACGTCTCATCGCCGAGGCGGAAACCGGCGAAGGCGAAGTGATGGTGACGACGATGAAATAGGGGTTCATCCCCGAGTCCCAAAGATCGAGGAACCGACTCGGACGAAGGTGGCGCCTTCCTCGACGGCGATCTCAAAATCGTGGCTCATGCCCATGGAGAGTTCCGGCAGTGGCTTTCCGGAACTGGCTTCGAGTTGGTCGCGCAGATCGCGCAAGCCGGAAAAATGGGTGCGGGTGGTTTCGAGATCCTCGTCGAACGGCGGAATGGTCATGAGACCGCGAATGGCGACGTGCTTCAACTCCAGCAGCGATTCCAGATCGGCGCGAACCCCTTCGACCGAATAGCCGAATTTGGCGTCGTCCTGACCGATGTTGACCTGAAGCAGGAGATTCGGCCGCAGTCCGAGTTCGGCAGCGACACGGTCGATTTGCTCGGCTCGTTTCAGGCTGTCGACCGTTTCGATCCATCCGAAGAGGGGGAGGGCTTTGCGGATTTTGTTCGATTGAAGGTGACCGATGAGATGCCACTCGAGCGACTCGGGGAGGACGGGCACTTTGTCGATACCCTCCTGCACCTTGTTTTCGCCAAATACCATCTGACCGGCGTCGACTGCTGCGCGGACCGCTTCGGCGGGAAAGGTTTTGCTCACCGCGACGAGTGTGATGTCTCCCGGAGCGCGTCCCGAGTGATTGGCGGCGGCGGCGATGCGCTCGCGAATGGCGTGCAGATTTTCGGCAATGGCGTTGGCGTCTGACATCTCCCTCAACGTGGTCAGGATCGTGGCTTGTGCAACGTCGAAGCCGACGTTTAGTGAATGCCACCATGAAAAATCCCATTCATTCGCTCATGTTGGCCGCCCTCGCGGTGACCTCCTCTCCCTGGCTCGTATCGGCTGCCGATCCAGTGGCGCTTTTCGACGGAACCGATCTCTCGGCTTGGACCATGGACAAGGCGGGCGCATGGGTCACCAAGGACGGAGAGCTGCAACCGGCCGCCGAAGGCGCGGGCGGCTATCTGTGGACGAAAGAGAAATTCGAGGATTTCACGCTGACGCTGGAGTTCAAAATGTCCAAGGACTGCAACAGCGGTGTCTTTTTCCGCACCGATCCGAAAAATGCGGTGCAGGGTGGTTTCGAGATTCAGGTCTTTGATTCGGCTGGCAAAGACGAAATCGGCACTCACGATTGCGGCGCGTTTTACGACGCCAAAGCGCCCAGTGTGAATGCCGCGAAGCCCGCCGGGGAATGGAACACGATGACGATCACGGCGAAGGGACCGCTGCTGACGGTGGTGCTGAACGGTCAAACGGTGGTGGATGTGAACATCGATGATTGGTCCGAGGCGAACAAGAATCCCGATGGATCGAAGAACAAGTTCAAGACTGCGCTGAAAGATCTGCCGCGTAATAATCACATCGGTCTGCAATTTCACGGGCATCCGGTCTGGTATCGCAACGTGATGGTGGAGCGACTTTAAGAGAAAGAAAATCGGATGGGAGCAATCAAGGCGGTCATTTTTGATTTGGACGGAACGCTGCTGGATACCCTGGGGGATCTGGCGGCGAGCGGGAATGCGGTGCTGCGGAAACGCGGATTGCCGGAGCATTCGAAAGAGGCCTTCTGCCAATTCATCGGTGATGGCATGGCGAATCTGGTGCGCCGAATTTTTCCCGAAGACGCCAAGCCTGCGGAAGGAGTCGAGTTGGAGGCCGCGCTGGCGGACTACAAGGCCGAATACAGCACTCGCTGGCGCGACACGACTCGGCCCTACGATGGAATCGCCGAGTTGCTCGATGCCTTGGTGGTGCGCGATATTGCGCTCGGAGTCCTCTCTAATAAAGCACATGCGTTTACCGAACAATGCGTCAGTGAATTCGTCGGCGACTGGCCTTGGGCGGTGGTGCTGGGCCAGCGAGACGGCATTCCGCATAAGCCTGATCCCGCGGGAGCGATTGAGGCGGCGGAGCGTTTCGGGATGAAACCGGAGGAGTGCGCCTTCGTGGGCGACTCCGGGGTGGACATGCAGACGGGTTCCCGTGCCGGAATGCTGCCGATCGGTGTCTTGTGGGGATTTCGCGGAGCCGAGGAGCTGAGGGAAAACGGGGCGAAGGGACTGATCGAACGTCCCGGCCAGTTGTTGGATCTGCTGGCTTAACTCGGAACTCAGGGATTGGTTCGCTTTTCGGTGCCCACGGTGGTTTCGGGTCCGTGACCGGGGTAGACGATGGTTTCCTCGGGCAGGGTGAAGACCTTTTCCCGAATGCCGCTGAGCAATTGGGGATGGCTGCCATGGGGAAAGTCGGTGCGTCCGATGCCACCGCGGAACAGGACATCGCCGCCAAAGAGGATCGGAGTCGATTTTTCTGGAGCTTCTGGCGCAAAGCAGAGGCTGTCGGGTGAATGACCGGGCACGTGGAGCAGGGTGATTTTCAATCCGGCAATCTCGACCTCGGTTTCTTCGGCCAGGATTCGATCGATGGCGAAAGGCGACAGCACAAAAGGCCAGCCGATGGCTTCTTTGAGCACGGTTTCCAGAGTCAGGTCCGCATCCGGCTCCGAGTGAGCCCAGATCGGACAGCCGAATCGCTCCTGCACCGAGGCGGCATCAATGACGTGATCGTAGTGCAAATGCGTGAGCAAAAGCGCGTCGGGCGGCGTATCTTTTTCTGCCAGCCAGGCGGCGATCCCTTCGGGAGCGTCGATGAGCAGGCGCCCGCCCGAGTGGGACGTCAGGTAGCCGTTAGTTTGAAAATATCCCCCTGTAAAAACGTCGATCTCCATGGCGTGAATACTGCATCCCTGCCAGCACTGCCGCAGTCGCGCCACAATTAACTTTTACCGGCGAGGCGTTGCGTGTTATTTTCTGTCAGTTTAGGCCTAGAATCACGATGTCCCGACGCACCGTCGGCAACCGAACACGACTATTGTCCCGACTCTCATGTTTTTGAAATTCTCCCCCACTCTCAGATCGGGGCACCTTTCCGGTGCGATTGCCGCGCTGATCGTTTCCGCTTCGGCGACGTTTTTGACTTCCAAAATGGAGGCTCAGACCGACTACGGCGAAATCGGCCTGCGAGTTTCGGAAATGCTGGCCGACGAGCATTATCTGCGTCAGCCTTTTGACGACACGATGTCCGAGCGTTTGCTCGACATTTATATCGAGTATCTCGATTACAGCCGGGTCTACTTCACGCAGGAAGATGTGGATCGTTTCTACAATGAATACCGGACGACCTTGGACGACTCCATTCGCAACCGGGACATCAATGCCGCCTACGACATCTACGGCGTCTACAAAGAGCGCGTACGCTCACGAGTCGCGCTGATGAAGGAACTTCTGGAGAAGAAAGACGAGTTCCATTTCGATTCCGATCGCAAGGTGGAACTCTCCCGCAAGGATTCTCCCTGGCCCGCTGACGGGAAGGCTTCCGATGCTCTCTGGCACGATCTGGTCGAAGCCGAACTGCTTCAGGAAACCCTCCGCCAAGAAGCTGCCGCTCGCGCCGAGCGGGAAAAAGAGGGGAAAGAGAAAGAGATTCGTCCGCTCAAGAAAGAGGGAGACAGCGAATTGAAGGATCAGCTTTCTCCCGAGAAAGCGCCAGCTCCGGTGCCGGATGCCGAGGCATCCAGTGAGGAGAAAGCCGATGCGCCCAACGTGGCCAAAGTCGACAAAAAGAAGGACGACAAAAAAGAGGAAACGCCCCGCGAGATCATCGTTAAGCGCTATGACCGTGTGCTCGAAAGCGTGAACGACAACGACGCCGAAGATGTGGCTGTCATGTTCATCAAGTCGCTGTCACGGGCCTACGATCCTCACTCCGAGTATTTCTCGCAGTCGCAGTATGACAATTTCCGCATCCAGATGAACAAATCCCTCGAAGGGATCGGAGCGATGCTGCAGGCGGAAGAAGACGGCACGGCCTCCATTCAGGGACTCGTGGTCGGTGGTCCGGCGCACAAGGGTGGCGAACTCCAAGTGTTGGATCGCATCGTCGGTGTCGGTCAGGATGAAGATGGCGAGATCGTCGATACCATCGACATGAAGCTCAACGATGTCGTGGATCTCATTCGCGGCGAAAAGGCTTCCATCGTTCGGCTCAAGGTCATCCCTGCTGATTCCCCGGCCGGTGCCGAGACCAAGCTGATCTCCATCGTTCGGGATAAAGTGGACCTGAAAGAGAGCCTCGCCTCGGCCGAGTTGATTCTGACCAAGGATGCTGCAGGCAATCCGCTGAAGATTGGTTGGATCAATCTGCTCTCCTTTTACAGCGACATGGACGGTGGTGAGACCAGCACCACGGCAGATGTGCAGCGTCTACTCAATCGCCTCGTGAAGGAAGGCATTCAGGGCCTGGTGGTTGATCTGCGGGACAATGGAGGAGGCTCTCTTGAGGAAGCCATCAATATGACCGGGCTGTTCATTCCACGTGGTCCTGTGGTTCAGTCGCGCGATTGGCGCGGCGGGATCGATTACAAGACGTCGATGAATCGTGATGCGGTGTGGGCCGGTCCCATGGCCGTGTTGACGAATCGATCCAGCGCCTCGGCTTCGGAAATTTTTGCGGCGGCACTGCAGGATTATAATCGCGCGCTCATCATCGGTGAGAAGTCGACTTTCGGAAAAGGCACCGTGCAGCAATTGCGCCCCGTGCAGACTTCCCGCCTGCTGCTGCCTTTCCGCTCCGGTGGGGTGCAGAACGGAGCTCTCAAGCTGACGATTCAGACCTTCTTCCGTATCGACGGCACCTCGACTCAACTCCACGGAGTGGTCCCTCACGTTCATCTCCCGTCGACCACGGATGTGCTCGACATCGGTGAGGGGGCGCTGACTTACCCGCTGAAAGTCGAACCGATCGATCCCCAGCCCTACGAGTTGGTGAATCCCGACCCGTTCCCGGTCAAGTTTCTCCAGTCCAACGCCGACAAACGCATGGCTGAGAATCAGGAATTTTCTTACATCCGCGAAGACATCGAGGAAGCCAAGCAGCGCATCGCTGACAACGTGGTCTCCATCAATCGCGCTGAACGCGAGAAGGAAACTGCCGAGTTGGAGGCCAAAAGGGCTGAGCGGAAAGCAGAGCGAATCGAGCGTTTTGCCAAAATAAAGGAAGCCGAAAAAGGACTCTTCACCGTTTACTCACTCACTCAGGACAACGTCCACAAAGAGAAGCTCACGCTTCGCTCCGACCTTTCTCAGGAAGAATCGAGCGGGATGATGATGAGCGACAAGAACAAAGAGGAAGATCCAGAAGCCAAGGCTCTTGAGTATCCTCATGGTTTTGATCCCTACAAGATGGAGACGATCAAGATTCTTGAGGACTTCATCGCTGGCGAAGTTCCGGCGAAACCCCTGACTGATACCACCAATCCCCCGGCACAGGTGAAAAACTAGTCAGGAATCGGGGCCAGGGTGAAGGTCGCGCCGAAAAATAATACGCGATCTCGCCCTCAATTCAGGGTTGGCGTGGAGAGGCTTTTCTCTCTAGGATAAGGGGCATGACTCATCCTGAAAAACCCAATCCTTCCAACTCCGACGCCGCCGTGTCTTCGCGTCGGCAAGTTCTCAAATATGGTGCCGGTTTCGGCATCGCCCTCGCCTGGCCCAACTCCACTGTCCTCGGTGCCAACGACGCGATTCGTGTCGGGGTCGTCGGAGTGAACGGTCGGGGCCAGTCTCACATGAGCGCCTTTTCCAAGATGGATGGCGTTCGGGTCTCGGCCCTCTGCGATGTCGATCCCAACGTCCTCGATGCCCGGGTCACCAGTCTCTCCAAGGGACAGGACTATAGCATCAAGGGGTTTTCCGACATTCGTGCCATGCTGGATAGCGGCGAAATCGATGTTTTCAGCACCGCGACCCCGAATCATTGGCACACGCTTGCCGGGATTTGGGCGCTTCAGGCTGGAAAAGACGCCTATGTGGAGAAGCCAATTTCTCATAATGTCTGGGAAGGTCGCCAGTTGGTGAACTTGGCTCGCAAGCTCAATCGTATTTGTCAGGGCGGTACCCAGAGCCGCTCCATGGGAAGCATACAGGCGGCCGTGAAATGGGTTCACGATGGCAATCTCGGAAAGATCAACTACGTCAAAGGGCTCTGCTACAAGCCCCGCCAGTCCATCGGAAAAGGCGGCGGCGGTGAGATCCCGGCTGGCGTCGACTACGATATCTGGTCAGGACCGGCAGCGATCGAGAAACCGCTTCGTCGCAAGAAATTCCATTACGACTGGCATTGGTTCTACGCTTACGGCAACGGTGACATGGGCAATCAAGGCATTCATCAGATGGATGTCGCTCGCTGGTTCCTTGGCGAGTCAAAGATCGCTCCCCGGACGCTCAGCCTCGGTGGTCGACTCGGCTACGATGACGATGGTGAAACACCGAACACTCAAATCGTATATCACGATTACGAAGCCGCTCCTCTGATTTTTGAAACTCGCGGGCTTCCCAAGGATAAAGCATCGCAGGAAAGCGGATGGGGCAAGGGTATGAACACTCCGGAGGAATTCCCCGGGAAGAGCGGTATCGCTGTGGTGGTGGTCTGCGAGGGCGGCAAAGTCTATGTCAGCGCTGGTGGCGACGTCCAGGTGATCGACAAGGATGGCAAGAAGATGGAAGCCCCGAAAGCCTTCAAGACGGAAGACAACTTTGAGAACTTCATCACTGCGGTCCGCGCGGGCAAACGCGATCTACAGTATGCCGAGTGCGAAGAGACGCACATCTCCAGCGCTCTCTGCCACACGGGCTTGATTTCTCATCAGCTGGGAACGGCCGTTCACAGCCAAGAAGCTCGGGAGAGTATCAAGGCCGATGCCGTACTTTCTGATCGTTACGCTTCGATGGAGGATCACCTCGGACAGAATGGAGTGAACCTGAATAAGGAGACCCTCACTCTCGGAGCCTATCTGAAGTTCAATCCCGATACCGAATGGTATGAGGGCAACGGTGATCTCGACGCCAAGGCCAACAAGCTGGCGCGCCCGAGCTATCGCGAGCCCTACGTGGTGCCTGAAGTCGGCTGATCGAATCGAGTTCAGCCAACGTTTCTCAACAGCCGCCCTTGATCCTGCGATCTCGGGCGGCTTTTTTTGGGGGTCAGGGGAAGGTGATTTCCTGATCGATGAAGATCAGGTGCCACAACTCCAGGATCACCAGGGACATCACCTGTTTCAGACCGATGAACTCGCCACGCTCCATCCCATCGACGAGCGCCCGGACACGTTTCGGATCGAAGTAGCCGCGCTTTTTCACCGCGTCTTCGTTCAGTGTCAGGTCCATCAGTTCACGGATCTTCGGATTCTGGTAAAAGTATTCCATCGGCAGGAAGAAGGGATTCTTCGGGCGATTGGCCACCTCGGGCGGCAACAGTTTGGCCGCCAGCCGGCGCTCGATGATCTTGTCGCGCTTCATGTTCGCCTTGAGGTGAGGCGGCATCTGGAAGGCTAGCTCGATGACGTTGTGATCGAGGAATGGCAAACGGATCTCCAGGCTGTGGGCCATGGTGTTCTTGTCCTGACGGATCAGAGCCCAGTCCTGCAGCCATTCGTCGTATTGCAGCTTCAGTAGACGATCAAGGAAAGGAGCGCCGCTGTCGCGATCTTCCGCCAACTCGGGCTGGATCCAATCCCGGGTGGCGCAGGTTTTGAAGCTCTCCGAATAGATCGAGTGGCGCTCATCCAGACTCCATAGCGTGCGCAGCATGGTGTAGTTCTGTCGCAAATCGCGATTCTTGTAATCCGCCAGGAACTCGCCGATTCGCTTTTTGCCTCCTTTTCCGAGATCGGCGGGGAATTGGAAGAACTTGTTCAAGACGCCCATCGGCGTGGCCTTGAAGCCGGGCATCATCAGTCCCGAATGCACGAAGCCCGGGACCGTCTGCGAGTATTTCTCCACCAGCGGAATGATCTTGTGAAATTGGTAACCGGCGAACATCTCATCCGCGCCTTCTCCCCCGAGCACGACCTTGAAATCCTTCGAGCAATTTGCCGCCAGTCGGTCGAAAGCAATGATGAGCGCATCACCGACGGGCCGATCCATCTGCCAAATGATGCGGGGCAGGAGTTCGAAATCTTCGGGCGTGATATTGATCTCGTGGTGATTGGTCCCAAGCAATCGCGCCGTTTCAGCCGCGTCTTTCGTTTCGTCGATAGGCGAGTTGAAACCGATCGTGAAGGTGTTCAGGTTCGAGTTAAATTCCTGAGCTGCCGCCGTGATGATGGAGGAATCCACCCCAGCGCTCAGGTAGCTCGATACCGGGACGTCGCTGCGCATCGTCAGTTTTACCGCGTTGTGAAACGCCGCCTCGAACTCCTCGAGATATTCGCCATCGCTCTTGTATTGGCCGTCCGTTTTCAGCGGCACGGACCAGTAGCGCTCGATCTTCAATTCGCTGTTGCGATTGATCGTCATCGAATGTGCCACCGGCAAAATGTGAATGCCGGCAAACATCGTCTCTGGCTCCGGCACATTGCGCAGACCGAGATAGGGATCGATTGCGTTCAGATTGGGGGCCCGCTCCACGAAG
>JAGROX010000103.1:18527-18765 GCA_020440025.1 Verrucomicrobiia bacterium
AAGGTCTCGCCAGATTTCGTATCGTGCACAGCAAAGGCATACATGCCATTGAGCCGCTTTGGCAGATCCTTGCCCCACTCCTCGAACCCGTGGACGAGCACTTCCGTGTCTGAGTGGGTCTTGAAGCGATGCCCCCTGGCTTCGAGTTGCTCGCGGAGTTCCACGTAGTTGTAGATCTCACCATTCTGAACCACCGCGAGGGTGCCGTCCTCGTTGTAGATCGGCTGATCGCCACCAG
>JAGROX010000103.1:18848-20312 GCA_020440025.1 Verrucomicrobiia bacterium
CGATGATGGAGCGTTCTCGCCATCCTGCGTAGCAGGTCGGCATCCGAAAAACCAGCAAATCCGAAGATGGCACACATGGTTTCGGATTGATTACGTTTCTTTAGAAAATGGCTGTTGTGCCAGCACTCTATCCGCCGCATCCGCTCCCATGCGCATGGCTTTGTGCATGTTGGGGTAACAGAAGCCGCCTTGGCGACCGGTAGTCTGGACGTTTTTGATGGCGTTGACGAAGCCGTTTACTTTTTCCAGATGCGGTTCGAAACCGAGTCCAAAAATCGGGTATCCGTGAGGGGTCCGCAGCAGATTGACCTCGACGACTTGGTCGCGAGTGCAGATGCCTTCTCTCTCGAGGTCGGCAAAGATGGCGTCCTTGGCGCTGTCGTCTCCGTTCCACTTGGCATCACCGATCTCGCAGGTGGTCTCGACGATGAGAACGGTGTGATCGGCGGGAGTGACCTTGAGCCCAGCATTTTTCGGCTCGCCGACTCGGTGGAAGGCCTTGTCGCGATAGTAAATGTAGAGGGCGTCGATGGCTTTCGCCTTGTTCACGAGCAGTCCGTAAACAGCAATGGCCTTGGTCTTTAAAAACTCGGCGGAATCCCGCACGTCGACAGGAGCGTGTTCGCCGAAGGCTCCAAGGAAATCTTTGATGGGAATGGTGGAGATGACGTGATCGCAGCTGATGGTGGTTTCGGTGCCGTTCTCGGCATCGCGATAGCGGACCGCGGTGGCGTGCTGGCCGCTCTCGTCGAGAGTGACGCCACAGACCTCAGCTCCACGAACCACGATACAACCGAGTCGCTCGATCTCAGCCGCCACGAGCCGGGGCATGACTTCGGCCCCCTTGTCGGAGTAGTGCAGGATCTCCTCGCTCAGGGCACTCTCCACGGCGTGAATGCTCTTGTCCTTGATCCCAAACTTGGCAAGCACCTTCTTAATGACGTCCACGGCACTGAGCCGCGGCATTTTGGTGGTGATGAAGGTAGCTGAAAGTTGGGTGGGGGGGAATCCCCAGTATCGCGTGGTGAACTCTTCGAAGAAGAACCGATAGAGCGGCATGCCATAGAGTTGGATCAGCGCCTCTTCGGCGTCTTTGGGTGCTTTCGGACGCAACTTGTACCAGGCTTGATAGGCCAGCAGTCCGAAACAACATTGAGCCAATACGAAGGGGTTCATCCCCTTTACCATGTCCCCGAACTGGAGAGGGTAGCGATAAAAGGATCCCGCCCATTTGATCTTGGCGTTGAGAGGCACCTCGATGCGCTCATCGCCCATGATCTCCTTGATGGTTTCAAACACACCCTGATCAAAGGCGTGGAGCATGTGGACTCCGAGATCGTAGTAGTTTTCTCCGCGTTTGTGTCCACGTGCGAGTCCCCCAGTCACGACCTCTTTCTCGATCAGGGTGACTTTTTTCCCTGCCTTGGCGAGGGTCAATGCGGCGTAGAGTCCGCAGGGACCACC
>JAGROX010000103.1:20472-25208 GCA_020440025.1 Verrucomicrobiia bacterium
ATGTCACGCTTGAGAATGGGCAGCTTGTCACCTTCGCCTTCGAGATAGGCGATGGGAAGGTGGTTGACGGCGGCGGCGTCTTTGGTGGTGCGAATGAGGCCGTAGCACTCGGCACCGCCGATTCCGTGCTCCACAGCTTGCCCTGCCTTGAGGTCGGACTTGGCATAGGCGTAGACGTCGGCGATGTAGCCGGCATCGGGAGTGAGAACCGCTTCACCATCTAGAACCGCCCGGGCAACAGCCATGGTCGTCTCGAGGTGGCAGAGGTGATAGGGGCGATAGAACAGGTAGTAGTTGTCCTTGTGATCGAGCTTGTAGTAGTGGAGATACGGACGCTGGAACTCCGAATCGCTCCGACCAACGACGTAGACACCACCACCGGGGGTAGAGCCGAGCACGTAGTCGACGCGGCCCTGATCGCCATAGGCGTCGAAGTCGAAAAGGTCGAGCACTTCGGTGACATGGTTGCAACGGGGGCCTTCCATGCCGTCCTTGAACGGAGTCAATCCGAGTGAGTTACAGAGCAGCGCCATCTCGATGTTGAGCTTGGTGCCGTCGGTATAGGCACAGCACTGAACGGCGCTGAGGTTTCGCTTTTCGGCCTCGGGACGAATCGATTCCGGGGTGGCGTAAAGGTCGAGAAAGCCCTTCATGTTGCCTGCCTGGACGATGTCGAAACCCCAGAGCTGGATTTCGTCAATCATGGTGGCGAGGACGCCATGCTGATCACCGGCGTCGCTGGTGACGATGACGTTTTTCTTCTTCGCTTCGTGTTGAAGCAATTTGCCGTAGACAATGTCGACTTCGGCATTCATGAGGATGACGTGCATCCCGCCATCGATGGCGGCGAGGCAGTAGTCGGCCGCCGCGGCAATGGCATTGGTCGCCTCGACAAAGGCGTCCATCTTGAGTTGTTCGTTCTGCTTGAGGAGCCCCTCGGTGTTGGTGGTGACCAGAATCTGGTTTTCCGTGATTTCAGGAATCGTCTCGCCGTCGGTCACCACTGGCTCTTTCCCAATCAGGCGAGCAGTGTCGCAGGCGACCTCGAGATTCAGGTCACCGATAAAGATCAGGCACATGCCCACCGTGTGTGAGATCTGCCATGCGATGCCTTTCCCCATGGCACCGGCACCCACGAGACCGACACGAATAGGATTTGCGGTACGAGTTTTTAGCTTCTTCAGCATGATACAGAACGATTTGAATTTGTGTTCGTGGTCACCTGAAGCAGACCCCTCTATCTCCAGCCTGGCTGGCGGAAAAACGACGAGCGCCGGGGATCCGATATGACCTTATGTGACTAATTACCCGCCGGAATCCGAGCGCAAGGATAATTGTTGCCTGTATTTTGTGGAGCCGTTCTCTCTCGAAAGGCTGTCTCACGTCCAAAAGTGGCAATGATTGGCCATCGATACCCCAGAGTAGTCCGATGAATGGGGCTCGATGGATGGTCAAAACTTTTTAATGGTGAGCTAGTTAGCGGTTGGATCCGCTTCGTCAGGAGCGTTGTCAGCCTCCGGTTGGATCTCGGGAGCGGTCTCCTGAACCGCTGGTTTCTCTTCTTCGATCACTATCTCAGCCGGGACGGAGCTTGGTGTTGGTTCCGTAGGTGACTCGGTGATTGATTCTTCGGCGATCGCCGAGGGCTCCGCCGCCGTGTCATCCATTTTTTCGGGCTCTGAAGGAGAATCAGTGGTCTCAGGGGTGTTTTCGGCGGTCGGCGTGCCTTCGATTTTCTCCTTCCGTTTCCGCGGTGGTCGCGTCCGTTTCTTTTTCGGCTTTGCCGGCTGGTCTGGGGCGGGCTCGGTGCGTCCGAGCATCAACTCGGTATTGGGAAACTCGATGATGAAACCTTCCATGGTCAACCAGCGAAGATCGGCCAACACGGCGCGTTCTTTTTCGGTCAAATGATGCTCCTCGAAGGTCTCGCCTTTGGGAGGTTTCACGTAGTCCTCCACGAGGGCATCCAGCAAATCGGCCACCCGCGATTTGGGCTTCTCTCGGACAAAGCGGACAATTTCCTGAATGCGCTCGGTCAGTTCGGTCTCGTTGGGAATGGCTCGTGGTCGGGCCACGGAAACGTGAAGTGCCTTTTTGCCGCGTTTGAAAAACTTAAGCCCAGCGTTTTCAAATTCACGGCAGAGAAGTTGAATCATCGTGAGGGGAAAGCCTTTTCGGCTCCGCTCGGACTCGGACTTCAAAAGATTGAGCAAGGGGCGCGACAGGAAGCGGCCTCCCACATTTCCCGGAAGCACCGCTTCGGCCACCGTTTCGACCGCGTGATCGGCAAAGTTTTTCTTAAAGTGCCGCTCCAATGCTTCAGAACTGGTGAGGACTTCCGCAGCGGGGGCGGCGGGAGTTTCGATGACTTCATCTTCCTCGGTTGCCGGTTCTTCATCGATCTCGGCGTCGTTGTTCTCGTCTGCGGTCGTGTCTGGCTCTGCCTCAGTTTCGGCGACCGGATCTGGTTCCGGTTCCCGGTCGGGCGTGGCATCTTCGGCAACGTTTTCCGTATCGATGGGCTCGGTGGCATCGACTTCTTCGCTGCCGGATTCCGGAGCCTCGGTCACGGCTTCGGCGACGGATTCGAGTTTGGGCTCTGAATCGGTAGCGGGAACCGCTTCTGGCTCGGTCTCAGTCGCCGGATCGGCGGTCAGGGGTTCGGGTCTCACCTCATACTGCCGCTGAGTGCTGAGTTCCGTTTTCCATTTTTCGATGGTTTCCTCGTCGCGGCGCATTTCGATCCGAGCCTTGTAGCGATCCAGAGACATGTCGCTAAAACGTTCGCGATGAAGTCGGGCGACATTCATCGAGTATTCGTGGTGATTGGGCGGACCGAGGATGGTGCCGGAAAATCCGCAAACCGCCACCACGGCGAAATTGCCTGTCGGTGGTTCGACGCTGACTTCCTTGATATCGTAGTAGCGATTCAACACCGGGCTTCGGAGCAGGTGGGCCACGGCATCTTCACGAGACAGCCACAGGCTCTGATCAGCCGGACAGAAATGGAGAGGGCTCTTTTCGGGAGACTCGGTGCGGAAGCGAATCTGGTAGCGATCCCGGGATCCGAGGACCATGCGAGCGAGGTCCGAGACGGCGTAGGTTCGTCCCGTACTGCGAATGTGCTGGGCCAGAGCAGCCCCAGCTGCCGGTGATGGCTCTAGTGCTGCCGTGATGCCTGCGGGAAGGGGTTCTTCCGGTGGACGTCGAGGTCCGCGATCATCGTCGCGTCCCCAGTTGCCACGGCCGCCACCCTTGCCCCGAGGTCCACCGCGATCGTCACGTCGTCCTCCCCCACCACCACGGTCATCTCTGCGACCGAAGCCACCACCACCACCGCCTCCGCGATCATCGCGACGGTTGCCTCCGCCTCCGCGGCGATCTCGGTCATCGCGTTTTTGGCCACCTCTCCGGTCGCCACGAGAATCGCCTTCACGCTCAGCCGAGGGCTGGGGTGGGCCTTGACCCAGGTTTTTTTCCAAGTTGGTTACCCAACCAGGCATTAAGTCCTGGGGTGAAAGTTTGATCCGATCAGAGTCACTCATGGTGAGGAGAGGGGGGCGCTGGTCAGCCGAATCCGGTGGAATGGCCGCTAAAAAGAGCAGTATAAGCATTAGGCGCGAAACTTGCACCTGACAATCTCGACGCGACTGGCTCGAATTCAGGGCTGTGGATAAAGCCAGCTCAGGGGCACTCGCGTCACTTGGGAGAGCGACAATCCGTTGCCCGTGGCACGATCTCCGGCGCAATGGGCTAGAAGAAGGGTGTCATCGTCGGCCCAGGTGACAGCGGTGTAGCAATACCAGCCTGTCTTGGAATCAAACAAGGTCCGTGATGGCAACCAGGTGACGCCATCGTCCTTGGAGATGGCCGCGGACAGCGGGGTGCGCTTTCCTTTCAGGTCGGGAGAAATGCCGCTGTGATCATTCCACACCGCCAAGAGATCGCCGGTGGCCGGGATGCGCTCGATCGATGCCGGGCTCACCGGAGATTGAAGGGGTGACGGTTCGGGCAAGGTCCAGGTATCGCCCTGATCTTCCGAGACGGAGAAAAATTGTGATCCTCCGTTCGTTCGAACGAACATCAACAACGATCCGTCGCGGCGTTCGACGACTCCCGGTTCCTGCAGGGTGGTTCTGCTTCCGGTTTGGCCCTTTGGCGGATTGCCATCCAGCGTGTCTTTTGAGCGTTGCCAGCGGTTGCCCGCGTCGTCGGAGAAGTAGCAGACCAAGGTCCCCTGACCGTTGAACTTTTCATTGTTGGAGTCACTGTGTTGAGCGGCGGGAATGATGAGTCGTCCGGTGCTCAGGGCGACCAGTCGGTCATTGTTGACCACGTAGTAGCCGATCTCGCTCTCGGGAATGATCTCCCGTGGTTCCGACCACGTCAGGGCTTCGTCCGAGGAAAAGCGAATCCACGGGCGACAGTCGGTCCACGAATTCTTCCGGAGATACAGCAGGGCGATGCGATCATCCTGCAATCGAAGCAGCGATACGGACATGATGTTTTCGCCGCCCTCGTTGGCCAGCACCAGTTCATCCTTTTCCGACCAAGTTCGTCCTCCATCTGCCGAGACCCGGCTGGCAAGGTGTGCGGTGGCATTGTCGCCTCCGCCTCCGGTGAAATGGGTGTAGATCAGCAGGAGTCGCCCATCTTTCAGCGCAATGAAATCGCCCTCGCTGTTTCGCGGATTGGCCTCAGAGGGAGACAGGGTCAACGTCACTGTCGGCTCCGAG
>JAGROX010000103.1:25279-27605 GCA_020440025.1 Verrucomicrobiia bacterium
GGTGGCCCAAATCGGTTTGGCGGAGAAACATTGTCCTGACATGGCTCCAGAAAACGGCAGGGGTGGGGAAAAGAAAAGAACCGTTTCGCGCCACCTCAATCGATCATTGAGAAGCCGTCACAGAGGGAATTCTCAACTTGCGGAATCGTGGCGATCATGAGTATCTGGTGACTTGCGGAAGTTTTTCACTGTCTACAGGAGAGTGAAATATTGAATTTCCATAAATATCTTTTGATATTAAAGGTTTTGAAAATATTCTGAAACCCGCGTCCTCCACTCTTGATTTGAATCCATGGCTTCCTTGATCGCTTCTCCTCCGCCGACCCGAATTGGAATCGTCGGCTCCGGATTCATTTCGCGAGGCGTGGCCCAAGTCATTCACGCGGCGGGTATGAGAGTTGGACCGGTACTGACCCGTCGACCCGTCGACTCTGATTTTCGTTTCCCGGTTCCTGCCACCTTCACCAACGAGGTGGAGGAACTCATCAATAATTGTGATCTGCTTTTAGAGTGTTCAGGAGACCCAATTCATGCGACCGAGGTGGTGGATCTGGCCCTCAAAGCCGGCCTGCCGGTGGTGACGATGAATGCCGAATTTCAGGTGACTACCGGATCATGGTTTGCCGACAAAGGCATTCTCACTGAGGGCGAAGGTGACCAACCTGGCTGCCTCGCGGCCCTGCGTCGCGAGGTTTTGGCCATGGGTTTTGAGCCGCTGGTCTATGGCAACGTGAAGGGTTTTCTCAATCATCATCCGACTAGGTCGGACATGGAATTTTATTCATCGAAGCAGGGCATCAGCGTCGCCCAGACCACCTCCTTCACCGACGGAACGAAACTGCAGATCGAGCAGGCATTTGTTGCCAATGCCTTCGGTGCTGACATCTATCGGACAGGATTGCTGGGACCGACTGCCGAAAGCATTGAGGACGGCGCCGAGACCCTGGCTGGTGTCGCCGAGATACATGGCTCTCCGATCAGTGATTACATTGTCCTTCCCGGCTCGCCCGCTGTTTTCATCGCGGCCAGACACGATAGCTTTCATCGTCCCTACCTCAGCTACATGAAAATGGGCGACGGTCCTTTCTACACGCTGACAAAGGGGTATCACCTTTGTCATCTGGAAGTCATCAAGACGATCAGAGAAGTGCTGGATCGTGGCAAAGATGGCATTCTCATGAACAACTCCACTGCTCCAAGGATGAGTGTGGCAGCGATCGCCAAACGCGATCTTACGGTCGGTGAACTCATCGAGCAGGGAATTGGTTCGTTCGAAGTCCGCGGTGAAGCGATCGAAATCAGCTCTGCTCCCGATCATGTGCCCATCGGATTGCTTTCTCGTGCCCGTGTCGCTCGGAATATTTCCCGCGGGCAGACGTTGACGCTCAATGATGTCGAAATCCCGGATTCCATGGCTTCCGATATCTGGAGCAAACTGATGGCACAGTCGAAGATCCAGGCGGCGTAAACTCTCGAATCGAGATAGGAAAAATTCACTGGGCGTCCTCGGGAGGGGAAGCCCGCTTTTTTTCCACGTGACGACGCAGTGCGTCCCAGAATCTGTCCTGCACTTCGCGCGGAGCCGCGTGACTCATGGTGGGTTCGTTCAGGATCTCGACTTCGCCGCGCAGTTGATTGAATGCGGCATAGCAACTCGTGGGTGGGCACACTGGATCGATGAAGCCCACACTCACCACGGCGTCCGCCTTGCAACGGGCCGCGAAATTGACCGCATCAAAATATCGGGACACCTCGGCAATGACCGGGTCGGGCTTTCCGTCCGGCAGAATGGGCACCAGCTTCGGCCAGCCCGAGATCCGTCGACGCAACATGCCGGTGTGATCACACATCGCCGGAACGCCCGCCCCGATGAAGGTTACCCGCTGATCCAAGCCACCGGCCACCAGAGCCTGGGCGCCACCCTGACTATGACCAATCACGGCCATCACTCGACCATCCCACTCGGGCTGAGCCGTCAGGAAATCGATCGCCCGCACCAGCCGCAGATACATGCCTCTGAAGTACATCCCGTCCCGGTTTTCCCGTCCCTGATAGCGATAGTCCTTGAGTCGACCATCGCTCTCCAGCAGTCGGTAGTAGTCCTCGGGCTCCGCGTTCTTGATGCCGTGGGCATTGATGTCGAGTGAGAGAAATCCCTCCCTGGCACCTTCCAATGCCTTTGGCGCGCTGGAACTGCGAACCCCGGCTCCGTGAGTCCAGAGCACTGCCGGCAAGGTGCCCGCCATGGCGTCTTTCGGCCGGGCGAAATAGCCCGAAACCGGCCAATCGGCTTCCGTGCGGACTTTGATGTCGAACAACTCGATGT
>JAGROX010000103.1:27658-30497 GCA_020440025.1 Verrucomicrobiia bacterium
GGTACTGCGGCGAGACGTTCCCTTTGTTCCGACCAGAATGCGTTGAAATCCATCGGAGCCTCCCGGCTCGGCGTGATTTTGTCGGGCTCCACGGCAGCCGCAGCGATTGCCTTTGCTCCATCGATGATCTTGCCGTCGGGCAGCGTCGCCTTCACCTCGCAGCGCAGAAATCCGGGCCGCTCCAGTTTTCCCGAAATCGTCACCGGCTGGCCGGTAATGGCGATCGTTTCTGTTTCGATGGGGGTAAAGCCATCGTCGCTGAGCGTGTAAATCAGGCTGCCGACATCGACGGCCTGTTCACCTGCCTTCACTTCGACTTGGAAATGAATGGTCTCACCAATCTCGTGCCGGGCACCGGGGCGCTCGGCTGAGACGAACACTTTCACCGTCGGATCAGACAGGGTTGGGTCGCTGACTTGACCCTGTACCGTCGAAACCAGCCATCCGCAGGCATAGGCCAAACCAACGAAACAGCGGGCGGGAATCGGGAAAGTGTTCACGCCATTCTTGTAGCGGACGCTGAAGAGAATTGAAAATCCGTATCTCCGCCAATTTTCACGGCGATTTCACACAAGCTTCAAACGCTGTTCACATTCGGCGGGGAAGGTTGGGACGTTCTCGGAAAATAAACCGAACCCTGATGATTCTCATGAAAACCTTCCGTTCCCTTCTCCCTGCTGCTGTCGCCTGTCTTCTGCCGCTGGCGTCAAATACCCACGCCTCGCCAGGTGAAGATGACGTTTCGGGAGGGAAAACCTTGGCGCCGTATTTCGTGATTCTTGGTAGTGGTGGTGGTGGCGACGAGGAGGGTGAGAGCGAGTCGCTGCCTCTGAAGAAGACCGACGCCAAAGTCCGCATCTCGGGGATCATCGCCGAAGTTGAACTCCGCCAAGTTTATCGAAATACGGGAAATCGGGTGTTGGAAGCGATCTACGTTTTTCCGGGGTCGACCAAGTCGGCGGTACACGGGTTGCAGATGGAAATCGGCGACCGAAAGATCGAAGCCGAGATCGCAGAGAAAAAAGCCGCGAAACAGAAATACGAGGTGGCCAAGGCATCGGGACAGACCGCTGCCCTTCTGGAGCAGGAGCGGCCCAATGTTTTTCAGATGAGTGTCGGTCACATTCTGCCCGGTGACGATGTCAGCGTCACCCTTCGCTACACCGAGTTGCTGACGCCGACGGACCGGGTCTACGAGTTCGTTTTTCCCACGGTGGTGGGACCGCGTTACTCGAATCGATCGGTGCCTGCCGGGAAAGAGACCGGAGATGCCTGGGTGGCCAATCCCTTTCTGAAACCCGGAACGGAGCGCGAAGCGAGCTTCGATATCTCGGTCGAACTCGCCGCCGGGATGCCGGTGAAGGAGGTGACCTGCGACACGCATCCAGTGCGAGTGGCATATGAGGGAGCCGATCGGGTGCGAATCGGATTGGAAAGCTCCGCCGGATTCTCGGGAGACCGTGACTTTGTGCTGCGATACCGACTGGCAGGCAATCGGATCGAGAGTGGGCTGCTGCTGCATGAGGATACGGAGAGAAAAGAGAATTTTTTCCTCCTCACGGTCCAGCCCCCGAATCGAGTGACACCAGCCGATGTGCCGGGCCGCGAGTATGTCTTTGTGGTGGATGTGTCGGGTTCGATGCGGGGGTTTCCACTCGACATCACCAAGCGACTGATGAGCGACCTCATTCGGGGACTCCGTCCCGATGACCGGTTCAATGTGCTGACCTTTGCCAGTGGCTCACGTTTGTTGAGTGACCAGTCAGTTCCCGCCACGGCTGCTAATGTCGAATGGGCCATCGCGTTTCTGGACGGCGAGCGGGGCGGCGGAGGCACCGAATTGACGGTCGCCTTGGAACGCGCGCTCGACCTTCCAACCGAGGACGGCGTCTCTCGCACGATGGTGTTGGTGACTGATGGCTACGTGGATTTCGAGCGGGCAACCTTTCAACTGGTTCGCGAACGACTGAACGAGGCCAATCTCTTTCCCCTGGGCATCGGCAGTTCAGTGAATCGCTTCCTGATCGAAGGCCTCGCTCGGGCGGGGCAGGGGGAGCCGTTCATCGTGCTGGACCCGGCTTCCGCGCCAGCCGCGGCCGACCGACTGCGGGAGATGGTTGCCTCGCCGGTGATGACGGATGTGACGATCGATTTCGGAAAAGGCTTCGACGTCTATGATGTCGAACCGACGGCGGTGCCCGATCTGTTGGCGGATCGTCCCCTCGTGGTTCACGGGAAATATCGCGGGAAGCCCAGTGGCGAGATCGTGGTCACTGGGATTTCCGGGAGCGAAACCAGGAAGCTCACCCTGCCGGTCGAACCCGCTGAAGGAGCGGCACAACTCGCCTTGCCTTACCTCTGGGCTCGGCAACGGATTGCTTCGTTGGCCGATGATTTTGAGATGTCCAAAGATGATGAGACGCGGCGGGAAGTCACCACCCTGGGATTGACCTATCATCTGCTGACGCGGTTCACCTCCTTTGTCGCAATCGATGCCGAAGTGCGTCCTGCTGAGAAAGGAGCCGGAAAGCAGACGACGCATCAGCCTTCTCCGCTCCCCCAAGGCACGCCTGTTTCGGCGGTCGGCGGAGGCACCATTCCGGAACCCACGTCGATCCTGCTCTTACTGACGGGCATGGGATCGATGATTTGGCAGGGCCTGCGCCGCCGCCGAGGAGCGAAAGCGAACTGAGCTTCCGAGCCGGTTACGATCATGAGTGCGCTTTCCCTCGCCGCAGATTCGAAAGAAAATGATGCGCCCGCGTATCGAGTTCCTCCACCGGTGTGGGTGATCGCGGGGATGGTCGTCAGTTTCTGGCCGGTCTGGCGATGGTATGGA
>JAGROX010000103.1:30628-32831 GCA_020440025.1 Verrucomicrobiia bacterium
CTCTACGCTCTGACGTTTCCCTGGTTGTCCTCACTGCCGCACGCTCTCGTAGCGCTGACGGTGATGGGGGTGGCATTTCGATTGCATCGGACCACGCCGGGCATCTGGGGACTGTTGCTCCTGTCGCTGCCGGTAGTGGCCACGGCTCAGTTCTATGTCGGTTGGCCTCTGCGCTTGATGACGGCGGGCGCGGCGGAGTTTCTCTTGGATCTGATTGGAATGGAGATTTCCCGGGTCGGCACGGTGCTCTGGTGGCAGGGACATCCCGTAGGAGTGGATCCGCCCTGTTCGGGTATCCGCATGTTGTGGGTCGGCCTTTTGATTCATTTCCTGCTACTGGCGAACCATCATGTCAGGCTTCGCGCGCTGTTATGGCTGACTCCGGTGATGATGGTCGTAATCATGGCGGGCAATGTGATCCGGGCAACGCTTCTGTTTTTCAAAGAAAGCGGTGCCGTTCCGCTGCCGGAATGGACTCATACTGGAATCGGGTTGCTGGTCTTTGGCGGGATTCTCGTCGTGCTCTTCTGGTTGCATCGAAAGGCGGCCGGTGCGCCCCTCATCGAAACGTTCGTGGAGTCGAACTGGTCCAAGGTTTCCCAATGGAGTTTTGCGGTGGCGGTCGGGCTCGCGATGGTGGCTCCGTTGGCCAATGCCAACAGGGCTGCACCGGAGAAAGTTGCCGATACCGCGTTTCCTGGGTGGCCAGAGAGCTGGGAAGGTCGTGATCTGGTGCCGGTTCCGCTGACCGAACAGGAGGTGGCTTTTGAGGCCGATTTTCCCGGTCGTCTGGCCGTATTCCGCACCGCCGAAGGTCCGTGGTCGCGACGCATCATCCTGCGTTGGGTGAATCGACCGACCCGGAAGCTCCATTCGAGCGTCGACTGTTTCCGGGCGGTTGGGTTTACGATGAAAGCTCAGTCGGTGAGTTCCGGGGAAGGTGAAAGATGGTCGGAATGGGTCGCGTATCATTCGACGGCGGGGCGATTCCGCATCCGGGAACGTCTCTGGGCCGGCGAAGAGCCCGCGGCCAGTTGGACTGAAGTGTCCGCGTGGTTCTGGGATGCAACGCTCGGCCGCAGCGAGGGTCCCTGGTGGGCGATGACCGTGATGGAACCCGAATCTCGAATCGACTGATCAAGCGATGACGACAAACCGAACATTCACTGATTGGAGATGCCTCACCCGGGGCGAGAGTGATCGGCTCTCGCAGTGGTTGCGGGCAGGCGGGGCGGAGAAGAATCGACGCGGGCTTTGCGCCCTGACGATTCTGTTGGGCGTGGGAAGCTACGGCGCCACGATCGGGTTGTGGCACGGGCCGCTGATGGCCGCCTATGTTGCCATCAAGTTGCCGATGATCGTCTTCGTGACCCTGGCGCTCAATGCCATCATCAATGGCCTCCTCGCCCAGTTGCTGGGCAGCGGCTTGTCTTTTCGACAGACGACAGATTCGCTGCTGATGGCCTTCGCGGTGTTCGCGCTCATCGTGGGATCGCTCAGTCCGGTCGCGGTGTTCCTGCTCTGGAATGCTCCGCCGCCCGAGAATCCGGGAGCAGGGGGAGTTCATCGACAATTGCTGGTTGGTCACACCTTTCTCATCGCCTTTGCCGGCGTCATTTCGGTGCGAAAGCTTCACGGAATCATCGAACACTTTTCCGGCAGTCGCGTCGCCACGCGCCGAACGCTCACGGCCTGGCTGGCAGGTAATCTCTTTGCTGGTGCCCAGGTCAGTTTCCTTTTTCGACCCATCTTCGGCACGCCCAGTCTGGAGATCGCCTTTCTCCGACCGGATCTCTTTGAGGGCAATTTCTACGAAAGCCTCTGGTGGGCGATGCGCCACCTGATCCGCTGAATTTCATCGATACTAACGTAAAACCTGAACCAAAATCCGGATACCACCATGAACACCGCTGATGCCAATGCCTCTGCTCCCGCTAGTCCCGATCCCGCGCTCGCCGATCTCGGCCGAGATCTCTTCGAGCCCATGGAGGGTGAAGCGACCCTGAGCCATACCTTCGACACCCTCTTGAGAAAGCCCGGCTCGCTCATCTATGAGCTTCATGCCGGAAATCGCGAACCGATGCGTTTGTTGAAAAATCTCGCCATCACCACGGTCGGTTGCTTGTTGATCTTCGGACTGGTGCTCGGTTTCTACTCGGGCGGTCATCAACTCTGGGCGGCACCGGCGAAGGTGCTGCTCGGG
>JAGROX010000435.1 GCA_020440025.1 Verrucomicrobiia bacterium
TCACAACTCGGTCGAGTCGTCGCGCCCCTTGAGGCGGATCATCTTCTTTTTGATGACTTCCAACTCGACGGTGAGCTGGTGGGCGGACTTGAGGACGTCGGACTGGGTCTCTTCGTCGGCGAGATGACGCACCGCGGGCATGACTTTCATCATGGCCAGGGAGATGGTCTTACAGGCGTCTTCGATTTGGGCAATGGCCTCGGTGCGTTCCATGAGAGTTTTAGTGCTTATTCGATAACGGAAAAACGAGGGCAATCAAGCGCCGAGGTCGACACCGCTCTGGCGACTTCCGGAGGAAAGGTCGGTGGACACGCCCTCGATGGCAGCCGCGAGGGCCATCCAATCGGCTCGGGTCGTCTCCCAACCGCCACTGACGCGAATGACGCGGCCCATTTCCTCATAATCAAGGCCCATGGCCTCCATGACTCGGGAGGGATTCCCCCGCCCCGCGCTGCAGGCGGAACCGGTCGACACGGCAAATCCGGCGTTGGCCAGGCGAGTGAGCCACTTCAGATTGGGATGCTCGGGCACGACGAACATGACGGTATTCCACAGGCGGTCTACCTCGGATACTATGATGCAAGTGCCGGGGACACGCTCCACCAAGGCGCTCTCGAAGGCGGTGCGATCTGCGAGTCGGCCCACTCGTGCCTCGGCGAGAGCGGCATCCTGATGTGTCTCAAGAGCCGCGATCATTCCAAGGATACCGGGAAGGTCTTCAGTTCCCGCCCGATGGCCGCTCTCCTGGGGGCCGCCGACCAACGAATGGAAATCGGTGATGGCGTCCTCGGGAATGAGGAGAAATCCCACGCCTTTCGGTCCGCCAAATTTGTGGGCGCAACCGGTGAGGAAATCGCAGGACTCGCCCAAGCCCGCCATCGGGTATTTCCCGATCCATTGAGACGCATCGCAGTGGTAAGGCACGTCGTGCTTTCGACAGAGCACTGCCATTTCCCGCCATGGCTGGATGACTCCGGTCTCGTTGTTCGCCCCCATCACGGAAACCAAGGCGGGCGCGTCGCCGTTTTCGAGTTGGGCAGCGAGAAGGTCGAGATCGACGGCTCCACGAGGAGTGACCGATAGCTCGGTGACGCATTCTTTTCCAAACTCCCGGAAGGCGGCCTCGCGAACGCTGGGGTGTTCGATCGCCGAGATGACGACGGGAGCCGCGGCCTGTCGGCGAGCGGCATGAGCCATCACCGCATTGTTGCCCTCGGTCGCTCCCGAGGTGAACACGACGCGTTCCGGTTCGGTACCGAGTCGATCAGCGAGGGCCTCGCGGGCGTCTTCGAGGCGGCGTTTGGCGGCACCTGCCTCACGATAGAGACTGGAGGGATTGTGCCAGAAATGTTCGGCGGCCTCCCGCCAGGCGTCACGTGCGGCCGGAGAAATCGGCGTGGTGGCGTTGTAATCGAAGTAGGAATTCATGAACTCTCCGGTATCGCGGACGATCGTTAACGGCACTATCTATGCTATCTTTGCTTTGACCAAGGTCACACTCGGGCATTTCGCGAAAAGATAATAGTGACAGGCGAACCTGCCATGACTCAAGAAACATCCACCATCCAACTTCCGCCCCCGCGAAAGAACGATTCCAAGCCCCGCGCGCGTCGTGGTGTCTGGATGTTGTGGGTCTTTGCGGCGCTCGTCAGCGGGCTGGCAGGTGGCATTTTTGCGGGCAAATATCTGGCCGCCAAGCAGACGGTGGTCGTTCGCACCACGCCAACCCGGGTGGAGGTTCCCGCTCCGGCCCCGGCGGTTCCCATGACTTCGCCTGAGATTGAGGAAAAACTGGCTCGAGCGGCAGCAGCGGTGACCGAAGGCGACTGGCTGGCGGGCCAATCCCTCTATCAGGAAATTCTCTCGCAGGAGCCGGAACATTCGGTGGCGCTGGCCGCGCTCCCACTGATCGAGCGGCATCTCGCTTCTGCCCGCAGCCTGGTAAAGATCGAGACCACTCCCCCGGGTGCGATGGTGAAACTGGGCACACTCGGAGAGAAGGTATCGCCCGCCGTTTTTGAGGACGTTCCCTTTGGGGTCTATCCGCTGGAGGTTTCCCACGAAGGCTTCCAGGCACATCAGCAAAAAATCACGGTGAGCCAGCCATCGGTGGACTTGGCGGGGATCGAGCTGAGTCGCAGCGCGGGGGTGTTGAAACTCAGCAGTGTGCCAGAAGGCGTGGAGTTCAAGCTGTTGCGCACGGACGGTCTCGAGGAACTCGTTCACATGGGCAAGACGCCGGCGACTTTGGAGCAACTCGATGAGGGCGACTACCAGGTGCTGATGGCCCTGAACGGCTGGCCGGAATACCGCGAAAAGGTCAAGGTGGAGACGAATCGCAATGCGAGCGTTTCCCACATTTTTGGCCGTGGCGGTCTGAAAATCACCAGCGATCCTTCGGAAGCCGAGGTGTGGCTGACCACGGATGCCAGCCTCCCGGCCAAAAAGCTTGGCATCACGCCGCTGAGCGCCTCGGAACTGCCGGTTGGTCGCCATCGGCTGGAGCTGCGCTATCGCGATTGGCAACCGATTCAGCGGACGGTGGAAGTTCGCGAGGGCGAGGCGATCGACCTCGATTTTGCTTGGAAACGCGGTGCGGTAGCCTTTGTCAGCGATCCTCCGGGAGCGACGGTGCGGCTGAGCGACAATCCCTCCGCGATCGCTCCGAATTCAGTGAGTCCTTTCACCGCCGAGTTTCCGGAAGGCACCTACACCTTTGTGGCTCAATATCCGGAACTGGAGCCCGTGATGGTCTCCGTCGACGTGAAAGGCGACGAGACTACCGAGGCGGCCTTCAATTTCGACTACGGCTCGGTCTCGATCGACAGCCAACCTCCGGGAGCAACGGTCGTTTCCAACGGCACGCCCATCGGCCGCACTCCCTACAAGGCCAGGATTGTGAAGCCGGGTCCCAAGAGTTTCGAAGTGACCCTCGCCCAGCATCGGTCGACCACCTTCTCCGGCGAAGTGAAACCGGGGCAATCGCTGAACTTTGATGCCCGCCTTGTTTTTGATCCCACGCCGAAGACCCAGAGTGATTTCCCCAACAGCCAGGGAATCCAGATGGTGTGGATCGATGCCCTTCACGGCTGGGTCGGTGCCCACGAGGTCACGCAGAAGGCGTTCTCGGCGGTGATGAACAAGAACCCCAGCGATTTCGTCGGCGACACTCTGCCGGTGCAGGGAGTCAGCTGGTATGAGGCTTCTCGCTTCTGCGAGCAACTCACCAGCAGCGAACGCAGCAGCGGACGCTTGCCCCGAGGCTATCGCTATTCGTTGCCCTCGGATCAAATGTGGAGCTTTTTTGCGGGATCGACCGGATTGGACAATGCCGTCACCAGCCAACAAAGCCGACGCGAAGGACCGGCACCAGTGGGTAGCTTGAAACCGAATGAGTTCGGGCTCTACGATGTCCGAGGCAATGTCTGGGAGTGGTGCGACGACTGGTATTCGCTCGACATCGTGAACCGTTCCCGAGAAGCCCAGGTCTCGACCAATTCCAATTGGGTCGGCACCGAGCGCAAGGTGTTGCGCGGTGGCTCATGGAATCGCTCGTCCGGCGACGGTCTCGAATCTGCCTATCGCTACGCCATTCGTCCCTCCACCGCGAACTACGAAGTCGGTTTTCGGGTGGTGTTGATGCCAGAGTGACGGACGGGCGGGCTCGCAACTCGATCGGTCCCGCATCGTCAAGCGTCCCGATGGGACGCCTCCGATCACCACGGGGAAGATTCCCGGCCTTAAAAGGCCGCGCTACCAATGAATGGTCCCGACGGGACCACGAATCGAAGACGCCGTCCCTGCCATCTCACCACCTGTGCCGCTGTGCCGCTGTGCCGC
>JAGROX010000436.1:0-673 GCA_020440025.1 Verrucomicrobiia bacterium
CAGACTCCCGGCATTCCCCGCGAAGACGACGACACCATCCTCGTCTGGCAGGGCGACCGGGCGCTCATCTTCCTCCGCACCACCGAAGGCGTTCGCCAGCTGTGTTTCAACTTCGACCTCGCCACCTCCAACGCGCCCCGAATCCCGGCTTTCATCGTGTTGCTTCATCGATTCGTCGCCGACCTGCGAGAGCAGAAAATCATCGTCGAAGCCGAGAACTTTGAGATCAACCAGCCGCTCAGTGTCGCCTACGCCACCGGAGAAGAAATCCCGACCGAGCTGACCAAAACCGAGACCACCGTCTTCCTCGCGCAAAATTCCTCCGGCACCGAAACCATCCCCCTGGCTCGCGCCAGACTGATGCGCGCCCCGGACAAACCCGGCTTCTTCGAAATCCGCCAGGGCAACGAAACGCCCGGCCTGCTCCTTCAGGCCGCCGCCCATTTTGCTGATACCCGCGAAGCCGACCTGCGCCTCGCCGCGACCCGATCCGATCTCGACGGTGTCGAAGGTTCCCTCGTCCAACAGCACACCGAGCGCGACGCCAACTGGCCTCTCTGGCTGCTGATCCTCCTCGCCGTCCTCCTCGCCAGCTGGTATTACATCAATCGCCCCGCCCCCACCGTGCCCAGCCACCCCTGATTCCTCCCTCGATCCTCAATCCCCGCTCCTC
>JAGROX010000436.1:727-5681 GCA_020440025.1 Verrucomicrobiia bacterium
TGGTATTTCCGTCGACTGGAACTCTGGCGTCCGTTGCGCGCCGCTGGCTTGCTTTTCCTGACCCTGGCGTTGGCCGATCCACAAATTCGTCGTCTCGCCGATGGGATGGACCTTTGGGTCTTGGTCGATCGCTCCGCTTCGGCAGAGGAAATCGTGGCCCAGAATGTCGAGGAATGGAAACGCCTCCTCGATCGCTCACGACCGTCGTCGAAAGATCAGCTCCACTTCGTCGACTACGCCGCCGAAGTCGTCAGCAAGCCCAACGTCGAAACCGCGACCTACCCAGGCGACCGCAGCCTGACGCGCACCGCGCTGGCGCTGCAGGATGTGCTCGCGCTGGCGGATCGGGATCGACACTCCCGCGTGCTCGTGTTTTCAGACGGCTACAGCACCGAGCCGCTGACCGGCCTCGCCGAGAAGCTTCAGGAGATGGAAGTGCCGATGGACTATCGATTGCTCACCGGTGACGAAACCACCGACTTCCGTGTCACCGATTTCACCCTGCCGTCGCGCAGCCAGATCGGAGAACCGTTCATGATCGACATCTCCGTGACCGGCAATGCCGAGTCCGAGGTGCCGGTGGTCGTGGCCCGAGATGGGAAAAAGATCGCCGAGACCAAACTGAAGGTCGAATCCGGTGCGGCCAGCCTGCGTTTCACCGATCGCATCGTCGAACCCGGATCGCATCGCTACGAAGTCATCATCACGCCCGAGACCGACGCTCATCAGGGCAACAACCGCTACGAATCCTGGATCGAAATTGCCGCCGGCCCGCGGGTGCTCCTCGTCACCAAATACCTTGATGATCCCGTGGCCCAGATCCTCCGCGCCCAGGGCTTCGAGGTGAAGGTGGTCGACAATCCCGATGACCTCACCATCGGCATGTTGTCGGGCACCAAGAACGTCATCCTCAACAACGTCCCCGCCTACGAGGTCCCGAACGAGTTCCTGAAGTCGCTCGACTTTTTCGTCAACGAACAGGGCGGCGGTCTCATGATGGCTGGCGGAAAAACGAGCTTCGGCTCCGGCGGCTACTTCGAGTCCCCCGTCGATCCCCTGCTCCCCATCACCATGGAGCTGAAAAGCGAACATCGGAAACTCGCCGTGGCCATGGCCATCGTGATGGATCGCTCCGGTTCCATGGGCATGACCGTCACCACCGGCCACACCAAAATGCAGCTCGCCAACGAAGGCGCCGGTCGCGCCGTCGAACTCCTCGGCGCCCAGGATCTTCTCGCCGTGAATGCCGTCGACAGCGACTCGCACTCCATCGTCCCCCTCATCAACGTGGGCCAGCACCGTGCCGAGATCATCAATCGCGTGCGTCGCATCGAGAGCATGGGCGGTGGCATCTACGTCTACACCGGGCTCAAGGCCGCGTGGGACGAATTGAAAAAAGCCGAGGTCGGCCAGCGCCATATCATCCTGTTCACCGATGCCGCCGACTCCGAAGAACCCGGCGACTACAAAAATCTCGTCGCCGACATGGTCAAAAACTCCGGGACCATCAGCGTCATCGGTCTCGGCACCAAGTCCGATCCCGACGCGCCCTTCATCGAAGACATCGCCAAACGCGGCAACGGACGCATGTTTTTCACCACCGTTCCCGGCGACCTGCCCAACATCTTCGCCCAGGAAACCGTGACCGTGGCCCGATCCACCTTCATCGAGGATCCCGTCGGTGCCCAGCCATCCGGCAGTTGGTATGAGATCTCCTCCAAAGACTTCGAGTGGCTGCCCGAGATCGACGGATACAACCTCAGCTACACCCGCGAAGGCGACACCGCCGCCCTCGTGTCCAAAGACGAATACACCGCCCCGCTCGTCGCCTATGGCCGACGCGGCATCGGGCGCAGCGCCGCCGTTTCCTTTCCCCTTGGCGGCGAGTTTTCCGAGCGCATCCGCACCTGGCCAAAGGTCGGCGACTTCCTCCAGACGCTGAACCGCTGGCTCATGGGCGAGCAGACGCCCGCCGGCATCGGCATCCGCCACGAACTCGTCGGCACCGAGCTGACCATCGATCTCCTCTACGACGAAGCCGAGTGGAGCGATCGCTTTGCCAGCAAACCGCCCCGCGTCGTCCTCGCCCGAGGCGAAAACGCCGACCGCTCCACCGAGTTGACCTGGGAACGCCTCGCGCCCGGACATTTCTCCGTGCGCACCGACCTGAAAGAGGGCGAACTCATCCGCGGCGCCGTGCAACTCGGCGAGACCGCCCTGCCCTTCGGCCCCGTCGTCGTCGGCACCAGCACCGAATGGGCCTTCGATGCCGAGCGCGTCGCCGAGCTGCGCTCCACCTCCGCCATCAGCGGCGGCCGTGAATTGGTCGAACTCAGCGAAGCCTGGAAAAAGCCCGAGCGCAAAGACTTCACCAGCATCCAGCCCTGGCTCCTCGTCATCCTGCTCGGTCTCATCCTCGCCGACGCCCTCGTCACCCGCACCGGCTGGCAAATGCCCGAGCTCGCCCTGTTCCGCCAAAAACTCGCCCGCCGCCAAACGCAGAAAGGAAAAGCCAAAGCGAAAGCGCCAGCCGCCCCTCCCTCAACGACCGTCGCGACTCCCGCCGAGGAGGCTCCGCCGCCCACCGTCGTTGCTGCCGACAACAGCGCGCCTTCCGTCGAGAGCCCTCCCGAGAAATCGCCCGAGGAAGCCACCCAGGAGCGCAAATCGCGTTTCAACCGGGCGAAACGAGGGCGGTGAGAATTTTTCTCAGGCCGAAAGAGGAGGTCGGCCGAGAACTCACCGCTCCTTAGTCGCCTCGGTCGCGGGTGAGGCTCAGTGAAAAATAGGAGCCCGCCGATTCGTAATCCTCTGACTGGATAAATTCCAGTAATAGCGTCTGTCCGTCAAACCACATGAAAGCATGATAGGGGGTCGAAAGAATCTCCAGCGATTCAGAGTCTGAAAATCCCAATGCCGAACCAGGACGCAGCCCCATTTTGCCGCGACGGACGTACTCGACACCATTGAGCATTTCTCCGTAGCGCAGCCAGTTGGCACGATTTGAATCTTCCGATTCAAAGGGATCGAAAATCTCGGGTCGCTGGTCCCACCCCGGCTCGAACTCCCAAGAAATCCGACCATCCTCACCAAAGGCCACCCGAGCCCCACAGGCCGTTTCCACCCACCGGGTCCCCTTCAGTTTCAAACTTGAGGTCTCTCGCCTGACTTTCCAATCGATCAGTTGATACTGATAGTTCGCCACGAATTCCTGATAAGCCGGTGGCAGGACCCAACGCTTCTTTTTAGGAATGGCAGGCTGCGAAAAACACGATACCGACATCCCATAGGACGGATCAGTGAAGGGCACTGGGAAATTCGCCCGATACCACCACGTCCAACCGCCAAAAGCCATCAGCGGAAGCGCCGCGAGCACGCCGTAAAACATTCGCCGCCGATTCCGCCACCAAACAGGCGGACGGAAAGTCTCGACAGGCAGTGGCGACGGCGTCATGGCCTTAGATTCTCACTTCCCACCACTCGCGAAGTCAATCCCATTCACCCGCGCCCCCGGCGAACGCCCGGCGGGCAAAGCACCGGAAAAACGGCCACTTTTCCGCAACGTCCCGGCAGGGACGAGCCAAACACGGTCTCCCGCGAGCAAATCACCCGCCCACCGAGCAAACTAAGGAAACAATGCCATATCCGGAAATTCGCACCTGCCTTTGCTTTAAAGCAATAGCAGATGCAGAAATCCGCACCCTGCATTGCTCTAAAACAAATAGAAGTGCAAAAATTTACCCCCACCATTGCTCTCAAGCAATGCCAGGTGTCAATTTTTGCTATGACCATTGCTTTCATGCAAATCCTAGTGCTTTTTTTCTCACCCGCTATTGCTTTCGAGCAATGGCCGGTGCAAATTTTTACACCTACCATTGCTTTAATGCAAAAGCAGGTGCAAATTTCTGCACCCCGCATTGCTCCACTACTTCGCCCCCGAGCGCCATGAAAGATCTCTCCCGATTGTTGGAGTGCCCCTTTGACCAGCGCGGCATCAGCGTCGCCGAGTTACTGGCCTTCGTCACCGATCACCTCGGGCGGATGAAGGTTCGGAATCCCGATGGCAAACTCGACAGTCGCATCGCCGCGACCGAGAGCGCCCTGAGCGCCTTCAAAGACTCCGATCTCAACGACCTGACGGGCTTCGCCCATCGCAAGGTCAGCAAAATGACCAAGACACGTTTCCGGCTCGATCTGCCCCGTCGCGTGGCCCAGATCTACGTCCATCTCGCCGTCCTCCACGGCAAACGCTCCACCGAGATGATCCAATACGGCCCCCGCAACGTGTATCGCCGTTGTCGCGACGACAGATTGGCCGGCCATCTGCGCCAGCTCCGGGATTCCGTAGTCGCCCGCCAGAGCGAGCTGGACCCCGAACCCGTGACCGAAGCCCAGGCCCTCGTGACCGAGTGGGCCGGCATCTACCAGACCAGCGAATCCACCACCACCCAGAAAGCCGCCGCCGAGGCCAAACGCCGCGGTGCCCGTCGCGAGCTGCAATGGGAGCTGTATCTGAATCTGCTGCAGCTCATCAAGCTCTACCCCCGCCAGCCCGAGAAACTGCGCGAATACATGCAACTCCACTGGCTGCGCGACAAACCCCGCCGCCAAAAAGAAAAACCCACCGAAACCGAGGCGGAAGAATCCCCCGACCCAACAGGGTCAAGTCCCGGACCTAACCCTGTTTAGTCTGCTTTTTTGGCGTCACGGTGGTGGGATCATTTCACAGATCGACTTCCCGCCTTTCGGCCACTGACACTTCGCACGCTTCGATGATGCGCTGCGCCATGATGGCATCGTCGATGGTGGAAAGCGGGGCGGCGCCTTTGCCGAGGGATTCCTCGACGAAGTGGCGGACTTCTTCGCGGATGTGCCATCCGTAGGCTGACCAGGTGTGGGAATGGACGACGCCGGGTTTGTTTTCCACCCAGTCGCGGTAACTGAATCGGGTGGC
>JAGROX010000437.1 GCA_020440025.1 Verrucomicrobiia bacterium
ACACCGATGCCCGCGTCATCTGGGACAACGGAGCGGTGCTGAATGTCCAAAATGGGATCGCCTATCCCAATCAGGCAATCGCCGGCAACGATCAGGGCATGACGCTCTACACCAAGGACGAGGCCACCGGCATGGGTGGGTTCATCGAGCACTCGGACAACATTCGCGGTGCCGCCTATTGCGCCATCGCCGCAGGCAGTGATCCCGGAGACACCGCGCATCACTTTGTGAATCCAGATTATTTTCAAATGATCGAGCGCAGCGACGGCCCCGGTCTGCGTCCGGTGGGCTACGGATTTCGCGCCATCGAACAGCTCATCACCTCCGCTTCGCGCGTCGCGGCGGTGACCGATCTGGCTGCCCGACAGGATCTGCTGCTGGAGATCGATGCCGCAGGTTGGCACGCGACTCCGGCGAACAGTTTCTACAACGAACTGGTCGTCGAGGCGGGACGGAAATCGATTCTCAACGGCGGCAAGCGAGTCGACATCACCTACGGCGACGAGCCGGGAGTGGCATTTGCGTGACGGTCGGAATCAGGCGGCGTTTTCCGCTTTGTCGAAATGAACATCCATCTGGGGATAAGGAATGGACACGCCCGCCTCGTCGAGGGCCAGCTTGATCCGCTCTGTAAGATCACACTTGGTGGCGAAGTAGTCGGGGGTTTTCACCCGGGGACGAACGAGTAGATCGACACTGCTGGCCCCCAGTTCTCCCACCGCGATCAGGGGTTCTGGATCGGCGAGAACCCGGCCATCTTCCGTCACCACTTTCTGAAGGATCTGCTTCGCCAATCTCAGATCGTCGTCGTATCCGATGCCAATCACGAGATCGATCCGCCGGGTCTCGCGAGCACTGTTGTTCACGATGAGCCCTCCGAAAACCTCTCCGTTGGGTACGGTGAGATCCCGATTGTCGGGAGTTCGCAGCTTGGTACTGAACAGGCGAATCTCCTCGACGATTCCCTCCGCCCCGGCGGCTTCGATGAGATCGCCGTTTTTGAAGGGACGAAACATGATCAGCATGACTCCGGAAGCGAAATTCTGGAGAGAGTCCTTGAGAGCCAGTCCTACGGCGATACCGGCGGCTCCCAGCAAAGCAATGAAGGAGGTGGTATCGACTCCAAGCTGATCCAACGCGGCCACCACAACCACCAACAGCAGAATCCAGCCAAGAATGGAGGTCACGAAATTGATCAGGATGAGGTCCAATTTACTTCTTCCCAACCCTTTTCTGACCACCGCCACGATCCAGCCTGAGATGAGGCGCCCCAACAGGAAAATGACAAGAGCGAAGATGATGTTGGTGCCCCAGGGGATCACATATTCCGTGAGCAACACCTGTGGATCCATTTTTTCGAGTAGTGTTTTCAACATTTCCATGACTTAAGATGGTTACGTCAAAAAGCCCCTTCCTGAATGCGGAGAACACCATTCTCTTTCCTGCCACTTGATTCCATCTCCCCTGTTTTCCCATGAATCGCCTCACTTCGACCGAGCGCACGGCACTCATTCTGCTGCTGTCGTTGGTTGCCGTCATCGCCCTCGGAAGATGGTGGCAAGTGAGGCAATCAGGCCTCGCCAACCGGGAATCGCTGCCACCGGCGTCTGACATCACTGGAACCAGTCCGAGCACCCAATGAAATTCGTTAGCTTTTGCCACTGAAGTCGCGAAAACCTGAGTTTTCTGGAGAATCGAAAATTGATTCACATTTCGTCCGCGTTTGCCTTGACGAACCACCCCGGTCTATCTGATAGAAGAGTAAGCGACGATGCAAAAAGTTCCCTTCAACGAAGCCGTGCGAGCGATCCGGAAAAAAGATGGCCGGTTCGACGCCGATGCTTATGTCTTTCTCCGTGATTCCTTGGACTTCACGGTGAAAAAACTCCGCGGCGAAGAGTCGGAAGAACATCGCCACGTCTGCGGCCCGGAATTGCTGAACGGCCTTCGGGAGTTCGCGCTCAACGAGTTCGGTCCTCTGGCAGCGACGGTGCTGGAAAACTGGGGCATCACCTGCTGCAAAGATGTCGGCGACATGGTGTTTCAACTGATTGAGGTCGGCGCCTTTGGCAAATCCGACGAGGACGATCCCGCCGATTTCGCGAGTGTCTTTGATTTTGACGAGGCGTTTCGGGAGCCTTTCCGGCCCCAGCGAATCACCTCCGTCTCTGCCCGTCCCAGCGACTCGCCGCCTGCTCGCGGCATGACGCCCAAGTCGGACGAATCGCCCAAGCAGACGCTGAACTGAGGAGGCCGCTGCCTTTCCTCCGGTTTTCGTCTGATTTTCTCCTCCTCCCTTCCCTGTTTTCTTATCGTGTCGCCATCTTCGACGCCCATCGAGTTTCCCCGCAACGACGCCGGGATCTGGACACTTCCCAATGGACTGGAACTGATCATCAGGGAGGATCACTCCTCTCCGGTGGTCAGCCTGCAGGCATGGTGTCGCACCGGGAGCATTCACGAAGGCGAATGGCTCGGCGCTGGCCTCTCGCATTTCCTGGAGCACATGCTTTTCAAGGGGACCTCGCGGCGCGACGCCAACGAGATCGCCCAGTCAGTGCAGTCGGCGGGCGGCTATGTGAATGCCTACACCTCGTTTGATCGGACGGTGTATTGGATTGATTCGCCGGCGGACGGATTCGAGACCTGTCTCGACGTTCTCTGTGACGTGGTTGCCGATTCTCAATTGCCCGAGGATGAATTCGCCAAGGAAGCGGACGTCATTCGCCGGGAGTTTTCGATGGGCGATGACAATCCCGACCAGGTGCTGAGCAAACTGCTCTTTCGCACTGCCTTTGCCGAGAATCCCTGCCGCCATCCGGTGATCGGTCACTTGGATCTTTTCAATCAGCTCACCCGCGACGATCTGGCCACCTACTACCATCGGCAATATTCACCGGACAACATGTTTCTGGTGATTTGCGGCGATGTGGACACCGAGCGCGTGCGGGAACTGGTGGAAGGCCACCTCGGTGGCCTGCCCCGGCGGAAACGTCGGCATCATGAGGTGATTCCGAACGAGCCCCGGCAATTGGGGCGACGTGAAATCCATCAGGAATTCCCCACCGAACTGAGCCGAGCCGAGATTGCCTGGCA
>JAGROX010000438.1 GCA_020440025.1 Verrucomicrobiia bacterium
AGCCGCAGGGGCAGGGATTCATCGCCGCGACCAGCATGAAGCGACTGGGAAAGGTGAACTTGCCTGCTGCCCTTGAGATCGTGACGAGACCATCCTCAAGCGGTTGGCGCATGACCTCCAAGGTGGAGCGCTTGAACTCGGGAAGTTCGTCGAGAAAGAGGATGCCGTTGTGGGCGAGACTGACCTCTCCGGGAATCGGATTGCTGCTGCCTCCGAGCAGACCGGCGTCCGAGATCGTGTGGTGCGGAGAGCGAAACGGTCGCGTGGCGAGAAAGCTCTGCTCGCCGTGCAGCAGTCCCGCGACGCTATGAATTTTGGTGGTTTCGATGGCCTCGGTCTCCGTCATCGCGGGCAGGATGGTGGCGAGACGTTTGGCCAGCATCGACTTGCCCGTTCCGGGTGGACCCAGCATCAGGAGGTTGTGACCTCCCGCCATGGCGACTTCGAGAGCGCGCTTCACGTGGGCCTGACCGCGCACGTCCGAGAAATCGATGTCGTAGCGCCGTTGTTGGTGGAAAAACGCTTCCCGATCGAGTTTTTCCGGTCGGATGTTTCCCTCGCCCTGCAGCAGCGTGACTGCCGCCCGCAGATCTGGCACGCCATAAACGTAGATGCCATCGACGATGCTGGCTTCGGCGGCATTTTCCTGGGGGACGAGGATGGCTTTAAAGCCCGCCTTCTTCGCTTGTAGCGTCAGCGGCAGAATGCCCTTCACCGGGCGCACCCGACCGTCGAGGGCCAACTCGCCTGACATGGAGCATTTTTCCAGCGCCCCTTCCTTGAACGCGCCGTTCTTTTCCTCCTCCAGTGCCACCATCCCGATGGCGATGGGCAGATCAAAACTCGGGCCTTCCTTGCGGACATCGGCGGGAGCCAGATTGATGGTGACGGGGCCGTCGGACCAGCGCAGCCCACTGTTGCTGATCGCGGTGAGGACTCGATCGATGCTTTCTCGGACGGCGGTATCCGGGAGACCGACGAGGGAAAACTTGGGATCTCCGCGTCCACGCGAGTTCACCTCGACCTCTACGCCGATGGCATCGACGCCATGCAGCGCCCCGGAATGAACACACGTCAAGCCCATGAGCGATCCAGCATGTCAGGAAAACCTGTCACTGGCAAGTGCGCGGCTACTGGTTCCTTCCGCTCCCGGTGGCCTGAGAGGAAAAGAGCCGCCTCAGTTGGCGGATTTGCCGACGCGGCAATCGCCGGAAAGCGAGGCCCCTTCCTCCATCTGAAGGCTGGCGGTCGCGACCGAACCACTAATCTGGGCGGTGGCGGCGATGCGGCAATGACCAAAGGTGCCTTTGCCGTTTACCTTGCCTTCGATGATGACTCGGTCGGCCTTGAGGTCGCCTTCGACGTCTGCGTTCTTCCCTATGGTGAGGGTGCCTTTGGCTTCGATGTTTCCTTTGATCGAACCATCAAAAATCAGGTCGGAAGTGGAGGAAAGATTGCCTTCGATGCGAATGTCGTTGGAGAGGTGACTGCTCACGATAGAGGGAATGGATGTGGTTTCGATTTCGGTTTGGGAGCCATTTATAGCTCAAGATTTTCCGGAAATTGTAAAGGCTTTTCTGAAACGAAACTTCAATTTCATGGCTCATCATACCCTGTTTGGTCAGGGATGAAACAGGGTCAAACCGCTGCCAATCTACGGCTCGGGATCATCCGTGGCGGGAAACTCGCCACTTCGGAGGACATCAAAATCGATGCCCACCTCGCGATTCAGGCGCCAAGTGCCGGAAACCGCGATGCGATGAAGTAGCTCCAGTCGGTGAGATTCGGGCGCGTCGAGGTAGGTCGGCTTGCGTAGAAGGGTCAGCGCGGGCGGTTTGGGATCATCACCGGCATCGAAATCTGGCGATTCAGGTGCGAGCAATCCCCAAGCCAGCGGAACCTCGGTCGGATCCAGAATCCCGGGGCGCAGGACGAGGTAGCACGAGTTGGCGCAACGATAGCGGACTAATTTGTCGAACTTGGTTCGTCCCCAGACTGCGTTCTCCAATTGGCGAATCTCGGCGATCACGCGTCGGTAGCCTGAGTGACTGATGGCATCGACATCGGCGCGGTCAAATTCGGGAAAGAGGCTCTCGCCCTGGCGGAGAGTGGGGTAGTGAGCCCCGACGAGGCGCTCCAGTTTTTCCCGGCGGTGATTCAGGTGGGCGAGTCGGGCGACGCTTTCGGCCTCGGGGCGAGCGTCGTGCAGAAAGTCCGGTCGGGATTGTTTGCACTCGAACACCGCCGAAAGCCCCACCTCAAGTCGCCGGGGACCGGGCCGATCCAATCGGCAGGCGGCCACGTCGGCGCGATAGCGGGAATTGGGCAATCCGATTTCCATCCCCGCCGCGCGATAGCCCTCCTGCTGCGCCCAGAGCAGGGCAGCCTGTTTCAACAGGCGATGAGCGTGGGATTCACCGGTGGATGCCATGTGATGGTTTGGCTATTGGACAGGTATCTGATGATGAGAGGATTGAAAAAATGCACTCCTTTGCGTTATTGTCCGAGGGTATTCCGAATTTTGAACTCATCGAATGGATTCTATCCCCCGAAATGGCGCCTGGCTCGCCGCGGTTTTCTGTCTCTGGTGGGGGACAATGGCGACCACTTCGGCAGATGCCTTGAGCGATTGGCAGGCCCGGAGAGTGCCTCGGCTTCGGATTGCGGCTTCTCCCTATCCCAACTGGCTGCTTCACATTCTGCCTACCGATGTTGACCTGGGTAAACATCGCTACCGGGTATGGATTCCGACGCTCGGCGTGCTGCCTTCGAGCGAGACGAGCCGGGGACATCTCTACACCCGTCACGCCGGATTCGTGGATCTGGCCCACATCCGGCGATCGATTGATTTCACGGCCTACCTTCATCATGAAATCCGTGACGGTCTCACCCGGCGAGCGTCTCACTTCTCCTTCGAGAGCATCGACAGGACCACTTATCACTGTCAGCTCAGTTATCCCGATTTTTGGGATGACTTGGAGGCGGATCAGCGCGCACGGCTGATTGAGGAGATCGCGATTGAGGCAGCGGATCATGCTTCCTTCGATTTCAGTAACTGGCGGGAGATCATCACCTGGTATGGCTTTCACAATGTGCCGGGATTTCCGGAGAAGGGGTCGGCCTTTTCCTATGAGGATGTGACATCTCACTGCATCGGCGCGCTCGTTGCCGAGCGGGCCTTGCGAACTCCCGGTGTGCCCTTTGACCAGGCTGCCGCCATCGAACTGGATCGGGAAATGACCGCTCTTCACATCGTATCAAAGGAGGATTACCTGCGGGCGATGGCTTTGGTGAAAGACAAGTGGTGGGGCGAGAAAACCTGCCTCAAGCGAAATATTGACGTTGGCTGTGACGATGGACAGATCGAAACCTGGCTGGTCAGGGGCTTGGAGCCGGGCATCGAACCTCGCCCCAAAATCTATCCCGTTCCGGGGCGGGATTTTACCGACATCGAGGGCTACGACTGCACCGGAATGGTCGTTTTCGAATGCGAACCCCGGATGCGGGAACGGAAAGAAGTGATGAAACTTCTCGGACCCGAGGTCACCCGGATTCGCCCTGACCGGGATTATCCGGTAATCATCGCCCGCATTGAGGAGGAGATAAAAGAGGAGTTCGGACCGCATGCGACGGTGCCTTATCCTTGAGGAAAGAAACCTCACGCCAACGCCCCGTGCATCACTTCGCCGAAGTCTCGTTCGAGGCGTTTGCGACCGGGGACTTCCATCGTCCGGGGATCGATGCCCATCAGGTGCAGCACAGTGGCGTGGAGGTCTGTCACGTAGTGACGATTTTCAACGGCGTGGAATCCCAGTTCGTCGGTGGCGCCATGGATGTAGCCTCGCTTGGTGCCGCCTCCGGCCATGACCACGCTGAAGCCATGGGGGTGATGATCGCGGCCGTCGCCAGCCAACTTTCCACTGCGGGTTTCGGCACCGGGAGTGCGCCCGAATTCACTGCCCCATACCACCAAGGTGTCGTCGAGCAGTCCCCGCAATTTCAAATCGCGGATGAGGGCGGCCACCGGTTGATCGACCTGCTTCGCCCGCATCGAGTGATTCTTTTTGATGTCGGTGTGGGAATCCCATCCCCCGGCATTTCCCGTGTAGCCGTGAAATACCTGGACGAATCGTACCCCGCGCTCGACCAACCGTCTGGCAGCCAGGCATTTCTCGGCAAAGGGTTTGGTGGCGGCCTCGTCGAGGCCATACATCTTTCGAATCTCGGGATGTTCGCTCTCCAAGTCCATCACTTCCGGCACCGCTGACTGCATTTCGAACGCCAACTCGTAGCTTTTGATCCTAGCCTTCAGTTTGGCGTCGTCGGGGTAATCAATTCCGGCCAGGCGATTGAGCTTGCCGAGCAATCCAAAATTTTCCCGCTGCTCTTCCTGGGTCAGGTTTTCGTCTGCGGGGTGCACGAAGCTCAGAGGATTTTTCGGATCAACATTCATCCGAACTCCGGCGTGCTGAGGGCCGAGATAGGCGGCACCGTGGGTCCAGGCGGCGCCGCAGCAGTCGGCACTGGGGTTTCCGAGGACGACGAATTCGGGCAGGTTCTTGTTCAGCGTGCCCAGCCCATAGCTGATCCATGATCCGATGGTGGGATAGGCACCTTCGGTGATTTTTCGCCCGGTGTGGTAGGTCAGTTGAGCTCCGTGATTGTTATCGATCGTCCACATGCCCCGGGCAATGCAGAGTTCGTCGGCCACGCCACCCATGTGGGGAAACCAGTCACTGACTTCGATGCCGCTCCTGCCGTATTTCTTGTAACCGGTCTGAAGGGGGAAGATGGTTTTGTAAACGTCGCGCTTGGCCTTGCTGGGATCGAGCAGGGCCTTCTTGATTTGCTCTTCATTGACGGCGTCAGCGAAGGGCGTTTCGTCCATCGACTTGCCGGCGTATTTATTGAGCATCGGCTTGGGATCGAAGCTTTCCAGATGGGATACGCCGCCGATATTGAAGATCCAGATCACGGACTTCGCCTTCGCGGCAAACTGAGGTTCGGCATCGAGCCGCACGCTGCCGGGCGGAGCGGCTTTTCCATCCCGGAACATCATTGCCGACAGGACCATCCCTGTCATGCCCATGCCGGTGTCGCCAAGAAACGTGCGTCGCGATTTGAAAGGAGGAGGATTCATGGTTTCTGTCGATCAGGATTAACGCACGGTCACAAACTCGTGATGATTCAAAAGCACGGTCATCAATCGCTCCCGACTTCTCTGCGGGTCGGTGCCGGACTTTGATAGAAATTCCCGACAGAGTTCAATCTCTTCGCGGCGTGGATCGCGACCCAGCAGGCGGAGAAACCCCTCGGTGATGATTGCTTCGGTATCGCCGTTTCCGGAGGTTCCCAATTCTTTCGCCAGATTGCTGGCTGCTTTCTGAGTCAGGAGACTGTTGTGCATCGCCAGAGCCTGATGCGGTTGAATGCTCTCCTCGCGAGAGTAGCACTCGCTCACCTTGGGGCCGTCGAAAATCTGCACGAACTCGACGAGCTTCTCATGGGCGTGGCGCAGGTAGATGGAACGCCGCATTGAGGTTTGGGCTTCATCATTGGGGATGTCGGGACCTCCCATCTGTGGGTCGAGCCGTCCGCCGACCCACAACAAGTTGTCGCGCACGATTTCGCCTTCCATCCGCCGGGTCGGCATGCGCCAGAGGTATTGGTTGTCAGGGTCGATGGTGAGATTCGCCGATTCGGGAGTGCTCTCCATGCGGTAGGTGGCGCTGAGAACGATGGTTTTGTGTAGCGATTTCAGGCTCCAATCTCCTTCCATCAGCTCCGCGGCCAACCAGTCCAGCAGCGCCGGATGAGTGGGTTCCCTCCCGTTGGCACCGAACTCATTCACCGTTGGCACGAGTCCGAACTGAAAATGTCGCATCCAGATGTGATTGGCGATGACTCGCGCCGTCAGCGGATTCTTCTTGTCAGTCAGCCAGCGGGCAAAAGCGGTGCGCCGCCCGGTGGAGCGGTCGGGATAGTTTTGATCTCGCGCCACAAATTTGGTGGAAAGTTTCGCCGCTATCTGTTTTTCCGCTGCCGTCAAAAGTTTCTTTGCTTCGGCCTGATTTTTTTTCGCAGTGGTGAGCGTTTTGGTTGCCGTGGCGATAGCGTCCGCGTCCTTCTTCGTCTTGGCTGCTGCCAAGTCGGCGTTCGCTAGTTCCAGAGCGTGATCTCCCGCGAATGCTTTCCATTGGGCCTCGGCAAGTTGCGCCTGGCGCTGAGCGTCAAAAGTTGCCTCTGCCAACGCCTTCCAGCGCTTGTCGGATTCGGCGACTGCCTCGACGGCGAACTCGGATTCGAGGGCTGCCTTTTGTAACTGCATCGCCGCCAGTTGCAGCTCGGCCTCTTTCCGCGCCTTGGGATCGGTGTCGGCAGACAGGGCGGCCAACGTTGCCTCGGCTTTTTTCAGCGCGGTGGTTTTCACGGCCATCAATTCGTCTTTCACGAAATCTCGCTTCCACGGCTCGGCGGCGAGGGCGGGTAGGGAAACCGGCTCGATTTTCCAGTCGCCTCCCAAGGCCGACGGAACCCCGGGAGCGATCGGTCGGTCTTTGAGTGGAAACCTTTCGTCACCCCGATCCAGCAGGAGCGTCACCGCCGTGAGGTTGGCATCGTAGGCGCGCGGCAATCCGTCCTTCATCGTGTCCAACTGCCCGGGAACCCGATCCGTCCGGACCTGATAGGGTTCAAATATCGCCCGCATGGCAAAATAGTCGGTCTGCGGAAAGGGGTCATACATGTGATCGTGGCACTTCGAGCATCCCAGGGTGACGCCCAGAAATGCCTGAGAAGTATGAGTGACGATATCATCCATCCACTGACTTCGATCTCGGTGAAAGTTGCGCGCCAGATAGCCGGTGGCGCGCAGTTTACTCCGATCCAGTGGCCAGAGTTCGTCTCCCGCCAGCATCTCAAGAATCATCTGATCATAGCCCTTGTCTTCGTTGAGTGATTCGATGATCCAATCCCGCCAATTCCAGATGTGACGGGCGCTCTCACGCAGGGCATCCTTGTAGCCGGTCCAGTCGGCATAGCGCCAAACATCCATGAAATGACGTCCCCAGCGTTCGCCATAGCGGGCGCTGGCGAGGAGTTCATCGACCTTTTTCTCGTAGTCGGGATTTTGCCGAAATGATTGGATTTCTGCCGCCGTCGGCGTCAATCCCGTGAGGTCGATGGTCACCCGCCGGAGCCACACTTCCGGAGCTGCGACCGGGCGTGGAGTCAGTCCGTGTCGTCGGTGTTCTGCGGCGATGAAATAGTCGATCCCATTCTTTGCCCAAGTATTCTCTCCGTCATCACCGGGAAGATCGGGACGCTTCACTGTCTCGTAGGGAGTCCACGGATAGCGGCTGCGAAACTCCGCGAACTCGGCGCGTTTTTGATTCAACAGGGTTGAGTCGGTGACCTGACCCTGTTGAGTCATGGCGGGGAACTGACCCGTGAGAATCTTATCCAACGCCTCTCCCGGCTGAAGCACGGTCTCCAGGCGATCTGAAATCTTGCCATCGAGCGCGGCGATCTTTTTCCCGAAGGGATTGTGAGGAAAATCCTCGAGCGATTCCGCTCCGTTGGCATCTGCTCGAACGTGACAAACCGCGCAGGATTTCAGGTTTTCCGAAAGCGTGGGCCCAAAGAATTTCTCAAAAGCCTTCTTGTTTGCCGGAGTCGCAAAGAGGCTTGCCGAGGAGACCATGAGGAGGGCTCCCGTGATGAAAAATGCGCGTTTCACTAGCAGAAAGTAGATGAACGGCAGGCGGATACAAAGGCGCGTCTGCGCTGGCGAAGAATCCGCCTTTCTCCAATTCCGCACTGTCGCGAACCCGAGAACTGAGTAGCTTGGCGATCTCTTTCTCGATGGAAACCTGGCACTATTTTCTCCTCGCCGGACTCGGCATCGTCGCTGGCACCCTCAATGTGTTGGCCGGTGGCGGTTCGTTGCTGACTCTGCCTGCCCTAGTGTTTCTCGGGCTCGATGGTCCGGTGGCCAATGGCACCAACCGTGTTGCGATACTGGCGCAGAACATCACCGCGATCGGCGGATTTCGGGCGAGGGGGTTTTCGGATTTCAAACTCAGTCTTTCGCTCAGTCTCGCGGCGTTGCCGGGGGCCATCTGTGGAGCCTGGCTGGGAACGATGGTGCGAGGGGAGTTGTTCAATCGCATCCTCGGCATCATTCTCATCGTGGTGCTCGTCTACATGGCGATCGAGAGGCGGCGGAAAAAGGCGGGATCGACATCAACGACCGAGAAGCCGGAGACAGGGGAGGTGCTCGGAAACCGCCGACTCATTCTCGGGCATCTCTGTCTGGTGGGAGTCGGTTTCTACGGCGGTTTCATTCAGGCTGGCGTCGGATTTCTGCTCATGGCGGCGCTGCACCAGGTGATGGGGATGGATCTTGTCAGAGTCAACATGCACAAGGTTTTCATCGTCGGCGTTTTTACGCTGGCGGCGCTGATCGTGTTTGCCGTGAGGGGACAGGTGCTCTGGATTCCAGGCTTGGCGCTGGCGGTGGGGAATTCGATTGGCGGATGGATCGGTTCCCAGATCAGTGTGAAGAAGGGGGAAGGATGGATCCGTGGTGCTCTCTACCTGGCCCTGATCGCCATGGCGCTGAAGCTGCTGTGGCCGAGTGGGTGACTTCTTGGTCGTTGGTGTCGGAGCGGTTGCGATGATGACTGGGGAGCGTGCCCATTTTGGGAAGGTTTTTGCTTCTCGTATCAGCCCAGACCTCCTAACTTGCGCCGATGGAATGGTATTATGCCAAAGACGGAGGCCAAGTTGGCCCATACACCGACATCGAATTTCGGGCTCTGCTGGAGTCGGGTGAGATCTCGGGCGACACGCTGGTTTGGCATGAGGAATTGACCGATTGGCAACTACTGAATTCGGTTCAGCCAGCATGGTTCGGGAACGCTATTCCGGTCTCTTCATCGATTCGCCCTCCGGAGGTCGCGGTCGATGAACCTGTGGCTGTGTGCGCCGTATCAGGAGCGGTGCGACCTCAGTCAGAACTGCTTCGCTATGGCAATGAATGGGTGGCCCCGGAGAACAAGGACATTTTCCTCCAGAGGCTCCGAGAGGGCGTTTCAGCCAAGGGCGAGAACCCGACTTCCGGTGGTTACACGTTTCAGGACCCCCAAGGTCGAGCCAAACTGGCAAAAGTGATGATGATTGTATTCACCGTGACGAGTATTCTGACCTCAATTCTCGATGCGGTTTCGCCGGATAGTGGGGCCGAAGAGCTTACTGCGGTGGATTGGGTTCTCGCTGCTACTGGCCTGTCTGGATTCGTCGCCTTCATCCTCTCGGTAGTTTTTTTCTCCATGTGGACCCATCGCGTGGTTTCTAACGCCTATGCTCTCGGTGGGGAATGGATGGAGATCACTCCCGGATGGGCGGTTGGCTGGTATTTTGTTCCATTGGCGAATCTCATCAGACCCTATCAGGCCCTCAAACAGACTTGGCAGACAACCTTTGAATCGGATGAAGTCTCGCCTGTCATGCCTGCCTGGTGGGGGTTCTGGCTCATCTCGAATTTTCTTAGCAATTTCTCCTTCCGGCTGTCCATCAGAGGCGAAACTGAAATCTCTCAGGTGGTAAGCCTCGTTTCCTCTCTGTTCGAACTAGGGAGCCTGATCACCGTCATTGTGATCGTGAACCGACTGACCCAGGAGCAAGTCTCTCGAACCAAAGAGTGGGAGTGATCATGGATACTCACCCGATCAGAGAGTCGCGGCTCCTTCGGGTTCCGCTTTTCGAATTCGGATCTCTTCGTC
>JAGROX010000439.1 GCA_020440025.1 Verrucomicrobiia bacterium
CTGGAGCGGGCTGGATTGGTAAGGGCGCTCGACTACGAACTCCTACTGCGGGTCGATTCAGGCTACTGCATTTCCGAAATCGAGATTCTGGAAAGCTGCATGTTGGCCAACCGCTGCCTCAAGGAATCGCGGCCCGCAGACGCTGGCATCATTGTCCTGGGCATCAGCCATCGGGGCGGGGAATTTGTGGGAGCGCCGGGACCGGATGACCGCATTGGGATTGGAGACGTCATCACCGTCTATGGTCTGGATGAAGACATCAAAAGAGTCGTCTGTTGAGTCCCCAGCAGCCGCCCAGTGAGAGGCTGAAAGTTTTTTCGATAATCGTCGCGAAGCGGTTACATTAATTCCATGATCCCAAACTCTGGTTTGCCTGCCTTCCCCCGGGCCCTGTTCACTCTGGTGCCTGCTGTTGCTCTGTTCGCCCAGCCTTTGACGGCTCAGGACGCGCCTGCCACCATCGACATCAAATCGCTCAAAGTTGACGTCGTCGACGATGTCATCATCCCGATTCCGCAGGAGATTTTCGCGTCGCTCGACAAGTTGGGTGATCAAAACTGGGGACGCCACCTTCAAGACAAAGACGTCAAGCTCGACGGCAACCGCTCGCGCACGGCCCTGTTGTTCGGTCTGGTCATTTCCGAGGGATTCATCGCTGTTCAGGCTGAGAATCGCGACGAGGTGAAACGGATCGGGCGCGAAGTGCTGAACCTGTCCGGAGCCCTCGGCGTGCGCGGCGCGGTGCAGGGACACGCTCAGGCCATCATCGAAGGCGCGGATTCCGATGACTGGAGCGATGTGCGTCGCGAACTGGACGGCACCCGCCAGACGGTGATCAGCACGATGAAAGAGCTGAGTGACGATGCGCTGGCCGATCTCGTCAGTATCGGTGGCTGGCTCGGCGGCACCCGAGCCCTCGCCGCGCTAGTGGCGGACAACTACTCGCCCGATGCCTCAGAATTGCTTCATCAGCCCGACCTGCTCATCCAGATCGCCAATCGTTACCGGCGTCTCCCGGCGAAAGCCAAGGATGGCGAGATTTTTGTCCGAGTCTCCGAGACCCTCGAAGGCCTCAAGCCGCTGATGCGGGTGAATGGCGATGGCGCGGTCGCGAAAGCCGCCGTGGATCAAATCAACCAACTCAGCACCGACTTGACCGATGCCGTCTACTCCAACTAGTTCCCAGGTCATCGCCCGGCGTTGCCGGCGGCGAACCGTCGTCGCGGTGGCTGTCGTTTCGACCGTCTGTGCCCTGCTGGCCACCCGCTTGGTCTACGCCTTTGTTCACGAAGGGAAATCCTTCGCCATCGAAGCCGCCGTGCCGCAACTGGAGCTGAAGGAAAATCCCTTCGTGCTCCGGGAAGCGTGGTGGAACGGTGAGTTGAACTCCGGCGACACCAAGATCATCCAGCACCAACTCTTCAAGCGGAACGAATACTGGTTCTGGCTGGGCTGTTCCCAGACCGAATCCAAAGTCAGCATCCATGTCTACGACAGCGAGGGGAAACTTGCCGAAGCTGAAGCCTGGCAGGACCAAAACGTCGCCGCCGTCAGAGTCGTGCCGAAAAACAGCGGCATCTATTACATCCGCGTCGCCATCGAAGGCGCCGAGGAAAACCCGGCCGAATGGGGCGTGGTATATGCGTATCGGTGATTTCGTTTTTAGTTCTTGGTTTTTGGTTCTTGGTTGCCGAGAGGGGAGAGTATTGAGTCGCCGATTCGGGCTTTCGGATGAGTTGACATCGGAGTCTCGGAGGATAGAGTCTCGCTTTTCCGAATCTCGGAGACGCCACAGTAGCTCAGTGGTAGAGCAACGCATTCGTAATGCGTAGGTCGTCGGTTCGATCCCGACCTGTGGCTCCAGTTTTCATGGGGTTGTGATGGTTCTTCGGTTGCGAGGACTGGCCTCAAATGGCCACTTTTGAGGGCTGAAAGGACCGAGTTTTGCGGATATCGCAGGCCGGAATCCCAGGCGAATCGAACAGGGGTGGGTCGGGGACTCAACCCTCTTGTGTCAGATGTCAGACACCGACCTTCTGTGTGTGATCGCATGCATCTTGGGTTTTTATGCGATCGTTTAAATTGGGTCTGATTTAAACGATCGTATCAATCGTGTATTTACAAACGAACGTTTATCATGTAGTCTCTTTGCATGATGGTGAACTCAGCCAGCGAACTCGGTGCCTTGATACGCAGCGAGCGCAAGAAACGTGACTGGAGCCAGAAAGATCTGGCCTCTCGGGTCGGGGTGAGTTCGGTCTGGATCTCCCAAGTTGAGCGAGGCAAACCGACGGCTCACTTCGGATTGATCTTGCGAACGCTCAAGACCTTGAGTGTCTCCTTGTGGGCGGGAGACCTGCCGACAAAGGTGGCGTCGGGCGATGACGCCGGGGTGATCTATCTGGATACCTTGGTCCAACCCTGATGCCATGAGTGAATGTCTCTACGCTCTGTACGATGGACGGCTGATGGGGGAGGTCCTCTATCGGGATGATAGGCTGACTTTCACCTACGCGGATGATTGGCGGCGGGATCCCGCAGCTTTCCCCTTGTCACTCTCCATGCCCATCAATACGAAGGTGCATGGTGACAAGGTGGTGCGTGCCTTTGTCGCCGGTCTGCTGCCGGATGATAGCGAAGTGTTGCGCCGATGGGGACAGAAATTCCAGGTGTCGCCGCGAAATCCCTTTCGCCTGCTCGAGCACGTGGGAGAGGAGTGCGCTGGCGCGGTGCAGTTTGTGATCCCCGAAAAGGCCGACCTGTGGCTCAGTGGCAATACTCCGGCAGGGGTAGATTGGCTGGACGAGAGTGAGTTTGAGGAGCGGATACAGGGGTTGGTGGCGGATCGGTCCCGGGCACGCCGCCTCGGCGATGAAGGGCATTTCAGCCTCGCCGGAGCTCAGCCGAAGACGGGGCTGTATCTGGATGAAGAGAATCACCGCTGGGGA
>JAGROX010000009.1:0-7035 GCA_020440025.1 Verrucomicrobiia bacterium
ACGATGTGCATGACGTGGCTGTAGCGCTCGATGATCATGAACTCGTCGACTTTGACGGTGTCATAGTCGGCGACCCGGCCGACGTCGTTGCGGGCGAGATCCACGAGCATGACGTGCTCGGCGCGTTCCTTGGGATCGGCGAGGAGTTCGTCGGCGAGGGCCTGGTCTTCCTCGGGGGTCTGACCTCTCCAGCGGGTGCCGGCGATGGGCCGAATCTCAATTTTGCTGTCGATGGCGCGGACGTGAACTTCGGGGGAACTGCCGACGAGGGCGAATTCGTCGCCGAACTGGAGGCAGAACATGTAGGGCGAAGGATTGACGTGCCGCAGGGCGCGGTAGAGGTCGATGGGCTTGCCGGCGTAGTCGGCCTCGAATCGCTGGGAGGGCACGAACTGAAAGACATCGCCGGCGAGGATGTATTCCTTGCCTTGCTCGACCATGGCCTCGTATTCGGCCTGGGTGGTGTTGCTCCGGATGTCTTCGTCGGGCGGTTCCTCCATGAGGGAGAACGGCGCGAACATCATGGGAGCCGAGAGCTTGGCGATGACGGCATCGACTTTCTCGCGAGCGGCTTCGTATCCGGCCTCGGGGCTGTCGAAGTCGTCGGTGAAGACATTGGCGACGACCTGAAGTTTGCGGAAGCGATGATCGAAGATCACCAGAGTATCGGTGACGAGAAACACCATGTCCGGCAGGCCGAGTCCGTCGTCGGTGGGCGCGGGCACGGTGGGCTCGAAAAAGCGCACCATGTCATACCCAAGATAGCCAACGGCACCGCCGGTGAAGATGGGCAGTCCCTCGACCTGGGCGGGTCGGTAGCGGGCCATGATGGCCTCGACTTCGGCAAGAGGATCACGGCAATCGTCGGCCAGCGGTCGAGTGACAAATTCGCTGCCGTGACCTTCGCGGATGGAGATTTCTCGTCCGTGGGAGCGGATTTCGAGTCGCGGTCCGGTGCCGAGGAAGGAGTAGCGACCGATTTGCTCGCTGTTCTCGGCGGATTCGAGCAGAAAACAGGGGCCGCCGTCGTTGAGTTTTTGAAAAGCGGAAACGGGCGTCTCGTAATCGGCGGCGAGTTCCGTCCACACGGGAATCAGGTTGCTGCCTGATTCACAAAGCTGGCGGAATTCGTCGAACGATGGTTTGAGCGGTGTCATGAGTCACGTCCCGTTTTGGGCGGGGGACTCTGTAACGCCAAAGCAACGCTCGCGCAAAGGGAGGGGGAGGGTTTTTTCACCCCTGAACCCGCTCGGAGGAGAGGGCCGGCGCGCCCGCAGGCAGGGTCCAGGCGGAGTCGTGTTTCTGAAATCCCAGGTGGGGATAGTAGGTGGTCGCGGCAGGTGCCGAGAGGAGGATCAACTGACAAGTCGGCTCAAGCGACCGTTGGGTCTGGCTGATCAGGGCTTTTCCGATGCCCCGTCCCTGATAGTCTCGGTCGACGGCGAGATCGGAGAGATAGCAGCAGAAATGGAAATCGGTCACGGAGCGGGCAATGCCAACGAGAGTGTCGCCATCTCGGCAGGTGATGATGAGGTCGGCGTTCTCAAGCATTCCACGCAGGCAGGCGTCGTCATGGATGGGGCGCCGTTCGCCCAGGGTCGAGCGGACCAGGAGGTCACGAAACTGTTCGGTGGTGAGATGGTTGCCGACTTGATAGGTGAGCATGGAGGTGTGTCGCAAAAGGTTGATGCTTTCCGGTAGTTACCAGGTGATGACATTGTCGGTCGAAGAATCGTCCTCGCCGTCTTTCCCGGCGCTCCAGATGGCAACGGCCTGAGGCAGGAAATGAGTGCCGGAGACGAATGAAGGAGCGGGAATGCGGTTGTCGGCATCGAGATCCATGAGGACTCGATAGTGGTTTCCCCAAGGATCCCAAAAGGTGCCTCCGCCGTCGGCTTCAAAATGCACTCCGCCGCGGTAGCGTCCGTCACCCGTTGGTCGGGCGTTTTTGGCATTGAATCCGAAGTGGCGACGAGGGTTCATGCCATCGGGAGCGGTCTCCGCGGCGGAGCCGAGCAGGATGTCCATGAGGGCGTGATCGGAGAGGATGGGAGCGTTGGCGTCTTCGGGTCCTTTGAGGCGGGTGGGGTAGCGCCGGTATTCGACGAAGTAGCTGCCAATCGCATTTTTCAGCTGAAGCGCATCATTTTGCGCGGAAGCGACCCGAGCTCGATTGATCAGATGCTTGGTGGCAGGAATGACGATGGCGGCGAGAATCGCGATGATGACGATAACGACCAGCAACTCGATCAGGGTAAACGCGTGAAGTCTCATCAAGGAAGGGTGGCGGACCAAGCGAGCGCTTCTTTGTCTTTTCATAGCGTTTACCATGTAACTACAAAGTAAATCTTTTGATCAAGCTTTTTCTTTGGATGGCCGCACCAAGCGCGTCGTTGATTGGCACTCAATTTGTTATCGAAATAGCCAATGTGAGCGATGAATGGGATCGCTGCAGGCAATGATGAAACTGGTGAGGAGAAGTCCGCAGAGCAGGTATCCGCATACCAGCCATCTCCGAGAATTTCTTTGCGATTCGGGCCTGGCTTCCAGTCGGCAGGCAATCGCAGTCCAAGTTAGGGGGATTGTGAATAGAGCGAAGGGATGGCTCCTCAGCAGTCTCGGAAGTTCATGAAAAACCACCGACTGGTCGGTGTTTCCCCAGCCATGGAATTTTAGAATGATCGAAAGTCCGATGAATCCGGCAACGATAATGGTGCATTGACCCAGCCCGATCGCCGCGATCGTGCGGGTGGGCAGCAGATGTCGATTTCTGGGATACATCAAAACAGGAGTCCATCATGATGAGCTCCCGGCATGACTTTTGCCATCCCAAAAATGATCAATCAATCCGAGTCGGGAATGGGAGCCACCATTTTCAAGCCACTGGGAACGCTGTCCGGAATGGTGTGGCGAAGATCGCGGGCGCTGGGAGCGGTGAGGGCGAGCATGAACTCCACCAACAGATCGACTTCGTCATCGTTGAGTTGGGGTGGAGATTTGATTTTTTCGGACAAGGTTTTCTTGATGTCCTTGAGCACTTTGGGTTCGTCGTGGACGGCACCGCGGAACTCGGGTTCGAGCTGGGTTTTATCGAAATTTTCGAGAGACCCGATGGGATCGAGGTGGTGACGAATGGCGGCTTCGACGGTGCGGTAGGCGCCATTGTGCATGTAAGGACCGGTCAGCTCGACGTTGCGGAGCGGGGGAGTGCGGAAGGCGTATTGCTGATCCATGCCGGCGTTGCTGCGATGCGCGATGCCGTAGTCGGCGTCTTTGGTGTGATCGGGTCCAGGACCGATGGGAATGACGGCAATGTTGTGAGCGAGTTGATCGGTCATCAGCTTGCCGGAGTGGCAGTCTGCGCAATTGGCCTTTCCGTAGAAGAGGTCGGCTCCTGCGAGTTGACGGGCGCTCAGGGCGCTGTCGTCTCCTGCCAGAAAGCGGTCCCATGGGCTGTCGAGTAGGGTGAAGGCATCGATTTCAAAGGCGGCGATCGCGTTGGCAGCGTGAGCAAAGTGCAATTCTTCCAGAGGAATGTCGGGATAGGCGGCCTGAAACAGCGGATGGTAGGCGTCGAATGAGAGGATGCGTTTCATCAGCGCTTCCCAGATTTTCGACTCGTTCTGGCCGGGGATTTGACCCACTTCGTTGTGGGCACCTTCCACATCCGTTTCGCCTTTGGTTCCCCGCATTTCATCATTGGAGAGCACCGGCATCATGGCTTGGGCGGCAAGGACACTCTCGATGATATCGGGCATTTCCACCTGATAGAGACCGGGCGATTTGGAAATGCGCATCTGGTTGACCGCGAAACCTCCGTCTTCCTTTTTGTGGGCTCGGCTGTCCCAGAACATGGTAGTCCAAGCCGAGTCGCCGCGATTGAAAATGTCCGGCGAATTCCTTGGGGTGAAAGGATGGGCGGCGCTGCTCATGTTGAACCCGGTCAGCACAAGGTTCTCGTCGCCGACATCCACGAGACTGAACCCGACGGGGAGACGTCGCCCCTTGTCGACGTAGGCCTGAGTGCCAACCGCACGGGATCGTCCATCGGCGGTGGCGGTGAGGGGATGATGGCAGGTGGCGCAGGAAACGTCGCGATTGCCGCCGAGCAGGGGGTCGAAAAAGAGAGCCTGACCGAGTTTTACTTTGGCGACGGGAAGTTCGGGTTTGGGATCGAGTGGTCCCACCTCCAATTTTTTGAGCAAAGTTCTCAAGGCGGCGGCATCTTCGCCGTGCGCTGATTGGATGCCTGCCGTCGCGCCGACGAAAAAGATGATGGCGGGTAGGGTGAGTGAGAGAAGGGAACTTTTCATCGTTCGAATGGGCTTACTGGAAACTATAACACAAAGATCTCGCACCTTACTTTCGCTCCACGGTGACAAAACGTGACGCCGACTTTACCGAAGTTTTTTGAGTTTGTCCGTCCGGCCAGCGGATTTCCAAAGCGACATCCTCGGTATCCGTAGGAACGGCAAAGACCAGAGAAGTATCTGACTGGGAGAGATAGCTGCCTCCTCCGGAGATCTGAGCCGTCTGGGGAGGGAGGTTTCCAGCGGTTGCGGTGACTCGGGCACCGATCGCCTGAGGATTTCCCGGGGCACCTGCCAGTCGGACGGTAAGGGAGCGAGTCTGCTGGGCGCTTTCCGTGGCATTGATGAAGATCTCAGGATCAGCATCATTGACTCCGATCACGAAATCCTCGCGACCATCGTGATTGAGGTCGACGGCGGTGAGGCTCTTGGCGTCACCGGGAACTTCGAGACCGCTCTGTCTGGGCCATACGGGTTCAAAGGGCTCTTCGGTATTGCCCGTTCCCCGGAGAAGCAGACTGATTCCCGTGGCCATTTCTCCGATTTCGTCGGCGGGATGAAAGTGATTCTGCACCAGATAGCAGTCGACGCGGCCATCCAGATCGATATCCCTCAGGACAACGCCAAAGGCGGGCGAAATCTGAGCGAGCACGGGCAACGGTTTCAGTGTGAAATGGCCCTCTCCATCGTTGATGAGCACCGAGGTGTTCATCTGATTGGCGCGGTACTGTTTGGCCTTCTCCAATTTGGCGATGTTGTAGATGCCCGTCAGCGGAAGGCTGGCGTAGTTGTGGAAAGTTTGCAGATCATCAGCAATGTAGGGCATGGCGTGTCCCGCCTCCATGAACCCTGCCCAGGGATAGCAGATCTTTTTACCCTTCTCGACGAGGAAGCGAGCTTCGACGATGTGATCTTTTCCGGTTTCATCAAAGTCGCCGTAGAGCAGCAACTCGGGAAACTCCAACGAGGCCTGATAGCGGGTGTTTTTCCCCATGTTCGAGACCACAAAATCGATGTCACCGTCGTTGTCGATGTCCCTCCCATCAATGCCGGTCCACCAGCCGAGACGTTCCAGACCATCGCCGTCGAGACCGGCTTCCTTGGTGGCGTCGGTGAGGGTGCCTTCCTGATTTCGGAATAAACGAACCGGCCCCCAGTCGGTGGTCACAAGGAGATCCTGCCAACCATCATTGTCGACATCGCTCCACAGCGCGCCGCAAACCAAGCCGCAGCGTTCCAGTTCCGGTGCGGTTTCAGGAGCGACCACCGTAAATTTTCCGCCATCGTTTCGCAGAAGGACGCTCCGGGGAATACTCGGGTAGTCCCCTGGAATGGAGCGGGTGCCCACGAAAAGGTCTAGGTCACCGTCTCGATCGAAGTCGGCGGGAGCGACCACGCTGGAACTTTCCCGAATGTCCGGCAAAGAGCCTTCCGGGGCTCGGGTGAAGTCGCCTTTGCCTCCGTTGAGGTAAAGACGATCGCGCAACATGTCATCGCCGGGATTGCACTCGATGCTGCCACTAGAGACGTAGAGATCCAGGTCCCCGTCGGAGTCGACGTCAATAAAGGCTGCGCCCATGTCTTCCATCACCGCATCCACCGAAAAGACGGGAGCCGGCTCAGGAGTCAGCACGATCTCGGCTGACTCCTCCTGGGTATCATTGCGGAAAAGCTGACCCGGTTGACCGGCCGCCCCGCCGAGATAGAGATCGGGATCCCCGTCGCCATCGATGTCGCCCCACGCCAATCCTGGTCCGAGTTGGGACAGTTTCAGAGACATCAGTGGTTGAAGGTCAAAGTCATCATACTCCTCTTCGACGTGACGGAATCCGGCGAGCGCTTTCGAGCGATGGAACCAGGGACTCTCTGGAGCGCGACTTTTCACGGGCGGCTTCTTTTCGATCTTCTCTGCCGGTTCGGTGATGGTGTAGTGCTGGTTGACTGCGAGATCCCGAAACAGCTGGCTTTGACCGCTCGGCCAATCCACGCGAAGTGACTTGATCAATTTCCGATCACCCAACCCGAAGTGAACCGTCGGCTCATCAGCATCGAGAAAGCCGCCGTAAGGGAAAAGTTGGCGACTCATGATCGTGCCATCTTCCGCTTCGAGGACCACGAGCGCTCCGATGCCACGGAGATTGCCCTGAGTTCCTTTAAGTTCCACGATCACCCGATTGCCCGTTTTGCCGGCATTGAGATAAACGCTGAGCGGGTCCTGCAGATTTGAAGTCAAGAGATCGAGTCGACCGTCGCCATCGAGGTCACCCAAAGACGCTCCGTAGGACATGCCGATGTGAGCCAATCCCCAGTCGGTGGAAACATCGTCGAATTGGAAGTCGCCTCGGTTGCGAAACGCCATGTTCTGCTCGCGACGTTCAGGCGTGTTCTTGTAGTGATCCCAATGAGTAAAGCCGACCAGTGACTGATGGTTGAGCGGCGGAAGGTCGGAGTGATTGAACTGTCGAGGAACGCCGTTGCAGAAAAACAAATCCGGCAGGCCATCGTTATCGAAATCACCGCTGCGAATCGCCCATGTCCACTCGGTGTGAGAGATATTGGCCATCCAAGCGCCTTCCATGAAGTTGTCAGTGCCCGTATTGATGTGGAAGGTGTTTCGCATGATCTGGTTCACGCCGTCGACGTTTTCCAATTCCTCACTACGCGCTCCCATCGAAGCCATTGAGGCCTTCTGCATGTAGTGGGTTCGCGGCATCATGTCCGCGAT
>JAGROX010000009.1:7088-12905 GCA_020440025.1 Verrucomicrobiia bacterium
AACCAGGTGGTGTGCCGAAAATGCTCTTTCGACACTTCGGTGAATGTGCCGTCGCCATTGTTGCGATAGAGGAAGTCAGGACTCTTGAAGTCGTTGCCGACGTAGAGATCGGGCCATCCATCATTGTTGTAATCCCACCAGGTAGAGGAATTGCCCCAGTGGTTTTCGGTCGAGATACCGGCATCGGCGGTCACATTGGTGAATCCTGCGTCGCCATCGTTCCGGAATAGAAGGTCAGGACGACCGATTTCTGTATAGAGGAATTCCCCATTGTCTCCTCGCTTGTCCTGCTCGACGTGATACCAGCGCTGATATTGCTTCTCGACATAGAAGATGCCATTCTCCTCGTAGATCCCGATGGGTTCTGCCGGACGACCACCTTCCCGATAGATCTGGTGAGTCAGCAGATACATGTCGAGGTCGCCATCGCGATCGTAGTCGGCAAAGGCGGAGACAACGGAGCCATCAATGATGTCCAATCCGAATTGAGCGGCGCGTTCCTCAAATCGCAGCTCGTTCGAACGTTTCCCGCCATCAATGATCAGATTCACGTAGAGGTGATTGGGTGAATCGTAATTGCAGACGTAGATGTCCAGATCGCCGTCGTTGTCGAAATCGACCAGCGAAATGCCTACGGCCCAAGCTTCGCCCCCGCTAACTCCGAGTTTTTCGGTCACGTCTTCAAACTTGGGAAATTCGCGCTGGAGATAGAGCGCGTTGCTGCGCGGACCGTTTCCGGCAAAGATGTCGGGTTTCCCATCGAGATCGAGATCGCCAATGGCAACAGCCGCACAAGCAGAGCTGGAGTGATAGGCCCGACGCAACGGGTGATTTTCGTCGATGGGAATCACCAGATTGATCCCGGTTTGCTCGGGCGACAACTGCTCAAAAAGGACTTTTCCGTCCGATTTACTGGCAGATTCAGCAAAAGGACGGGACTCGATCCCATCTTGGGCCAAAACCATCGACGAGAGGGCGACCGTGGCGAAGCAAATGCCAGCTTGGCGAACTCGAGCAGAAATCGCTTTGTGAATCACCGGGTGAGGAAGGGGGTACTTCATCATCATCATTCGAAAAAAAGGGAAGGAAGGGGCGCACGAACGGCTTCACCCGCTGTGAGAAATCGCTAGATACTACAGGAACAACGCCCGTCTGGTCAACCCCGGGAAGAAAGGGACTCCGGGGTGGAAACTCTGCCGTGATCAAGGCATGGCGGCGGTGGTTGACGCGTTCCTTTCGATTCCATAGATTGAGGACGACTGCGGTCCCTCATTTTCTCATCCCGATTTCCATGAATCCCCTCATCGAACGCGAACTCTCCCACACGCGGCGTCAGTTTTTCGGGCGATCCGCCACCGGCATTGGGACGGCGGCCTTGGCGAGTCTGCTGGGGAGCGAATTGGGGCAGGCGGCTGGTTCCGGGGGGCTCGCAGGTTTCCCAAATTTCGCTCCCAAAGCCAAGCGGGTGATTTATCTGATGCAGGGCGGTGCGCCGTCCCATGTCGATCTGCTCGACTGGAAGCCTGGGCTTTATGATAAATACGGCGAGCAGTTGCCGGACTCGGTCCGAAATGGGCAGCGGTTGACCACGATGACCGCCAACCAGAAGGAATTGCCAATGCTGCCGGCAATTCGCAAGTTCGAGCGCTACGGGGATTGTGGCCGCATGCTGTCGCCGCTGATCTCGCACACCGGTGGCATCGCGGACGATATCTGCGTGGTGAATTCCATGCACACCGAGGCGATCAATCACGCGCCAGGGGTCACTTTCTTTCTCACTGGTTCGCAAATTCCCGGTCGGCCCAGCATGGGCGCCTGGCTCAGCTACGGGCTTGGGGCCAGCAGCGAGAACATGCCGTCCTTTGTCGTCATGACCTCCCGGGACCGGGAGAACTCCTGTGGCCAACTCTTCTTCGATTACTACTGGGGCAGCGGGTTCATTCCTTCGAAACACCAGGGCGTGCGTTTTCGGGGGCAGGGAGACCCGGTGCTCTATCTCTCTAATCCCGTCGGAATCAGTCCCGATCTGCGGCGCAGCGTGCTCGATGATCTCGCGGCCATGAATCACCTGAAGTTTCAGGAATACGGTGACCCGGAGATCGAGACCCGGATTTCGCAGTACGAGATGGCCTATCGGATGCAGACCTCCGTGCCGGAACTCACTGACATCTCCACCGAGCCCAGACACATTCTCGACATGTATGGTCCCGATGTGGAGCGAAAGGGGAGCTTCGCACGGAATTGCCTGACTGCTCGCCGTCTCGCCGAGCGGGGCGTTCGTTTCATCCAGCTCATGCACGCGGGGTGGGATCAGCACAACAACCTGCCGACTCAGTTGGAGATTCAGGCCCGAGATACCGACCAACCTTCAGCCGCTTTGGTGAAAGACTTGAAGCAACGGGGACTCCTGGAAGATACGCTCGTCATCTGGGGCGGCGAATTCGGTCGCACTCCCTTTGGGCAAGGGGACATCAGCAACAAGCTCAAGCACGGACGCGATCATCATGGTCGCTGTTTCTCCCTCTGGATGGCGGGCGGAGGCATCAAGCCTGGCGCGCAGTACGGAAAAACAGACGACTACGCCTACAATGTCGCCGAGAATCCTGTCCACGTTCACGACTTTCAGGCCACCGTCATGCATCTGCTGGGGATCGATCACGAGCGGCTCACCTACCGATTCCAAGGACGCCGCTTTCGACTGACTGATATTCATGGTCACGTGGTGAATGATCTGATTGCTTGAAGATCGCGCCCAGAGAGAGAAAGCTGTCGCAAACCCGTTGCCGTGAGAAATCGCCTAATCGATCCCCAGTGTTCTCGACTGATGAGAACGGCCTTCCGTTTCGGAGGGATCGTGGGGATGTGGGTCTTACTCACCTCACCATTGTCATCGCCAGCCCAACTGCCGCCGTTCAGCGTGGGAGACGACTCCGATGAAAGCGACGAGAAGTTGCCCGAGAAAGTGCCGTCCGACCTCATGGAGCCCACCGTGACTCCGCGGACCGGTTCGGCGGATCAGTTTGCCCGCATCTTCAGCGCCGAGTTGCGTGATATCGAGGAGCGTCAGGCAGAGATTTTGAGTGAGCTGGATGGGCTTCCGCCTTTCGTTCAGGGCACCATGCAGCCTGAACTCTTTGGGTACCACAGTGGTACGGCCCGGCGACGGCCCAAATGGGTCCAGATCGATCTTGGCGAGCATGTGAAACCCGACGCCGTTGCCTTGTTTCCCGTCACCGTGCAAATCGAGAACAAGCCCGTGGTTGGTTACGGTTTTCCCCGACGCTTCCGCATCGATATCTCCGATGACCCGAATTTTAGCGACTATCAATACGAGACCATCGTCGATCATCGCGAGAACAGTCGTTACTCGCCCAAAGAGGCTCCCTTCCTCGTCGATGGTGGAGGTCTTGGTGGTCGCTACTTGCGCGTCACCACCATCACCATGTGGCGTCCCGAGGACACCGCTACCTCGACGGCGGCCGACGAAGTTTTTGCGCTCTCCGAGTTGATGGTGATCAAAGGCGAGCGCAACATCGCCATCGGCAAGCCAGTCAGTGCGCTCGACTGGGATGAACGTGCCAACTTCTGGGCTAGGCGTTACCTCACCGATGGGCGTACGCCGCTCGGGGTTCCTAGTTCGTTGGAACCCAGCCCTACGCTGGGATACCGATGCGACAGCGAGAAAGCAGTCTCGCGCTGGGTGCAGATCGATCTCGAAGAGGCCGTTCCCATCACTGAAATTCGGCTGATTCCCGCGAATCCTCCCAATGTCATTCCGGATCCAACGCTGGAGTTCCCCTCCATGTTTCGCATCGAAGTTTCCGATTCCCCCGACATGCGTCAGTCGGACACCATCGTTAAAGTCGCGACGAACCAACTGCCGAAGCCGGGCAACAATCCCATCATTTTTCCCATTGAAGCAGGTTACGGGCGATACATTCGTCTGACAGCTGAACGGAGGAACCCGGGCCCTTTGTCCTTTGCTCTGGCCGAGATGCAGGTGTTTTCCGACAACCAAAATGCTGCCTTTGGCAAAACGGTGACCGCTGAAGAAAGTGTGGAGGAGGGGAATTGGTCCCGCCAGGCGCTGGTGGATGGCTTTGGCAGTCGCAACCAATTGGTCGGATTTCCGGATTGGCTTTCAGTCCTGTCGAGGCGCGGAGCCTTGATCGGCGAATGGCGAGAAAAAGAGGAAGCCCGAGTCGAACTGGTCGAGAGCACTGTGTCCAAAGGCATTCGCTACATCGGCTCCGGAGCCGGCGGACTCTTGTTGCTCATCATCATCGGACTCGCTCGCGGGCGCTCTCGCCGCCGCTTTGACCTCGAGGCGCTTCGCCAGCAGATCGCCAGCGATCTACACGATGACATCGGGAGTAACTTGAGTTCCATAGCCCTCTTGGCCGAGCTGGGATCATCCGAGGCTGACGAACCCGATTTGGTGCGTGAGGAACTCGATGAAATCAAGCGCACCGCCGACAAAACCGTCGAATCCATGCGCGACATCGTCTGGCTCATCCGCCCTGGAGAGGAGACCTGGAAGCAGATGATCGCTCGATTCCGCGAGACTGCAGCCAAACTACTCCGTGCCCATGAGTATCGATTCGAGACCCGCGGGCACATGCACGAGGAGAATCTGCCTCTCGATTTTAAACGGGACCTGTTCCTCATGTATAAGGAGATCCTCAACAACATCGTCCGTCATGCCGAAGCCAAAAATGTCCAAATCGAGCTGGAAATGAATCGCGGCAGGCTCATTCTACGAGTCACTGACGATGGCAAAGGCTTCAACAACCTCGACCAGAATTTTCGAGAAGGAAACGGGCTCAAGAACCTTCGGCGACGTGCCCAAGCCTTGGGCGGTAATTTAAAAGTTCGCAGTGGCAGTGGCGAAGGCACCGCCATTCAGTTGAATGCTCCCATTCCATGACCCCCTTTCCGAAGCAGATGGCCTTTATCAGGAGAAATATCGAATGAAATCGCCTCCGCATGCTGCCAGACTATAGAATCCCCGACCGATACCTATCATGAGTGACGCCAAATCCAAAAAGTCCGCAAAATCAGCCAAAGCGGAGACGCCCGAGAAAGCCGAAGAGGAAGCCAAACCGGCAGCCGAGCCGTTGACCAGAATTTGGCTGGTAGAAGACAACGAAACGCTTCGGCGCACGGTGGCCCGTGTCCTCAGTCGGCAGAAGGACATGGACTGCACCCATCAGTTTGACCGCTGTGAAGACGCCATTCAGGCTCTCATCGACGGTGAGCGTCCCGATGTGATGCTGTTCGATCTGGGACTTCCCGGCATGAGCGGTGTTGAAGGGATTCGTCGCATCAAGACCGCGCTTCCCAAGATCGAGATCCTGGTTTTCTCTGTGTTTGAAGACAACGAGAAAGTCTTCAGTGCCATTTGTGCTGGTGCGTCCGGTTACCTGCTGAAAACATCCAGCATGGGAGAAATCCCGAATGCGATTCGCGAAGTCCTCGACGGAGGTGCCCCCATCAATGCCCGTATCGCGCGTCAGGTTCTCGACATGTTCAGCAATTTCGCCCCCGAGAGCAAAGACTACGGACTCACCGAGCGGGAGACCGAGGTGCTCGAACAAATGGTCGGCGGTCTGACCAAGAAAGAGATCGCAGATCAGCTGAATCTCAGTTTTCACACCGTCGACAAGCACATTCGCGGCATCTACAGCAAGCTCCACGTCAATACCATGACCGGCGCCGTCGCTAAAGCGCTGAAGGAAGGGTTACTGCCGAAAGGTTAAGTGGGAGACCAGTTTTGACCTATTGCCAAAGAAGATTGCCGAAATCCGAAAAATTGAC
>JAGROX010000440.1 GCA_020440025.1 Verrucomicrobiia bacterium
CAATGGCCTCAGGTGTTTGTTCGCTCCAGCCACCGAATACCGGACGGTGCCGGTGGCGGGAGACTACCAGCTTCCGGAAGAAGTCTCGGTGTCTCTCGATCGCAACTCCCACTTGCTCCTTGAAAGGCCCGCCGCCGATCCAGCCAATCTCAATCTCCTGACCCGGCATCGAACGGATCTCGATCTGGAGGCAGTCAAAGTCCGCCGCAAAAGCGCAGAGAAGACTCACGAGTTCACCGCCAACCTGAACGAGGATCACTTTTTCCTTCAAGATGGAGATGAAGTGGTAATTCCATTTCGGAAAGGTGTTTCTCGTGCCGCCTTCGAGGATAGGGAGAACCACTTCTGGATTACCCGACCGGGAACTCACACGGTCGAACGAATCGAATCCCGCGAAAATTACCAGCCTCGCCCACTCGATGGCCTGCCTCTCGCCCGTCTGTTGGCCATCTACTACTCTGGGAACGGCAGCCTTCCGCATCCTGATTTCGACAAGGTACGAATTCTTTCTTCGCCGGCCGATAACTCTCAAGCTGAGATCGTCTCGCTGACTGAAGTCCCGAACCAAATCATTCCCTGGGGCGCCGAGATTCAAATTCCGATGCTCGAGGACAGCGATCCCTCCACCTGGTCGGGCCTCACCAAAGAGCAACAGGCCCTTCTTGCCAGTCAGTCAAAGGTAACGGTCACCGTTCAGCCGGAGGGATTGGCCGAACGAACCGTGACCGCCGTCTACGAATTTCCGCGCAACGAACGCTCCATCACCGGCGAACTCATCGAAACACTTCACCCAGTATCCAAACGCCCTGACCTTACGAGCCTGTTCCGCAAAGAGTTCAGCGGTGAGGAAGCGAAATGGGATCCCCAAAGAGTGATTTTGAAATCCGGAGATCAGTCGTGGGAACTCGAAGCCTGGAAGGTTCCGCCCCTCTTTGATGGTGACCATCTCACGTTCTTCAGAAAGCTCTAACCATGGCTTGGTCTCGAATCTCGGAGATCGGATTTTCACCTCTTCTCCCTCGCTGTTCGCGTCATCGATCCTCGGCATTCTCCGAAGCCGAAGTGCTTTTCCAACGCGGCCCTCGCGTCATCGCCAAATTCGGGCGGATGATGATTGCAGTGATCGAGTTGGAGCGAGAGGTCGAATTGAAAGACCTGGAGATCAAGATCAACCAAGGCACCGAAAATCCGGGGCTTTCCGCGATCGAAGTGTACTAAGTTCGGCTTGTTTCGTCCGAACTGGCGGGAGCGATAGAAATTAAGGGGCAGGTCATTAATAGAATATGATCATGGTCGCCGCAGAGCCACGTCTGCCGAAACGGGTTAGAAGTATCGATTCTGCAATTGTCTCCCGCATCTGGTGGCAGGCGACATTTCTTGACGGAATCCGTGACCCCTCGACGCATCACCACGAGTTCCGGCGGCCACGACGCGGAAACTTTCCCCTCGCTCGCAATCGTGACCATCCGTTCTTCCACAAGCTTGGCTCCACCCCGTCAACTTTCACCGACTCACTCCTACCGACAGGACCCAGATTCATCGGCAGGATGCCGGTGCCACAAGTTTCCCACCCAACGTAGCATGGGCTTCCAAGCCCGTGCCTGTCGCGCGGGGTTCCAAGCCCGCGTAGTTCGCCCCACCGCCGATGGTCTCGATGAGGGAGGAGTCGGCGTGAGAACCGTAAGCGGTTTGGTGATCGAGGGAGATTGAGCGCGGATTGAGGTGTTCAAAAAATTCAACAATCACCGACTGATCCCTAGCGGCAGGACTCTAGCGGAGCCCCTCAGTGAAAAGAATCGTGGAAAATCGTTTCGATATCTTGAATCGGCACGATAAATTTCGACGGGAACTCAAGTCGCTCCATGAACTTCATTGGAACGCGATCATTTGTGAGGAGAATTGGCACTACCTTCAGGTTTTTTTGAGGAATACCTGTAACTTTCGAAACCCCGGAGAGATTCTCGCTGATCCATTCGACTCTGGCGATATGCTTCCCTAGCTGATCTCCCGCCTCACCACGGAATTCATCGAGCCTTTGAATCACATCTCTTGCTGTCAGCGCCACCCTCAATCGCTTACACTCAATCAGAAAAACCCGTCCCGTCGGTTTGTCCCAAGCAAAAACGTCGATATCCCCAAGATCCGGACTTGCTGGAGCGCCCAATGCTGTGAGCGCAACTTCAAGCTGGCAATCAATCCCGAGACCTTCGATCTTTTCGAGAGCCGATCTTGCGAAGGAGTGGCCTCTCCGATTGGCAATTTCCCCAAGGTGCTTCCTAAATCCTTTCGCGCGGAAATGGTGTTCGGGGAAATAACCAGACTCTAAATTGTTCAAGAAGTATTGAAACCAGCGATGCAGGTGCGTCACTGAGACCATCAACATGCTTGGGGATTTATCTATCTGGATCATTGGCCGCGAGAGAATCGAGAAACTTCTCCGATGGCACCAAGGAAAAACGTCTCGATCACGAAATCGACCGAGGTCTTTGTTCCAACCTTTCCTTATCGGGAGCGTGAATCTTTCGATAAAATGCGCTGCCGCGCTGGAGCTTATCCCCGATCGTCGCGAAATCATCGATTTAAGATCCTGGCTGGCTATCAAAACCAGAGATTGTCGGGTTTCCATCGCCCTCTCATGAAACATTTCGAGCGCATCGCCCAAAACATCGAACCGGAAACCAAACTCCTCTTCGAAGACGCGCAAAAACCTTTTTCCCTCATCGCTCATCGTCTGAGAAGCGGGATCGGCATCCGTTTCTTTCTCAAACGAAAAATAGGATTCGTAGTTCTCGGCGTGAAAACTGATCTGATCATCTACGTGCGATCTGATGTAAGGCGAGAAAACGTCCTCGAAGAACTTCCGATCCACCTCGATGGCTCCATTTGGGTGAATCGTGATCTCGGGCTTCATGAACCCTCCAGCGATGGAATCCCGATAGTTTGCGAGGTCGAGCAAAACTGTGATCTTAGCGGTCAATTGAGAATGCTCGACGAGCGATATCGGAATCCTATTTACTGAAGCGCCCGAGTACACGGCAATCTCGATAAGAAGTCGGTTTGCAATTTCAGCAAGGGACAAATTTTCCCGTTTCTCACGGATGCGGTCAACGATCCACGGTTCATTGGCGTGAAGTGCGAGCAAGGCTCTGGTTGTGGATTCCCAACGTGATTTCTCGACGTTGATCTCATCGAGCTGCTGGAAGCAGAGGTTGACGGTGGAAGCAAGGTCATAGGGGGCAAGACCAGCTTCGATTTGCTCCCATTGTTTTTCTACCAGTTTCGTTAGAAACTTCACGATGGACTCACGATTAGTTCGGTCTTTCGGCTTGAGTCGCCCTACGGTGTCAGCCAAGCCAAGCTGCAGATTGTTCACCGCCTCGGTTGGAATATATCTGACCTTCGCGTTTCCGGATCTGGCCAAGATGTTTTCGAGTTTTTCTACTTTTAACACATGAAAATGCCGAGCGTCGGGATTCGGAAGGATCGTCTCCACGATGGCATCGATCTTCTGGAAATCGCCTGAACCTGAAAGACTGACAACGCCTTCGACTAAACGGTGAAGCAGCGCCCTTTCCGCATCATTGGCAGGCCGGTGAAATTCTCGGATAAATGCCTGGGGAATGGAGAGCGTGATCACCCCAGCATCCGGGTCCACACTAAGATCCACGCTGTGAGAGGCTTCGTCGCATAAATCCTCAAGTGAGGGCAACGATTCGACTGCCCATTCGTCGATGTTTGGCAGATGCAACCGGACTAAAACACTCTCAAAACGTTCCGGAACTAGCTCTTCAACGTGCTGCGCCGCTGCGTCAGTCCAGTTCAGAAGGCACTCCCAGAGCTGGAATTTACAATCTCGAGAGTATTCGTGAGCTACCTCCTCGCTGCACTCAACCCACCAAACGGTCTCGCTACTTTCGCTGCATCCCAAGAAGACTCCGTCCCTCACTGAGGATACGTCACCGTAAATTCGATTCAAATCGAAGTCGGGGTGATGACCGCTATTGATCCGCTGCAAATGTGTCCAACGATCACGGCTGTGATTGAGGCGGCAATGCGCGTCGGGTCGCCTCCGTAATTCGACATTGAGATCGTGACAAAAATTCGATGCGATACTCAAACGAAGCTGTCCGCTATCCAAGTCATAATTCTGCGGAATGATGAGGAAGCCGTTGCTTTTCCAGTATGCATATAAATTTGCGAGGCCTGACCAATTCGATAAGTGAACACCTAGAGATTCTGAATGGTCGAGTTGCTCGCCCAATCGCCACAGTCGAAAAGCATCGAATCCCTTTTCGTTTCGAAGCGTTCCCCACTCGCCGAGCCCTCCTCCAAAGAAGTGCCAATGCTCAGGAATCTCGTTGAACCCGAAGAGGAGATCTCTTCCGAGGGCGGAGAAATTCATCAAGATCATTCCACCCGTGAATCCTTCTACATTGGAAAGCGCCGCGCAGCATTCCGCTATGTATGTTTCGAAAACTGGAACTTGTTCCGCGTCGAGAGACAATGCCTGTTCGAGGTGCGCTCCTTCACTCAATTTCGCCGCGAAGGTGAGGCCAAGAACAGGTTTTCCAAAATCGAATTGGCCACAGACAGGCCAAAAATCTGGGAGCGATTCCGGCGGGGCGGGAAGGGGCACGCGGATTGGGTCAATCTCAAGGCGTCGCAGAACCTCGTTCACGAAGAACTCGGCACTTTCTTTCTCGAAGAATGTGTCCGCCCACCCCCTCATGACCATGCTAACCCTGTGCAAGATCGAACGAACGACGGCACGGCATACTTGAGAGGGTTCTATCAAGACGACGTAGCCTTCACATAACAGAATCGGAAATCGCTCCAATGCATTGTCCAGCAGATCCTCTTCCAGCAAGTGACTCCTCCTCTCTTCCGAAAGATTGAAGTCCTCCAAGCTATCTCGCTCGACTCCGAAAGAGAGAAGCTCCTCATTGGAGAAAATGACAGAGTCCTTGCGAGGGAGAAGAATCTCTTGATCTGGCAGTTCGGTGATCTTTTTTGGGGTTCCACCTCCTTGGGAATATCGCACAAGACCGACTCGTAGTGCCGTGGCATCGGTGAGCTTAACTAAGGCGAGACTTGAGTCGAGGATCTCTCGAAAAGTCGGATAGTCCGTTTTTTCCTCAAGAAAATTGAGAAGACGTTGGACCCAGAAGGGGCCGTCTGCAAAAATTCCTGAGAAGGATATCCATCCTCCAACTGGCGTGACAATGTAAGAAGTAAAAACATCTTCCAAAGGGTCTTCCAGGTGAAGGAATGGATGTTCTTTCTGAAACGCCTCGAAAGTGTCTCGAAGGTCGTTGACATCGGCTTTCTTCTCCCCCTTACACGCAAGACATGCAAGAATCACAAAACCTTGGAGGCGGAA
>JAGROX010000104.1:0-11420 GCA_020440025.1 Verrucomicrobiia bacterium
TAACATATTTTTCAATATTTTCAATATTTTTCATAATATTTATAATTTTCTGATTTTCGTCTTAGAGGGACCAATCTCAGGCCCCATGTGCTAGTGTTCGCGACTGGACCATATTTTCGCTTCCGTTCAGAAACACCCACTTTTCGGTTTAGGCGTCTACGCGACCGGTCCGATCAAAGCCGGGGAAGAAATCGCCTCCTTTGACGGAGAGATGTATCACGGCCTGGTGAACGACGACTTTCCCGAGGAGATTCGAAACTTTCTGATCACCTATTCTCAAAACTCCTCTCGCGACTCTGCAGGGATTGCGCGCTACCTCAATCACTCATGCGCACCCAATGTGGGAGTGCGAGGGCTCTTTACGTTGGTCGCTATGCGGGAAATTAAGATTGGAGAAGAGTTGTGCTGGGACTACGACATGTCTGAGGACATTGACTGGCAAATGGACTGCTCATGTGGGTCACCTGAGTGCAGACGATCCATACGAGGCTTTCGCTTTCTCCCAGAGGATGTTCGCGAGAAGTATCGCGGATTCATTTCCGATTGGTTGGTCGAGAAATACCATTTAAAAAAGGATTGAACACTCTCTCTCATTTGCCGGAGCTTTTCGCCTCAGTTGACTTTTGAGGTTCTCCAACTCCCGAAACCTACCGATTGAACGGACTGCTCCAGATTCGCAAGCCTACTTCCGATTTGTCCCCCAAGGAGATCCTTCGGCTAGGATGGCCTACGGTCGTGACGTTTACGGCACTTTCGCTTCGGTCCGTGGTAGACGTCTACTTGGCTGGCAGACTGGGCACCGCTGAGTTGGCCGCACTTGCCCCAGCACAATTGATTCTGCTGCTGCTGCTCAGTTTTGGTTTTGGCAGTCTCTTCATTGTTAATGCGTTCGTGTCCAATATCGTCGGAGCAGGGCGCCATTCCGAAGCTGGTCAGTTTGCGTGGCAAGGAATCTGGTATTCAATGGTCTTTGGCATCTCAGCCATCGCACTCTACTGGCCAGCTCCCCACATTTTCGCTCTCTTTGGCCACGAGCAGGACGTCTATCGTGCGGAAGTTTCATACTTCCGCTCAGCCTGTTTTTCGATTCTGCCGCAGATGACTTCCTTTGCTTGCGCCAATTTCTTTTTCGGCGTGGGCAAACCAAGAGCACCGATGATTCTCTCTATCGCTGCGCTGCTGCTTCACGGAATTATCGGATACGAGCTAGTCCTCGGGATACCCACGATAAAAGAAGAAGGAATCGCATTAGTGGGATGGACGATGACCTTCAGCTCACTGGCGAACGCATTGGGTTCAGTCTTTATCCTCATCTTTCTGCCTTCACTTTCAACCTATTCCACCAGAAATTGGCTCCCAAGCCTCACGCGCCTGAGGGCTCTCTGGAAAGAAGGCATCCCGATCGGATTCCGAGACCTATTGGACAACTTCATTTGGAGCGTTGTCATCATCTGGCTTTTTGGAAAACTCGGCTCCACCCCACTGGCTGCAGCATCCGGAATACTGGCTTGTATCGATGCTCTGATTCTACCATGCGATGGACTGGGCAGCGCAATGGTCACCTTGATGAGCCGTTACCTCGGCGAAGGAAACACAATGATGGCTGAGCGCTGTCGAGTCATCGGGAGCCGTATGGTGACTTTCTACGCACTTATTGTTGGGACGCTCCTTTTCGTTTTTCGAAATACCATCTTCAACACTCTCATTTCGGAGCCCGAGGTTGCCTCTCTCTGTATCGAGTCGGCAGGTTTTGTGCCGCCTCTCTTGCTTCTTTATGCCTGCTATGGAGTCTACGACTACGCTCTTTGCTCAACTGGCGATAATCTGATTCCAACCCTCCTGAATTTGTTCTTCTCCTTCCTTCTCCTAGGAGGGGGCGGTTGGCTCTTCCTCACAAAATTTCCTCATACTGGATCTTTCGGCGTCTGGAGCCTGATGCTGATAAATCTCTCCGTGATTGTCAGTGCGTTCTCTCTTCGGTGGCGATCAGGGAGTTGGAGACGCCAAGCTATCAACTAGAACAACTAGGGCTACCGGAGATTGCAAATTTATTACTTTTGCATTTTTTCTCATTTTCACATTGATAATTCTGATGAAAATGTCGACTCTCGACTTCCAATATCCTCCAGGCGAATCTTTCATTCCGTTTCAGAGTTCATGACCCGCTCGTCCATCGAAACCGCCTCGCTAGTTCCGAATTCCACTACACCAATATTCGAAAACCCGTCATGGACCATTGAGAACAGCGCTTCGCTTTACCGAATCGATAGCTGGGGAAGCCCGTTCTTCCAGATCACCGACAAGGGCGATGTTGCGGCGGTAATTTCGGAATCCGATGATGGGCCGGAAACTCGGTTGAGCCTTCACGAAGTCGTGAAGGAACTTCGAACAAGAGAGATTCCCTTGCCGGCGATTGTTCGTTTTCCGAACATTCTCTCAAAACGGATTTCATCACTGATCGGGGCTTTTGAAGGAGCCATCGCTACCAATGGATACCGGGGAAGGTTTCGCGGGTGCTTCCCTATCAAGGTCAATCAAAAGCGGGAAGTGATCCATGAAATCGCTTCGTTGAGCCGGTCCAACCACTTTGGATTTGAGGCAGGGACCAAGGCGGAATTGCTAATTGCGGTATCTCATTTGAGTGATCCTGAAGCTTTCATTATCTGCAATGGCTATAAAGACCGCGATTTCGTAGACCTTGCGCTCTATGCCACCAAGGCTGGGCTGAAGGTGGTTCTCGTAATAGAACGAACCGACGAGTTGGAGACCATTTTGGAGCGTTCACGCGCCCTCAATGCCACCCCTGTCCTCGGCGTGCGTGTGCGCATCACCTCGGGCGGTTCCGGGAGATGGGCATCCACGTCCGGAGGCCAAGGGCTTTTTGGTCTCACGGCGCTGGAATTGGTCCGAACAATCGATCGGCTAAAGCTAGAGGATCGTCTCGACTGCTTGAAGATGCTTCATTTTCATCAAGGGTCTCAAATCCCTGATCTTGGCACCATTAGACGAGGTATCGACGAAGCCGCTTCGATCTTTGCCCAACTTTGCGCCGAAGGAGCACCGCTTTCCGTCATCAACATCGGCGGAGGCCTCGCCATCGACTATGAGGGCACGGGTGTCGTTTCTCAATCCAGCAAGAACTATAGCGTCGAGGAGTATTGTCAGGGAGTCGTGGCGACCATTCGAAAACGCATGGATGCCAGCGGCATCCCCCATCCCGATATCATCAGCGAATCAGGTCGGGCGATTGCCTCCCACTACTCGGTGCTCGTTTTTGACGTTTTCGGTGGCGCTTCCAGCCAGAAAAGCAAAACTTACGAACCGAAACCCGATGACCCCAAGTCACTTCATCGGCTCTATCAGTTGTTCGATTCAGCAAACGCCAAAAACGCCGTCGCTCAGAGTCGCCTCGCTGATGATATATTGGAAGGATGCCACGAGTCATTTCAATCGGGCGAAATCACCCTGCGCCATCTCGCGGCGGCTCAGCGGCTCCGCTCCTGTCTGGCTGACCGAATCCGGGAACAGACTTCGGGATCGGCACCCAGATCACAGACTTTGAGGAACCATCTCTCGGAGCACTACTACGCCAATTTCAGTGTCTTTCAGTCGATGCCGGATGCATGGGCCATTGGACAGCTGTTCCCCGTCATGCCCATTCATCGCTTGGATGAACAGCCCACTCACAGCGCGGTCATTGCAGACATCACCTGCGATTGCGACGGAAAAATCAAACGCTACATCGGCGCTCATGATGAGTCCGAAACCATCCCCGTCCATTCCCTGCGCTCGGGCGAGCCTTACTACATGGCCGTTTTTCTGGTAGGCGCTTACCAGGAAACCCTTGGTGATATCCACAATCTACTGGGCGATCCTTCCGTGGTAAGCGTCAGAGCACACCGGGGCGAAATGGTGTTCGACCGAGCCGAGAGCGGCGACACCATCGAAGACATCCTGCGCCAAGTTGACTATCCACGGTCCCTCCTTCAGGAAGGTTTTGGAAGAATGCTGGATGCAGGCATTTCTTCCAGCGAAGTCACCGGTGAGGAGCGGAACGCCATGGTCCGTCTTTTTGATGAGATTCTCGACTCCACCACCTATCTCATTAGAAGCTCGACACCCCCCGTCTCATGAATCAAGCCGTTCGCGCCTTCATCGATCATCACTATCGACATTTCAACGCGGCCACCGTCCGAGACGCGGCACTGGGCTATGAAGCGCTGCTGGATTCGGGAGGGAAGATGTTCGTGACCCTCGCAGGTGCCATGAGCACGGCTGAACTCGGGATCTCCCTTGCCGAGATGATTCGTCAGGGCAAGATCAGCGGAATATCATGCACTGGCGCCAACCTGGAGGAGGATCTTTTCAATCTCGTTGCTCACAATCAATACCTGCGAACCTCCAACTACCGGGACCTGGGACCTGCAGATGAGGTCAACTTGTTGGCGCAGAATCTAAATCGGGTCACAGACACTTGTATCCCTGAGCACGAAGCCATCAGGAGGCTGGAGAGCCACCTTCTGGTCAGCTGGAAAAAGGCAGATGCGGAGGGTGAGCGTCTCTTTCCTCATGAACACCTTTATCGAATCCTGCTCTCTGGCGATCTCGAGCCACAATATGAGATTGATCCCAAGGACTCGTGGATGCTGGCTGCCGCACAAGCCAATCTCCCGATTTTCGTCCCTGGCTGGGAGGATAGCACGACCGGCAATATCTTTGCGGCCCGGCTGATTGACGGCACGATCACCAATCGCGAGGTGGTTCGTGGGGGCATCGAATACATGATGGCGTTGGCCGAGTGGTATACCGAGACATCACGAGAATCCCCCATCGGTTTCTTTCAAATCGGCGGTGGGATCGCTGGCGATTTCCCCATCTGTGTCGTCCCGATGTTGCAACAGGATCTGTGTCGTGATACCCCGGTTTGGGCCTACTTCTGTCAGATCAGTGACGCGGTCACCAGCTACGGTGGTTATTCAGGTGCCACCGCCAACGAAAAAATCACCTGGGGAAAACTGGCCATGGAGACACCCAAATTCATGATCGAATCAGACGCCACGATCGTCGCACCCTTGATTTTTGCTTACATTCTGGGTCGCTAGACCACGTCACGAAACCGGAGAGTCTCCATCCGTCGCATCTTCCGTGATGCGAACCAGAAAGAGTGTCGTGTCATCTTTTCCAGCATTGGAATAAGCCTGATCAAGCAAGTTTTCAGCGAGCACTTCGACTGATTCTCCGCTTTCAATTCCTTTGGCAATGGCCTCACTGATGTGGCGGTTCCACAGTCCATCGATCACCCCGTCGGAACAAAGCAGATACCAATCACCAGCTTTGAGAGAGATGGTTCCGATCTGTGGCTGAACGTAGCGGCAGTTTGCGCCGATGACCTGATTCAGAATGTTTCTCCTTGGATGCGTTCGAGCCTCACGTTCGTTCAGTTTTCCCTCGCGAAAAAGGCGTCCGACCTGGGAATGATCGAATGAAAGCTGCTCCAACTCCCCTTCCCGCCAGCGGTAGATTCGACTGTCTCCGACGTGAGCAAAATGCATCTCAGTACGAAAAAAGAGCGCGCAAACCAATGTGGCACCCATTCCACTCAATTCTGGATTCAACGAGGCCCGCCGAATGATGTAGCCGTGCAGGTCTTTGACCGTCGCTTCCAAGGTCGACAAGGGATCAGCATTTCCTCGGAAATCGCCCAACCAAGCCGGAAGGAATCGGCGAAGTTCGGACACCGCTAGAAAACTGGCATAGGCACCGCCCTTGACTCCGCCCATGCCATCGCTGACAGCCATCACCACGCCCTCCCGTGTCAATGAGATCGCACCAGCCAGGGGCTGCTTTGTCTCCCAACCTTCGAAGGACGAAAAAACCGCCAGAGAGTCATCATTCTCCTTTTTACTTCTTCCTGATCGAGTGAATCCCGCCCAATGGATTCCCAGCCGGAGATCCTCGGCCCAATCATCAGCAAGGATCGTTGCCAGTTCGAAATCGATGATGCAGAAGCGACCACGCTGCTGATGATAAGTGATGTTCCGCGGAAACGGATCGTCATGCACCACCCCGAAATTCTGTTCGAGTTCAGTGTAAAGTTCATTCGCCTTCTCCTCGGTGACCTTGTCCGCAGGATGCCCGCAGTTGGTTGTTACGAGGGTTAGAGTTTCCGGATCCGCATCGATCACACGGGGCACGAAATCACAGCCTCTGGATTCCAGAACCTTTAGCACGCGCACTTCGTTCTCGAAGCGTTTGTCGGCGTCAGTCCCCCGGAACTCTTTGTAAACCTTTCCGTCGTAGCCGATGCGAACTTTGGCGCGGATTCCATCCTTGGCGATTTTCATAACGTTGGGATACCCCCTCGTTTCATTATGAATCTTGGGCAACCACAAAAAAAGCGCCCGAACTCCCTGACGGGAATCCGGACGCCTTGAATTGACGTCAAGATGAACCGATCACCCAGTCCGCTGACGGAAGCAACCCCACTCAGGGAGTAGGCACTTCGGCAATCGTCTGAGCGATACGGGAAATGATCTTGTAGGGATCACCCTGAGAGTTGGGACGACGATCCTCCAGATAACCCTTGTATCCGTTGTTCACAAATGCGTGAGGGACACGGATGGACGCACCGCGGTCGGCGACACCGTAGCTGAACTGATCGATCGACTGGGTCTCATGTTGGCCAGTGAGGCGCATGTGGTTGTCGGGACCATAGACGGCAATGTGCTCTTCGCGATTCTTGGAGAAAGCCTCCATGAGTGCTTCGAAGTACTCCTTGCCCCCGGTTTCACGCATGTAGTCGGTCGAGAAATTGGCATGCATGCCTGAGCCGTTCCAGTCACCCGTGAAAGGTTTGCAATGATACTCGACATCGACACCGTATTTTTCGCAAAGGCGCTGCATGATGTAGCGGGCAACGTGGACTTGGTCACAGGCCTTGTGTGAACCTTTACCAAAAATCTGGTATTCCCATTGTCCCTTGGCGACCTCGGCGTTGATGCCTTCGTGGTTGATGCCAGCGTCGAGACAAAGGTCCAGGTGCTCCTCGACGATCGTGCGAGCAATGTCGCCGACCGCTTTGAAACCGGCACCACAGTAGTATTCCCCCTGCGGATCGGGGTAGCCATCACTCGGCCAGCCCAGTGGTTTTCCGTCTTGGAATAGGAAATACTCCTGCTCCAAGCCAACCCAGAGACCCGGATCGTCGGGAATGGTGGCACGGGCATTCGACGGATGGGGGCTGCCATCAGGATTGAGCACCTCGCACATCACGAGGAAGCCGTTTCTGCGGGTCGTATCAGGATAGAGGGCGACCGGCTTCAGGAAACAGTCGGAGCTGCCACCCTCTGCCTGACGGGTCGAGCTTCCGTCAAAGCCCCATTGAGGACAATCCTCAAGTGACCAAGTCGAAGGATCGCCGTCCTTGACCAGAGTTTTCCCGCGAAGATTTGCGACAGGCTCGTAGCCATCGAGCCAGATGTATTCCAACTTCAGTTTTGCCATGGTATAACTGTTTTTGTATTAGTAGGTTTAATTGGTTGCCTAGAATTCATCGTCCCAGCTGCGTTAGCCAACTCGAGAACCCAAGGGTTGAACGATTTGAGAGAAAAGCAAGCAGCGTGCCAGATTGCAACCAGAATGCGATGAAGTTCTGGTTTTCTGCCGCAACAGAAATATCAGAAAAGAAAAGAATCCCTCTGAGCGCCCCATTTCGTATCTCTTTTTGACGCAAGGCACTTGCCGTGGGCGGCATCGAATGTTTGACAACGACGACCAATCCTTCATCTGTTATCGCCCCATAGCCTTACCCTAGATTCGGCTCCCAACTTTTCATGAAATCAAAGACGGAAGTAAATACCCAAGAAGGGAACGCTCTTTTTCCAACGGAGTTGCTCCGTCTTGATCTAGAGAAGGTGGAAATGGCAATAAGAGAGCAAGCCAAAGCTTTCGATCCCGCCGTCGAACCTTATGTCGCCTACATCTGCAACACCAGCGGCAAACGAATTCGACCCGCTCTCGCCTTCCTCTCCGGAGGCGCCACAGGGGGCATCACCGAGGATCACATCAAGATCGCCATCACTCTGGAACTGATCCATGTCGCGACGCTGGTTCACGATGACATCATCGACGGAGCCGAGATCCGCCGCCAAGCCCCTACGGCGAATGCCAAATGGGGCAATGCCCTGAGTGTTCTCCTGGGAGATTGCCTTTTCGCCCACGCCTTGGAGCTTTCCACCGAATTTGATGACCGCGCCATCGGTCAAAAGGTGGCGCGAGCAGCCAACGAGGTCTGCAGCGGAGAGATCATCCAGACTCAGCGACGTTTTGATTTTCAGCTGTCACGCGAGGACTATTTCGAGATCATCAGAAAGAAAACGGCCGCTCTTTTCGCCGCTGCCATGGAATTGGGTGCCCGTCTCAATGGTCAATCGGAGGCGATCACCACCGCACTGCATGACTACGGTTCTTTGATTGGAACCGCTTATCAGGTGTATGACGACTGCCTCGATCTTGTGGGCGACGAAGCCGATGTCGGAAAGACACTGAGAACCGATTTGAACAAAGGCAAACTCACGCTGCCAATCTTAAACCTCATCGCCCAAGCTACTGAGCGCCAACGAGAACGATTGAATCGGCTACTCCTTCAGAAGGAGCCAATCGACCTGAGTGCGCTGGCGAGTATTGCGGACTATGAGGGGGCCATTGATTCGGCAGTCGATACTGGCATTGACCTAGTCGAACAAGCAAGAGGCTGCCTGGTAGGATTGCCCGACAATCCCCACACCCAAGGCCTCCATAACATCGCCAATCTCTTGAATACCCTTCTGGTCGCCTGTCGGCAGTGAAGCGCCCCCGGTGGCTGAGAGACGACACCAGCAAGCCTGCGACGATGGTCCAGTTCACTTGAGATAGTCGCGCCAACGTCCCTCAGATCGATCAATGGTAGCCCTCAGAAGCTCCGCCGACCAGGTTTCGGCACCGAATGAGGCCACGACATTCTGCTCTGCCAAGTCATTGGTCGCCACGATGATGCGGAATTTCTTCGCATACTTCGCAGTTAGACGTTCGATCACTCCATCCGCCGTGCTGGCCCCGTCGGTGTAAATCACCTGAAATCCGCTGGGATCCCTTTCCTCTTCTTGAGGCCCTGATTTTCCGTCGAAAACGACCACCAGGCGGTAATCACAAAGATCGTGATAGTCCCGAAGGCGACGGCGGAGTTCCTGATGCCCCAACCCTCTGCGCTTTCGATGAAGCACCAGCAGATCCGGCCAGGCATGGATGATGTTATTCCCATCCACAATCAAGAAAGTCGGAGCAGTGGACCGGCTCATGTCGATTCACTTTCGCCCACCCCCACAAGAGTCGCAAGGCCACCAGCAGGCCAAAAGTCTTGCTTTGCCCCAAAAAAAACGACCGACAAAAGTCGGCCGTCCTTGGGAAAGACAATATGGGAAGAGTAGCTCACTCCTCCTCTTCTGAAGAATCAGACTCCGCCTTCTTGGCAGCAGATTTCTTCTTCGTCGCGGCTTTCTTGGTGGCTGCCTTTTTGGTCGCGGCCTTTTTGGTCGTCGACTTCTTGGCCGCCGCTTTCTTCGCCGGTGCGGCGTCAGCAGTTTCGTTGTCGGGGGCAGTTTCCGCCTCAGCCGATTTCGGCTTCGGGTCATCGGCAGGCGCCTTGGCTACGGCTTTCTTGGTCTTCGGAGCTGCCTTCAAGGCGAGACTCGCTTTGATTCGTTCAGAGCGACGTTTGACGTAGCTCAGACGGCGACGGCGTTTGATTTCTTTGTTATACTGTTTGCCCATGATAAAATTTCCGCCCTCGCGGCGGAGAAGCGGTAGTAAATGACACAATCATCGCGAAGCAAGCGGAAATCATCGCATTAGAGGTCATGATATTTTCCGTAAAAATCGGTTGCGACAGGCCCCGAAAACTGAGATAACTTTCCCCAACCACGAGGTTCGGGTCATTCTCCCCTTTCGGAGAACCCCTTCAGAAGCGTTTCTCAAGGAACTCAACCTGGCGGTGTCGTCAACGACGTTCCTCATGTTGGCGAGTCTTGGCAGGCAGGCGTTGCTCGTCCTCTCCCGCGGTCTGAGTCCTCACCCACCTGTCGGAAAGCTTCGCATTTCTCGACATTCAAAAACGCTGAAACAAATAAGCGCAGCCCGCGATGCCCTCGTTCAACCTCGGTTGGGCTGGCCCTCTGCCTTTTTTATCCCCCCCCCAAACGTGATTCTTCTGGCTGACTCGATCTCCCTACGAGGTCGATCACCGGTTTTCCGTCAAAACCCTCACTCTTTTCCCGCCTTTTCATGAGCGAAACTGAGCCCTCCACTCCCCTTCCCAACGAATCGACTGCCCCGGATCGCAAGCCTGCCCGGAAACGTCCGAGTCGGAAATCCAGCGCCTCCCCGAAAAGTGGGAAACCGGAAGAAAGTGGATCGCCCCAACCGGCGTCGATGGAGCCCACATCCCCCGTTCAGAGACAATCCGACCCAGCCCCTTCAAATGACGCTCCGGAACGTGGAAACGAAGCGAGCGGCCATTCGAGAAACGACAATCGCGGCAACGACAACCGCGGAAATCAGGAAAATCGGCGTGATGGCCGCGGACGTGACAAGCGCTCAAGACCTCCCCGGCGCGGAGGAAGAGACAGAGGAAACGACTCTGATTCAGATCAGAACCGGGAATCTCGATCCGATTCACGCGCGTTGGATTCTGGCGATCAATCCTCCAAAGTAGACTCAGACTCCCGGGGATCGTCCCACGGAATGGACAGCGGCAGCGGAGCCGATGGCTCGGGAAGTGATCACGAACGGCGCGAAAACCGGAAACGTTTCCGTCGCAGCCGAAAGGACCGCCGCAAAGAACAACGGGAACGCGATCGCGATCGCGAAACCGCCATCCTCGAGTCCGCTCCTGCGGTAGAAGTCGAAGGACTCACGGAAATTTCCCCCAAGGGGTTTGGATTTCTTCGTCAGAAAAATCGCGGTTATCAGCAACATCCGGCTGACGTTTTCATCACCCCTGAGATTGTTCGAATTCACGGTTTGCGGGACGGCCTCTTGATCAAATGCCAGTCCAAGCACGGGGCGAGAGGCCCCCAGTTGACCGAAATCATCTCGATCAATGGAAAAGAGCCGGAGGCCTATCACAATCTCCCCTATTTCGAGGAGTTGACCGCCATCAACCCGAACAAGCGACTGGCGCTGGAAACCCGGCCTGATCGCATGACCACTCGTGTCATCGACATGATGACGCCGATCGGTCGCGGCCAACGGGGACTGATCGTCGCCCCTCCACGGACGGGAAAAACCACCTTTCTTGAGCACATTGCCGAGGGAATCCTCGAAAATTACGAGGACCAGATGCACCTCATCATCATGCTCATCGACGAGCGCCCAGAGGAGGTGAC
>JAGROX010000104.1:11537-42382 GCA_020440025.1 Verrucomicrobiia bacterium
CACGTATTCATCCTCCTCGACTCCATCACCCGCCTCGCCCGTGCCTTCAACAACGCCGTCGGTGGTGGTGGCGGAGGCAAAAAGCGCGGCACGCAGTCCGGCGGTCTCGCCGTGGGTGCTCTCGAAATTCCCCGAAAACTCTTCGCAGCCGCCCGAAACACCCGCGAAGGAGGCTCGCTGACCATCATCGCCACCGCCTTGATCCAGACCAACTTCAAGATGGATGAGGCGATCTTTCAGGAGTTCAAAGGCACCGGCAACATGGAACTCGTTCTGGATCGTCAGCTGGCGCAAAACTACATCTATCCCGCCGTCGACATCAATCGATCAGGAACCCGCCGCGAAGAGCTGCTCCTCCCGGGCCACATGTTGGAGAAAATCTACGTGATCCGCCGAGGACTGTCCGGATACAAACCGAGCGATGCGATGGAGTGGTTGAACAAGTGCATGGCCCGATATCCCAGCAACGCTCAGATGCTGATGGATATCAAAACCAACGCCTTGGCGTGACCCCGCAGAGCCATGGCCTCTGAAGAGACACCGGCCCCTCTCATCAAATCCGAGGACGAAGAGCCGGATTCCGTCCGAGACGCTTTGGAAAAAAAAGCCCGCACCTCGCGTTGGATTGCCTGGCTACTCGATGAGTGCATCCGGATTCCCGGAACGAATATTCGCATTGGGTTAGATCCCATCCTCGGTCTGGTTCCCGGGGGCGGAGAAACCGTCTCCAGTGTGGTGGGAGCCTTTCTGCTGGCCGATGCCAGTCGACGCGGCATCCCATTCCGCACTCTTTTTAAGATGGCAGGAAACCTGATGCTGAATGCCGGAATTGGAGCGATCCCCGGAATCGGCGATTTGTTCTCACTTTGGTTTAAGTCGAATTCCCGGAATTTCGACCTCATGCGGCACTACATCGAGAGTCCCGACGGGAAGCAGGCGGCAGGAGGTTGGGGCCCGTTTTTTCTCGTAATGACACTGATCATCATCGTGATGGTCATCGTCATCTGCCTCAATCTCCTGATGTGGTGGCTATTCCTGGGGCTCTGGGCACGGATGTTTCCAGCCTGACAGATGCCGCCACTCCCTCTTGGCACGGTGGCTCAAGAGGGTATGATCACTGACTCAACCCTGTTGAATCAGCCATTGTTGGCCATGATCACCTCTTCGTAGGGTTGCACGACGACAAAACCATCGCCCTCGAACCGCATCTGGAAGGTCTCTCCACTAGAGCGGCCGAGAAAGGTTTTCAGGCTGATATCGCTCTTGAATTTCGGTTCCAGATTTGCCGACCAGGCAATCGTGGCATTCGGATCTGTCAGAACCGGGCTATCGGGAGTCACTCGGAGTGTCATCGGATTGTAGTGCGACGTGATCGCAATGAGGCCACTACCCGAAAGCTGAACGTTGAACAAGCCGCCAGCCATCATCCCGGCAACCCGCTTCATCATCTTGATCTTGTTGGTGATCGTTGGTTCAAAAGCGAGAATGTCATTCCCGTTCACGCAGATGGCCTCCCCGTTCAGTTCGATGATGGAGATTTTCTTTCCCTGATCCGCCAGATACATCGTGCCGGTTCCCTGAGCCTTCGAAAGCCGGGCACCTTCGCCAGAAACCGCCTTTTTCAGTAAATTACCCAGTCCCTGTTCGAGAATCCCTTCGCGGGTAAACTTGATCTGACCTCGGTAGGCAACCATGGCCCCCATTTTCATCCAGGCCAATCCGTTCAAATTGACCTCCAGCATGCGGTCTGATTCCAACTCGAACACCCCTTCTCCACGATCTTTTTGGGCGGTCTGGGTGACGAACTCCTGAAGTGAATAGCGTGACATGAAAAACAGCTAACAAATCAGCATAAGGCAATCGAGAAAAAAGTTTGGAAAAGTTAATTAAATACCAGCCTTCAATCCACCACCAATTCATGGGCGGTAGACTTCGAAGCGGTGAATTTGCAATCGACTCCCATAGGCAGGGCCGATACCGACCGGGGCGTTCAATCTTGAGTAATCTCCCTGGCCTTCGGCTCTCAGTTCGTTGTCGACGATGAAATAGAAGCGGTCTTTCAGAATTCCGATCTCAATTTCGTGGAACTCACCGGCGCTCACGATCCCCTTCCCCTCAATCATCTGGGTGGCTCCCTTTCCCAGCCTCGGATCCCGAATCTGCAACGCCTCATGGCCGCTCTCGTGATTCAAGATGGCAAGAAAGCCGGCATAGGTGATGCGAATATTGGTGGAATCAGTGGCCACTCGAAATCGAATCTCCAAGGGCGGCGAAAACGAATCACCCGTCTGAATCTCACCCCAGCCCTTTCCTGGCAACATCCTCAGTTCGAACAAGTCATTCACCTTTTCCACGACACAACCATCAACGGCCCGGACCTGATCCGGCTGGGTGAATTTCCACAGCAAACCGCTCTGAATGGCGTCGGCAGTCAGTGGACGTTGTGCTTTCAGCCTTTCGATGACCTCAGCCACTTTCAGCGCCTCCTCGAACTCTCCCGCCCGAGTTCGTTCCTTTTTCAGAACCTCCAGTTCTGCGGTGAAACTGGCGGTCGCCTCGGCGATTTCTTCATCCAAGGTCTGCTGAATTTTGGCATGCTCAACCTGATAGATCTCACGCAATTTCAACAGATCGGGAAACACACCCTCTTTGACGAAAACCGCCTGTCGAAAGCCTTCACGCTCTTTTTTCACCGCCAACAGCCGATCCAACTTTCCCTGGCTCTGAACATCCTTCTCCAATCGCTCCAACGCTCCGTCGTAGTTTTCCTGCAATTGGGTCAGGGGCTGAAGCAATTCGACTTTCTTGACCTCCCACTGAAAAATGAGGTCTGCTAGTTTGACGGTCGGCCGGCTTGGCGAACCCGCATCAGCGGGATCGGCCAAGGCTCCATGACAGCTAAACCCACCGAGGAACGCGGCAATCAAGAAGGCGTGTCGGCGGATGCGGTTCATGACTTCGGGATCTATCTCAAAAGCACTCGGCCCTTCTAACTCACCTCCAGACAGAATGCCAGCCCACACTCAGGAATCAACCCGTCAGCGGGATTTCGAAACTCGCAGATATGCTCTCGATTCCCGGCCGGTCGCTCCCTCAACCGCGCGGATCTCCCAAAGACCGATGCGATCATTGGGGGCAAGATCCAGGGTCATCTCCAACACACCACCCGCCGCACCATAGTGACCACTGCCCTCGGCGACGACGCCTTCGGGATCAAGTATCCTCAGCTCCATGGGAACCACGGCATCGACCGCGCCTCCTTCCACCGAGGTCACGGACACCCGAATGGGAACGGCCTCTCCCGGGCTCGCTTTTTCGACGGCTTTGATCGCGATTTTTTCCACCGACTGATCGGTCACCATCAGGATTCTGCCTTCGCAAGGTCCCAACGAGACGGGAATCTCCATCGTGCCGTCGACGGCTTTCACCCCATTGATCTCGCGCTTTGCCGTCAGATCGTAGACATGACCAGAGGCCCGGTGAAGCTTCAGTGACGCTTCCGATGGGAGGCCATTTTCCATCACCAAACCGTAGTTCCCCACGTAGGTCCCCGCTTCGCGCCGGTCATTCACGGCGAAAAGATAGTCGCTGGTCCCCGCAACCCGGCGGCGTGTCACCACGTCGGGATTGTCCGATGACAGCGGCCACTGATACCTTCCCTCAAGCGATGTCCACAACACTCCGGCCATCGCCTGCAAGGCCTCCTTGTCGGCGGCCGCCTTTTTGGTTCGGGTGTAGCGACTGATCAGAATGTCTGGCGTGATCGCCGGGCAAAGTTCGCCGTCGCCGATCACGAGGCCGCCCCCCTTTTGAAATGCCGTGACCATTTTCACGACCGATTCCGTCAACACGTCACAGTCGCCCATCACCAGAATCTTCACCCCCTCCAGACCACCGGCGACGAGCGATTCCTCATACATCACTCGCGGCTGGAGCTGGGCATACATCAACACATGATAGAGATCCCCGGCCCAGGTGTGATTCCATCCGTAGGTCCCCCGGCGCGCAAACATCTGTGAGGTGAAGCTTTCGAGAAAGGCCACGTCCGATGGCGCATCCGGCACTTGCAACAAGGTCGGCCCCAGTGGCTCGACCACCTCGTGAGTCAATCGCCGCAGTTCGCCGGCGGTGTTTCCGTTCGTAAACCGATAGGCACTGGGCGAATCGCCTTGGACCAGCGAATTCCACCCGTGATACATGATGCCGGTGATGGGCCGTGACAGCTTCCACCAGAAGGCTTCGCGCAAATGCATGGGGGCAATCGTGATGTAGGCGGCATCGGGATCCTGATCCACCCAGGGCGAGGTCTCGACGCCCTCCGGAGCCTTCTCCGGAGCGGTCTGGGATCGATACCAGATCAACTGAGTCATCTTCATCACGTCCTGATGATGACCGTTCACTCGTGCCATTTCGAAAAGCTCATCGGTGCAGAGGCCGATGCGGATCGGGTCGGGATAACTGTAGGTCCAATGGGACAACACATCCGCCGTTCCGCCGCTGCCCCGGATACTCGGAACCCGAACCGCCGGATCATAGAAGGTCCAGAAATCCTCGCGCTTTGTCCCCGATTTCAAGCCCTCGTTGAGTTTCGTATTCAGCTCGTTCCAGCCATCGCCTTCCGTCCAGAACCACTGAAGCGATCTCAAGATCGGATCGTCATCGGCAATGACCCGGTTCGCGGGAAAATCCGGAAGCTTGGCGTATTCCACCCCATTCTTGATCGTCACCACCTCGGGAATCTCCGCCCCCAGCGCTGCCTTGGCCGCCTCGCGTTCGAGGGGGAGAAACGACACCTGCGATTCCCCCCGCACCTCCGTATGCATCAGAGTTGCCGCAAACGCCGGATGATCCCCATAGGCCCGCGCCAGAGCCGATCCGGTATCGAAACAGAACTGCTGCACTCGGGGGAACAAGCCACTGATGTCCTCGCGCCCGTAGTGATCGCCCTTGCGATTCACGCGACGAAAGGGCTCCCCCACTTTTGCCGTCCGCAACCATCTTCCCGGCGAGCCGGAAGCAATGATGCCGATGTCACTTTCCAAGGCCACATTCAGCATGTCACGCGCGGCGCGAATGTTCTCCGGCGAATCTGGCAACGCCTTGGATCCCTCGTCCCAGACCGTCTGATAATCGGTCCGCAATCCGAGGCAATGAGTGAAGCCCAGATCTTTCAACGTGGGAATCTCCTTGATTACCCCTTCGGTGCCACCCAGCCCCCACATCACGACGGGCATTCGGTGCGGCAAGGGACGCGGCACGATGACAAAAGGAATGCGCGAGGTCGATCGATGCGCCGCCTCGCCTCCGCCCCAGTCGGGTGTATCGACGGTGATCTCGATCTCATACTCGCCCGGGCGTAGGCGGCTATCGATCGGGATTTCCAAAGCGCGCGCCTCTCCCTTGCCCAGCGTGGCAATCTCTATCCCGGCATCGCTCACGCCGCCGACTCCCGTGATCTTGACCCCGATCCCGGTCAAATCCCCGGCAGCGAGATTCTTCACCGACGCGTGAATCTTCGCACGTTCCGACATTCGCAAGAAAGTGGGGCGAGCCGATTCACTCTCGATCTCCACGGGGCGAAACTCCCTCACTCCCGCACTGAGACGAACCTCGTCAATCCACCCGGGAAAACCGCCATAGTTCGACCCCAGCCGATCTCCCAACACCAGATCTCTCACCGGGGCCGCCATCGATGACGCACCCGGCTTGTTGATCCGTCCGGTCTCCGCTCCATTTCGGAAAAACGTCACCGTTCCGGCCCCATCGTAGGTGAATGCGATGTGCTGCCAGACCTCCGGTTCCAACCGAAACGGCTCAGAGAACCAGGTTTCCGAACGCGCCCCCAAGCCCATCGATAGCTTGAACTGCCGCGTCCCACTGGCGCTTTCGTTCGTCATCGCCCAGAGAAAACCCGTGTGATTGTCGGGGACATACTTCGAGTCCACCAGGTAGGGCGCGTAGGTCGGAGGAAAGGCGTCCGCCGCTTTCGGGCGAATCCACATTTCCAGACTGAACGGTCCGCCCGGCGACAGGGCCGGTGACCGCTTTACCGAGAGTCCGTGACCAACGTCCGCGATGGGAAAACCGGCACCACCTTCCAGACAGCCGCCAAATTTCCCCTCGGCACGCCACGTCGAGCCCCGCAGCTTCCCCGTGCCTCCGTGCTTCGATTCATCTTTGCCCAAATCCGCCTCGGTGTCGAAGCGCCAGAAGCCCAGCACCTGCGGACCATTCGCTTCCGCCCCGGTGTAGGTCTCCCACCAGCGTGAAGCAGTCTCGTCCGCCGTCGCGGCGCTCACCACCAAGGCGAACGCGAAAAGGAGAGGGCAACGTAGATTCATCCTTGGCCGAGTGTTCATCCGTCACTTGAGCTGAATCACCCGCATCGATTCCAGCGTCAGCGTGCTGCCAAATGCCGGTCCGATCCCGACCGGCCCATCGAGTCCCGTGTTGTCCGCCGGCACCTCCACCAGACGCTGCCGATCCGCTTTCACCTTTATCTCGTTGTCCAGGACATCGATCTCGATGTCGTGCAGCTTGTTTCTCTCCAGCTCCCCTTTGTCTCGAAATCCCATGTTCCGATTCGTCTTCGGTTCGTGGACCCGCAACTCCCGCGGATTCATCTCCCAGTTAAAAATGCTCAGCGTGTTGTTGTTGTAGTAAAAGCGAATGTTGGTCGAGTCCGTGGTGACCCGCGCCTGAATCCGAAACGGCGGTTTGAAAGTCCGCCGCGAGTTGTGGTAACTGCCCGCGCCGCCCCGTGGACTGACGATCACGTAGGCATCACCCACCTTCTTCAGACCGCAATCCTTGATCGTATCCACACTGGCCTGGCTCTTGAACTCCCACAGCACCTCCTCATCCTTGCCATCCCCACCCAGCGGCGGCTTCGCCACCACCTCGACGGCGAGGAGTTTTTCGATCTGCTGAGCTCGCTGAGACAGCCGCACCGCCTCGTCCAATTGTCCGGCCCGAGTCAGGCGCTCCACATGGGAATTCAGCTCTCGATGAAAGGTCTCGAAAATCTGCCGACGGTCTCCGGAAATATTCTCCGACAAACGCTCGCGAGTGGATTCATAAATCTCGCGCAGGCGTTTCAAGTCCGGCCAGGCATCGTAATCCCGCTCGCCCGGTTGCCTGAAAGTTTCGCGTTCCTTTTTCCCCGCGACCAAGGCCTCCAGCTCCCCACGGGCTTGCGCCGCCGTCATCCAGTTGTCCAGACTCTCCAGATACTTGGTGTCCAGCTCCGTCAGTGGGGCCTCCAGACGGGACATGGCTTCGGCAAATGCCGTTTCTAATTTCGCCACCTCCGGATCCTGAGCAAAAAGGTCCCCACAAAAAGAAAAAGCTCCCGCCATGAGCGCGGGAAGCCAGAAGGATATCAAATGCCGATTTCTCATCATCGTTCAGCCGAATTCAATGAACCCCATCTAACCGGGAATCTCGGCGGGTCGCAATCCCAAATGCGCCCTTGTCTTCGCCGCAGTCACGCCTTTTGATTGCCATCAAACCCTGTTGCCTCCATGACTCGACCCTCTTTCCTCAGCCTCGCCGCCTCCCTCCTGCTCGCCTCCTTCATCCCTGCGATGGGCGCGACGGAGAAACCCAACGTGCTGTTCATCGCCGTCGATGATCTGCGCCCCGAGATCACCAGTTTTGGGGCCAATCAGATGGTGACCCCGAATTTCGATCGACTGGCAAGTCGGGGCGTCCGCTTCGATCATGCCTACTGCATGGTTCCCACCTGCGGCGCCTCCCGGGCCGCCCTGATGTCGAGCATTCGGCCAGCAAAGGACCGATTCAAAACTCACCTCGCCCGAGCCAGCGAAGACGTGCCCGGCATTACGACGCTGAATACCCATTTCAAAACCAACGGCTACACCACCATCTCGCTGGGCAAAATCTTCCATCACGTCGACGACAATCTCGATGGCTGGTCGGAAAAACCCTGGCGCCCCAGCGCGCCGGGCTATGTCACTCCCGAAGCCAAGGCCAACCTGACCAAGGATTCCAAAGGAAGAACTCGCGGCCCCTCGTGGGAAAACGGCGGCGACGTGCCCGACGACACCTACGCCGACGGACAGATCGCCAATCAGGCCATCGAAAAACTCCAGACACTCTCCAAGCAGGACGCGCCCTTTTTCCTCGCCGTCGGGTTCATGAAGCCCCACCTGCCCTTCGTCGCTCCCGGCAGCTACTTTGACAGCTATCCCCTTTCCCAGGTGAAAATGCCGGACAACTATTTCCCGCCCAAAGGCGCCCCCGCAGGAGCCGTCCACAACTCAGGCGAACTGCGGGCCTATTCCGACATTCAGGCACAGGGCGTGCTGCCGGAATCAAAAGCCCTCGAGCTGATCCGCGGCTATCACGCCGCCACCAGTTACACCGATGCCCAACTCGGACGTCTCCTCGACACCTTCGACGAACTCGGCCTCTCGGAAAACACCGTCGTCGTTCTCTGGGGCGATCACGGCTGGAATCTCGGCGAGCACACCATGTGGTGCAAACACAGCTGCTTCGAGACCTCCGTCCGCGCCCCGCTCATTTTCGCCGCGCCCGATTCCCTCGGCATAAAAAAAGGAGCCGCCACCGAGTCGCTCGCCGAGTTCATCGATGTCTACCCCACTCTTTGCGATCTCACCGGATTGCCAAAGCCCGCACACCTGAAAGGGACTTCGCTCCTGACGATTCTCAAAGACCCCAGCGCCTCCGTGAAAGACGAAGCCATCAGCCGCTTCACCAACGGCGACACCATCCGCACCGCCCAATATCGCTACACCGTCTATCGCGACGGCAAAGGCAAACAGACCGGCCACATGCTCTACGATCACGCCATCGATCCCGGCGAAAACGTCAATGTGGTCGATGATCCCGCCAATGCCGAAATCGTCGCCGACCTCGCAAAGCGTCTCGAAGCCGGCATGGGACGCCCGGGCGATTTTCGATGACTTGAGTCAAGCGGCAGTTGATCCCCCGCCAGTCCTTTCGAGCGCGGCCAAGCAATTCCGGTCGTGCCAAAAATGGTTACCTGCCCCGAATGGCGCTCCTTCCGCGGGGACCTCTTGGAAGGCGCCAAAGGCGTCCAACTCGCCGAAGCTGGCATCCGTTCCTGGAAAGAGCGCAAGTGGATCAACCTGCAGCCGATGGCCTGATTTTCCGATCGCTTTCCTGAATTGATCGCTCTCTCAGCAGCGCCGAAGGCCTTCCTCACCGGGAAGATCGCCGAAACCGGGCGGCCGATGCCCCGGATCGCGACGATTCCCCCTCTGGAATTGCTCAATGGCGCCTCTTTACCATTGAGAACCCTAATCAACTCATAGGATAGACCTTTTCACCCGTTGAGAACCTTAATCCACTCACGGTATTGCGCTTTTCACCTATTGAAAACCCAGATCCACTCACAGAATTAACTTATTTGCCAATTGAGAACCCTGATCCACTCACCGGATTGCTATTTTCACTTATTGAGAACCCAAATCCATTCACTGGATCGACCTTTTTCATTGAAAAGAACCTCGGTTCCAAAATAACATTGAACTTCTTCGTCAGCAGTTTGGCGATTATTGTGAATTTTTGCCATGTGGATTCATGAAAGATCCCGGAAATTACTTCGAAAACCTGTTTTTGGATCGCCGCATCACCGTCAAGCAGATGGCGGCGCTGACCACCGACCACATCGGAAAGCTCCGCAATCAGGACAAACGCTCGGGCGGACAGTGGAACGCCCGACTCGCGGCCACCGTGGAGGCGATGGCGGAGTTCGACCACGCCATTTCCGACGACATGACCCAAGCCGACTTCCGAAAGGCCCGGAAATTGACAAAAAACCGGTTCCGTCGCGCCCTGCCCCGCCGGGTCCGGGCCATCGTGAACTGGGTCGTTGCCGAATACGGCGAGACCTCTCCCCAAGTCACCGCCATCGTCGGCAGCGGCACCACCCCACTGCGCTCCCTGCCCGATGACGAGGTGGAAAACTACCTGAAAAAGGTCATCACCGGCCTGAAACCCCTCGTGGCCACCGTCGGCCAAAAGCGACTCGACGAAGCCGAAGCCCTCAAAGCCGAGTGGGCCCCCATCTACGCCGCCAGCGAACAAGCCACCACCGCAAAGCGTCTCGCCGAGGAGCGCCTGCGCGCCGCCAAAGCCGCCCTGAGCGACGTGCTCTTCGTCACCCTGCTGGAAATCATCAAGGCCCACCGCCACCGCCCCGAAGTCCTGGGCAACTTCTTCACCCCCAGCCTCGCCGGCGGCCGGCCTCTCCGCCCCCGCCGCTGACCCCGGTCAATTCAACAGGGTATGGTCCGCAACCTAAGAGGGTCAAGTGAGGGGCATTGGCAGTGGTCAGGAGGCGAATACCCGCAAAATTCCTAGCCACAAAGGCAATGAGTGGGCAGAATCGCGGGGAAAGGTAATGTTGTGCCAAGAAAAATGGATACAGATCCGAAACTTCAGCGCATTGACCGACTCCCTCAGAGCCTTATCGCCGTGGAACAACCACTGGTGATATTGCTGGAAAACGGCCCGGCGTTTTCTGCTTTGATTGCTGCGCATGTCGATCCAGAACCTGATGACGGTTCGATCAGAGTTGAAGAATGCACCCAGTTCAGAATTGAAAGCAATGGTCTTCACCACATCAGAAAATTCGCGACCGTCGATTTTAGGTTCGATAAGGAAAGGGAAGTCTGGATTTCAAGCCCCAACCAATTCGATTCTCTCTTCTCGCAGCCGAGTTCAGACCCATACGCCGTTTTGCAATTAGCGAGACCACAAGCCGCTGAGCTTGAGCGATCAATCATCAGACGGAATTACGATGACATTTTTGAGATTCTCCGTATGAGCTTTGCCTCGCAACCGAAATTCTACTCTCCATCTTCTGCTGAACTTCACGCTCCCGACAATTACGCCAATGGTCGTGGCAATTTTCCGCCCACTCAGCGCTTTATCTGAACCGAACGTGTTTACCACAAGTTGCAGGAGCGACGCTAGGGATCAGTCGGGGGAGGCAGCGGTCAGGAGGCGAAAACCCGCAAAATTCCTAGCCACAAGGGCAATGAGTGGGCAGAATCGCGGGGAAACATGTTGTTGGGCAGAAAAAGATCAGATCGATATGTCGCCTGAGCCACGAACGAAGCGCAGAATTTTACTAGTCCTTGATTGGACTCTTCGTGCCGTTGCTGCCCTCACGATTGCGATGCTCCTCTACTTGGTATTCGAATCTATTCGATTCAGCTATGTTTCGCCTCCTCGTGATATGTTGTCGATTGCTGACTTTCGAAAGTGGCGTCCTGATCTCACTGATGCCGTCAAGATCTCAGTTCGTGGGAACACCTACTACGCTGTTAGAGGTCCTTTTGCCAGATCGCTTCCCTCAGCTCATTCCGAATTCTATTTTGACTCGAATGGGACATTCCTGACGTGGAACAGAGATGTAGGCGATTTTTCTGATCCTCGAATACTCCATCCTGGGACCTCGTCCAGAGAATCCATTTCCGTCACGGACATTCCAAATAAAGATTAGCCCAACAAGGGTTTCTCCGAAAAGGGTCCAGCAAGGAAGCTTGACACCAGACGACCTGCGCCCTCGCCCGCCGCAGGAGCCGAGCGCGGCTTGCGATTCATTCCTCCTTTCTTCTGCTGCCGGAGCCTCAAATCCCGCTTTTCGATCGGGCTCGTTTCCGATACCCCCACCAACCCAACGCGAAAACCATCAGAGCCAAGAATTGATAACCGCTCCATGGCCCCCACACTCGCGGGGTGTCTCGAACCCATTCGTGAAGGAATCGGAAGAGTCCGTAGGCGATGAGGTAGAGATGAAAATGCTGCCCCGGCAGCAGGTTCCGGCGGCGAAGGAGGAAAAAGACGCCGAAGGCGGTGAGATTGAACGCCAACTCGGCCACGGGAGCGGGCCAGCGGGGAATGCCGGCGTGATCGACCACCGTGAACCAGTGCGCGGTTTCACAGGCGACGCCGAGGCAGCATCCGTGGGCGAGACATCCCAAGCGCCCGAGGGCGATTCCCAAGGGCGCGACGGCGGCGAAGCCGTCGCCGGTGGGTTCTCGAAAGCCGACCAGGGCTTTCACCGCCTCGACTCCGGCGTAGCCGCCGATCAGGGCACCGATCACGGTTTTTCCGCTGGCCAGTTGATACCAGAAATCGGGATGCCCCCAGTGCAACCACCCCTCCGCGACGAGATAGCCGATTTTTGCCCCGGAAAAGGCCCCGATGACGGCTCCGGCAAAGATTTGAATCAGTCGCGGATCGGAACGAAAGCGGCGTGACCACCAGATGGTCGAACCGATCACGGCCCCCAGCATCAACAGGGCGTAAATGGCGCTACCGTCGGGAAGGATTCGGTGAGGCATGATCGCGAATCGATTTGCCTAGGCCTGGCAATCGGAGAATCCGGAATAGTAACGACAGAAGGAATCGAGTTTCCCATCGGGCCGAATGACGTGGGTGCAGCAGCGGTCGATTCGATCCTCGTCCCAGCTGTGGGCATCCATGAAGGGCTTGATGAACATCCGGAAGGTATGGGAAACGTCGAGCTCGAACTCTTTGAGCAAGGCTCCCAAGGGCTCTGACTCGCAACCGCAGTGCTCCAGATCCTCGATCGAATAGCGGACGCGGTCGGCAAGAAAGCCCTGCACTTTGGCGAAGTCGACGAAGTCACTGATGCTTCGGACTTCGCCGCCGACTTTCAGTAAATAGCCGATGGTGGCGCAATTGGGATCGCCGCATGGCAGGGGCGTGAAATCCGCGTTCTTCAATTTTCCGCCCGACTGAGACACGGCGGCATGAATGAGATCGGCCACATTGAGTCGAGCGGTATCGCGGCGGCCGACCCGACCGCTGCCAAACATGGGCTGAAAGCTAATGCCGCTGACATGGGGAAACTCGAGGCCAAAGGTGATCGTCTCCCAAAGCTCGCCCAGATTCTCCGGAATCACCGTCATCGCCAGCGTGATCGGCAGCCCGATCTCGCCGCAGCGCTCCACCGCCCGGCGTTTCATGGATCGCAGGTCGCCGCCCCGTAATTCACGCTGGGCCGCCTCGCCGGTGCCGTCGAATTGCAGGTAGACCTGCATGTGCCCGAGATTCACCACCTCACCCATCTCGGCGAGAAAGGCATCGTCATTGGCGAGACGCACGCCGTTGGTATTGATGAGCACGTAGTCGATTCCCGGATTGGCATTGATCCATCGAATCAGCTCAAAAAACTCGGGATGCAGCGTCGGTTCGCCGCCGGAGAGCTGCAGCACTTCGATGCCCCCTTTGCGATCGATCACGCCCTGAATTCGGGCCTGAATTTCGGGCAAGGGAACGGCATCGACCGCTTTTCCGATGCCCACCGGTGAGTCCGCAAAGCAGGTCGGGCACTTCAGATTGCAGGAATTCACGATCTCGATCAGTGCGAGACAGGTCGAGAGTCGCTCGATGGTATCGGGCGCTTCATTCTTCCCTTTTGGAACACCGCAACTCCCTCCACAACACTCACCAGAGGCTGCTTTCCCCGCTCCTACGGATAGCCAGTAAAACTGCTCATCCGAACTCAGCAGCGACCACTGTTCTCCGTGTTCCGAACAGGTTCGTTTGAGGTAGACCCGTCCCGGCACCTCTCCCGTCACCCAGACCTCGGCAGGGCTCTGCCGATGACAGACGAGGCATCGCCCGGTGGTGGTTTTCAGTTGGCGATCCAGCAAGGCAGGAGCGCCAACGGGAGCGAATGACATGGAAGAGCTCGCGATCATAGATCAAAGACAAGTGAGGCGTTTCTCAGAATCCACCCACGACCGAAGCGGTCAAAAAGCAGCCACCAATGCCCAGAGCGAACGCGACTCCCGCGCAGCCGAGCACGGAAACGATTCCAATTCCCCAGCGAGCACCCGGAGACAGTCTCGTTTGAATTTTGGTGAAATGGATTCCGCAGACAAAGCCCGCGATCACTGAGCCCACCATCAACACCAGCAGTGATTGCGTTCCATAGTCGCGGCCATTGGTGGCCAGCAGGGTCGCCAGAGACAACGCTCCAGGAGCCAGGAGAAAGGGAAAGAACAACCAGGGCCGAAATCGGCAAGTCGGCTCTACCGCCGGATGCATCGGTGAGGTTGGCAAATCGGGCGGAGTGGGCGGTGAGTCTGGTTCCATGACCCGACGACCCTACGAAACTTCGGAGATGAAAGACAATCGAATATCCCGATTCCAACATCGACCGAGTCGATGATAGGAGATCAGGCAAAAGCCCGAATGAACGCCACTTCCATCGCCAGCGCTTCCTGAACGTTGGTGGCAAAGTGGGAACGCAGCTTCTCCACCATCTCGATTTTTCGATCAAGTTCCCTCCCCTCGAATCGTTGAGCCACTGCCGCCGTGACCGCGGCGTATTCCGGCAGATCCAACTGGGCACCGCCAACTTGCTGACGCAAGGCATCACCAAACCACGCGACGAGGTATTCGATGAGCTGGCTGCGGGTTTGCAGGTATTCGGACTCGGTCAGCCCTTTGTAATATTCCTCCCGCCGCTTCAACCAATCCCCTTCGGTCACTTTCTTATAGTGAGCCGATTCGGCCTTGAGCGCCTCGTCGTGCCGTTTGGCGAACTCCGCTTTCTCCTGCTTCAACACGCCCGAAAAGGTCGCCATCAATCCGAGCGCCCCCGAAATGCCCTCGGTTCCCGCTTTGAAATGCGCTGCCAGAGCGTCCAGAAGCTGTCGGGCAGCATCGGTCAAGGGAACGCCACCGGGCATTCCCATCAGATTGATGCGAATGCATCGCGACAGAATGGTATCCAGCAGTTGCTCGGGCTGGGACGTGAGCAGCAGCAGCATCGAAGCCCGAGGCGGCTCCTCCAACGTTTTGAGAAAGGCATTTTCCGCCGCCTGCCCCATGCGATCGCAGTCATCGATGATGGCAAACTTGGTCACGCCCCGCTCCGAACTCATGTGAAGGGTGTGCTCGGCCGCCCGGATGGCATCGATGGAAATGGTCCGCGATTTCGATTCCGGCCGCACCAAGGTCGTCGTGCCACCACGCAGCGATTCCAGCCCCGTGATTTCGCTCGGCAGGCCGTTGACCATGCGAATGATGCGCTCCGCCAACACGTGCTTCCCCGACCCGATCGGCCCGGCAATCAGGTAGGCGTGCGCCAGTCGTCCCTGCTCGCGAGCTTGAACGATCAACTCAAAGGCTTTGTCAGCAGAAAAACTCATCGAATTGTTGGCGGCACGCAGCCCAGATTCGTTGTTCGATTTCTTCGATACTATCGGAAGCGTCAATCACTTGGATGCGCTCCGGTTGGGCTTCGGCCAGATTCAGATAACCGGCTCGCACCGCTTCGAAAAAGGCCAGTGGCTGATCCTCCATCCGGTCGGGAGTATCGCCGCGGACCTTCACTGCGCGCGAGTGCCCTTCCACGGCGTCCATGTCGAGGAGGAAGGTCGCGTCCGGCAAGCAATCGCCCACCGCAAATCCATTGATCGCAGCCACAGCGTCGGCATTCAATCCGCGACCGATGCCCTGATAGACCGTCGTCGAGTCCAAGAAGCGATCCGCGATGACCCAGGTGCCTCGGGCCAATGCGGGCTGGATCACCTCCCGGACCAGCTGGGCGCGACTGGCGGCGAAGAGGAGCAACTCAGACTCGGAAGTCAGATTTTCGCCCTCCGGCGCGTGTTGTAGCAGATGGCGGATTTGTTCACCCACCGCGGTGCCGCCCGGCTCCCGCGTGCGCATGACCTCAATCCCCACATCGCGCAGTTTGGTCTCCAACCGAGCGATCTGGGTGGACTTGCCACAGCCTTCTGAGCCTTCGAAACTAATGAAAACGCCTCGTTTCATACCCTGAGGTTGCATCTATGCGTGCGAAGCCTACGATTGTCGACCCCTTTTCCAAAACCTGATATGAGTGACTCACCATCCATCTCCTTTGGCAATCGCGATGACCGCAAAGCAGTGGAAATCGACCTCGTTTTCGCCCCGAAGTTCGACGAACACGGCCTCATCACCGCCGTCGCCCAGGATGCCGACACCGGCGAAGTCCTGATGGTCGCTTACATGAACGAGGACTCCCTCCGCCAGACCATCGAGAAAGGTGAAGCGGTCTACTGGAGCCGCAGCCGCCAGAAACTCTGGCACAAAGGAGCCACGTCCGGCCATGTGCAGACCGTCGAGCGCATCCTCACCGACTGCGATCAGGACGCCCTCGTCCTCAAAGTCCGTCAGCATGGCCCCGGATGCTGCCACGCCGGCTATCGCTCCTGTTTTTACCGAAATGTCGATCACCCAGTCGAGGGAGCCCCCGTGCCGCTCGGACGCGAAATCGAGGAGCAATCCTACGATCCGGACAAGGTCTACGGCTGATTCCAGTCTTCGATCACCGGATGGTCGCTCGCTTTCGGCGGCTTTTGCACGACCCGTCTCTGACGAGTTCGCGGCGACCATTTCACTTTCACCGACAGGATTTTCTGTCACATTAGACGCCCTTTCGCTCGTTCCGCGCCCACATGAATATCATTGCCATCGCCAATCAAAAAGGCGGCGTCGGAAAAACCACCACGTCCGTCAATCTCGGGGCTTGTCTCGCCGAGCGGGGTGTGCGGATCATCGTTCTCGACCTCGATCCCCAGGCCAACGCGACCAGCGCCCTGGGCCTCGTCCCCGGTGAACAGGACAGCATCTATCAGTCCCTCATCAACGGGGCACCGCTGTCGAGTCTGGTCGTTCAGACAAAGTATCCCAATCTCTCCATCATCCCCTCGGACCTGGAACTGGCTGGTTGCGAGATCGAACTGGCCCGGGCCGATGACCACCTCATCCGCCTCCGGCGCATTCTCCAGGAATTCAAAGTCACCGAGATGTGTGACTACCTTTTCCTCGATTGCCCGCCCTCTCTCGGAGTCCTCATGACCTCCGCGCTGGCCGCCGCCGACGAACTCATCGTCCCTCTGCAATGCGAATACTTCGGCCTCGAAGGACTCGCCAAGATCGTCGGTGTCCATGAGCAGATCAAAAGCTCGGGAGCCAATCCCGAAGTCGTCCTCGAAGGCATCGTCATGACCATGGCCGACTCCCGCACCAACCTCTCCTCGTTGGTGATCAATGACGTGCGCCGGGTCTTCCCGGAAGTCACCTATCGCACCATCATCCCGCGCAACATCCGGCTCGGCGAAGCGCCCAGCTACGGCCAGAGCATCATCGAATACGCTCCCACGAGTTCCGGTGCCATTTCCTACCGCAATCTCGCCGAGGAGTTTCTCCAGCGACACGCACCGGTGCCGGTTCCCTCATAGTTGGCCCCGAGATCTTCGATTCAACAGGGTTAAGTCCTCGACCCAACAGGGTTGAGTCCGCCGTTTTTCCAGTCGCAAAAGAGCGGTCTTGGCCTAGGGTTCCCGCTCCCCTCTCTCTTTAATCTTTTAGTTTTCCGAAATAACTTTCTGTCATCATGATCAAGTGGGTCCTGAAAAAAATTGTCGGCTCAAAAAACCAGCGCGAGATCAAGAAAATTTTGCCGGTTGTCGACCAAATCAATGCCATCGAAGAAGCGCTTCAGAAGGAAGACGAGTCGGTGTTGAAGGACAAGACCGCCGGCTGGATGGCCCACCTTGCGCGCTACCACGACGACATCGAGTTATTCAACCGTCGCAAGCTCGACGCCCGCACGCCCGAGCAGAAGCGCGAGGTGCTTCAGAAATGGATGGACCGCTTTGCCTCGCTCAGTGCCGAATACCCTTCGATGGGCGGCTTTGGTCTGGCTCCCGATGGGATCGATGACGATGATCTTTCGGAGAAGATCCTGATGGCACAGGAGCTTTTCGCCGATGCCAAGGAAAGTTTCCCCGCGGCTCGGAAGAAGTATCTGGAGGAAATCCTGCCTGAAGCTTTCGCGGTGGTGAAGAATGCCGCCCGTCGTCTCTGCGGACAGACTTGGGATGTCTGCGACTACCCCATCAAGTGGGAAATGGTGCATTTCGATGTCCAGCTCATCGGTGGTATCGGATTGCATCGCGGTAACATCGCAGAAATGGCGACCGGGGAAGGAAAAACGCTCGTCGCCACCCTGCCGACCTTTCTCAATGCGCTGACCGGACTCGGTGTCCACGTGGTGACGGTGAACGACTACCTCGCCCGTCGTGACTCGGAGTGGATGGGCTATCTCTTCAAGTATCTCGGTCTCACCATCGGCTGTATCCAGAACGGTCAGCATGGTCAGAGTCGGCGCGATCAGTACGAAAAGGACATCACTTACGGAACGGCCAGTGAGTTCGGCTTCGATTACCTGCGCGACAACGGCATGGCGCAACGAAAAAGCGAGCAGGTGCAACGCGGTCACTATTTCTCTCTGATTGATGAGGTCGACTCCATCCTGATCGACGAGGCCCGCACGCCTCTCATCATCAGTGGTCCGGTCGTGGCGCGTCAGGATCAGCAATACGATGTCTACAAGCCAAAGATCGAGCAACTGGTCCGGAAGCAGACGCAGCTCTGTAATCAGGTCGCCACCGACGCCCGCAAGTTGCTCGATGAAGGCAAAACCGAAGAGGCTGGCATTGCCTTTTTCAAAGTGAAGCTCGGTCAGCCCCGGAATCGCGGCTTGTTGCGTGCGATGGAAGATCCCGAGGTGCGCCGCCTCATCGACAAGTCGGAATTGGAATTTTACAAAGACCCACAGAAAACCGCTCTCTTCGAATTGAAGGAAGAGCTTTTCTTCACCCTCGACGAAAAGCAGCACGAGGCCGAGCTGACCGAGCAAGGGCGTGAATTGCTGGATCCGAACAATCCCGATGGTTTCGTCCTTCCCGATATCGCCTCCGCATTCTCCCAGATCGACGGCGACTCATCGATTCCGGATCCGGTCAAAGCCGCGAAAAAGCAGGAACTGCAGACCAACATGAATCAGCAGGCCGAGAAGATGCACACCATCTCTCAGTTGCTTCGCGCCTACTGCCTCTACGAGCGTGATGTCCACTACGTGGTGGAAGACAACCGCGTCCTCATTGTTGACGAGAATACCGGCCGCAAGATGTCCGGTCGACGCTGGTCCGATGGGCTTCACCAATCGGTGGAAGCGAAGGAAGGCGTGAAGATCGAGGGCGAGAATCAGACCTACGCCACGATCACGATTCAGAACTATTTCCGACTTTACGAGAAGCTGGGCGGCATGACCGGCACCGCGGAAACCGAAGCCGCGGAGTTTCACGACATTTACAAGTTGGAAGTCATGGTGATGCCAACGAATCGCCCGGTTCAGCGGATCGACCTGAATGACAAGATCTACAAGACCCGCCGCGAGAAGTACAAGGCGGTGATCGACCTGATCAAGGAAACTCACGCCACCGGCCAGCCCATCCTGCTCGGCACAGCCAGCGTTGAGTCCTCGGAAACCCTCTCCCGAATGCTGAAACGGGAAAAGATTACGCACAATGTGCTGAACGCGAAATTCCACATGCAGGAGGCGGAAATCGTCTCCCGAGCCGGCTTGAAAAGCGCGGTCACCGTGGCCACCAACATGGCGGGTCGAGGCACCGACATCAAACTTGGCGAAGGCGTTGCCGAACTGGGCGGGCTTTTTGTGATCGGCACCGAGCGCCATCAGAGTCGCCGTATCGACCGCCAGCTGCGCGGTCGTTGCGCCCGACAGGGTGATCCCGGCCGGACCGTGTTTTATGTGAGTTTTGAGGACGAACTCATGATGAAGTTCGGCGCCTCGGAGCGCATGACGAAGATGATGGATCGCTTCGGCCTCGAAGAGGGCCAGGAACTGGAGCATCCCTGGCTCAACAAGTCCGTCGAGAACGCTCAAAAGAAGGTCGAGCAACGCAACTACGTCTCCCGAAAACACATTCTCGAATACGATGATGTGATGAACAATCAGCGGACGGTCGTCTACGGCTACCGCAACGAGGTACTGGATACCGAGGACCCTCACGCACTGATCACCGACGTCATCGAGGAAAGCGTGCCTGCCAAGGCCTCCGAGTATCTCGACATCGAGACCGGCGAACCGGACTACGCCGCGCTGCTCCACTGGGTCAACATCACTTTCCCACTCGGACTCACTGCCGAGACCGCGAAATTCGAGACCCGCGATGCCGAGGGCAACGTCGAGTATCTCATCGAGCGGATCAAGGCTGCCTACGAGTTGAAGTCGGCCCACGAGAACCCCGACGTGCTCGAAGATTTGGAGCGTTTTGTCATTCTCAATGCCATCGACAAGCTCTGGCAGGATCACCTCTACGAGATGGACGGACTCCGTGAATCGATCGGCAACTATCGCTACGCGCAAAAGGATCCACTCATCGAATACAAGCACTCTGCCTACGAGATGTTCCTCGGCCTGATGGATCGGATCAAAGGCGAGGTGCTCAACGGACTCTTCCGTACCACCACGCGTCCCGAAGAATATCAAAACTTCCTCCGCAATCTCCCTCAGCGCTTGAGCCGTCCCGACGTGTTTGGAGCCGATGAGGAAAGCGCACCGAGTGCGGCGCCCGAGATGCCGAAAATACAGCTGCCTTCTGCCCCGATCAAACGTGATCAGCCCAAGGTAGGCCGAAACGATGCCTGTCCTTGCGGCTCTGGGAAAAAGTACAAGCAATGCTGCGGAAAGAGCGAATGAGCCGTCGAGTTTCCCCGAATCGTGCTTGACCAAAGGCCGGGAACTGGAAAATCGTCAGCACCATGAGCGACGCACCTCGAATCGTTTTTCTCGATCGCGACACCCTCGACGCGGGTGACATCGATTTCTCACCGCTCGAAGCGATCGGCCAGGTCACTTACCACGGATTGACCCGTCCGGATGATCTACTGGCCCGCATCACCGACGCCGAGATCATTCTCAGCAACAAGGTGTTGATCCACGCCGATGCCATGGCCGCCGCGCCCAACCTGAAGCTGATTCAGGTCGTCGCCACGGGAATCAACAATGTGGAACTCGACTCCGCCCGTGAGCGGGGCATCGCGGTCTGCAATGTGAGTGGCTACTCCACCCCTTCGGTCACTCAGCATACTTTCGCATTGATGCTGAATCTGCTCAGTCACGTCGACACCTACGCTTCGGAAGCGCCACTCTGGGCGGAGTCACCAATCTTTACCCGGCTCGATCATTCCATCAGTGAACTCTCAGGGCGAGTGCTCGGCATTGCCGGTCTGGGTGCCATCGGAAAGGCGGTCGCGCAGGTGGGCGAGGCCTTTGGAATGCATATCATCGGACTGGGGCGCGAAGGTGGCTCCGATTCCTCCGATGGTTTCGAGCGACTTCCCCGGGAACAGTTTTTTGCCGAATCCGACGTGGTCTCGCTGCACTGCCCACTCACCGAAGCCACCAGGCACCTCATCAATGCGGAGACGCTGGCTCAGATGAAAGAAAGCGCCGTATTGATCAATACCGGACGGGGCGACCTCGTAAACGAGGCGGATTTGGCCCAGGCTCTGCGGCAGGGCACCATCGCCGGAGCTGGACTGGACGTGCTTTCCGCCGAGCCACCTCCGGCAGACCATCCCCTGCTCGATCCCACGATTCCCAATCTTTTGATCACCCCTCACACCGCCTGGGCTTCCCGCGAAGCCCGTCGTCGGTGTTTCGACGGAGTGGTGCAAAACATTCGCGCCTTTCAAGTCGGTGAAAGACGGAACCGAGTGGATTGATCCACCCGTTGTCACTCATGCGCGGGGCGCGGATCATCACCGGTCAACCCTTGGGCTCGCGCGTCGCAGGCGAGACGAAAAGCCTCCTGATCTCCGTGGCGAAGGATGGAGAAACGAATCCTCCGCCGCACCCCGGGCTCGGGTGACCACGAAGCTTGCCAAAATTCGTAGCGATCTCCATTAGCCCCGATACTGACTACCCGGGCGACACCGACAACTCCTGATCGATTCCTCGCCGCAGGCAATGTGTGACGCCGCGCCCGACCGTCATCCTGTCGCTCCAAACGGGACAGCAAGCGGTCCCGAAATTGAATGGCACGAGTCAGTGCCGGCAGACGTCCTCCCCAACTCACATCGGCGAAAAACCGGGCAAAGCGGACGCCATTCCGCTGGAGCCGGACCTGCCAGCCATAAGTGCCTGAGGCCTCGAGATCGAGACGACAGATACCGTGTTCCGGTTTTTCCGCACTCATGAATGAACCTGATTGATCCCCAACGCAACAACGCCCCGCCGGACAATCAGTGTCCCGCGAGGCGCTGGAAAACTCAACACTCAATTCCGAGCGAGAGAGGCTAGCCAATCCGCTTACTTCTCAACAGGGATGGCAAGAATATCGCGGCGACCTTCGACGAAGACCTGGATCAACAAGACCTCGCCTTTGAAGTTCTTGGAGAGTGCCAGGGCTGCCTCCATGGTTTCCACCGGATTCTGGTCAACTTGGGTGATGATGTGTCCGGCACGGAGGCCAGCCTCTGCCGCGGCGGAGTCGGCCGCCACGTCGCGAACGACCACTCCTTTCAGATCTTCAGGCAATGAAAGTGCCGAGCGCATTTCGTCGGTGAGATCACCGATCTCGACACCTTCGAGGAATTTTTCCTCCACCACTGCCGGGGCATTTCCCCCACGCGGCCCGGTTCCCCCCATCGCGAGGTCGCCAGCATCGGAGAGGTCTCCCAATTTCACGGTGATCTCTTTATCCTTGCCGCTGCGAATCACTTTGAACTTCACGTCGACTCCAGGAGCGGTGTTGCTGATGTCGAGGCGCAGTTTCGACATGCTGTCGGCGACCAAGCCATCATAGGCCACCACGAGATCGCCGGGCTTGAGGCCCGCTTTATCCGCCGGAGTGCCAGCACCGACATCGGTGATGAGGACGCCCGATTTGTCATCACGACCCAAAGCCTTTGCCATGTCGCTATCGAGTTCCTTCAGGAAGACCCCAAGGAAACCGCGCTTCACCGTGCCGTTGTTGTCAAGGAGACGGTTGACGATGTTCAGGGACATGTTCACCGGAATGGCAAAGCCAATCCCGATGTTGCCGCCGGAGATTCCGGACTGAATGGCCGTGTTGATCCCGATGAGGCGACCGTGGGCATCGATGAGCGCACCGCCCGAGTTGCCACGGTTGATGGAAGCATCGGTTTGGATGAAGTTTTCGTAGCCGCCGCCCGTGATGTTGAGGTCATTCCGACCGAGAGCACTGACGATTCCAAGGGTCACCGTCTGCTCAAGACCGAAGGGATTTCCCACGGCCAAGGTGACATCACCGACCCGCAAGTGGCTGCTGTCCCCGATGGTGACAGGTTTCAAGCCTTTGGCTTCGATCTTGATCAGAGCCACATCGGTCTGGGGATCAGCCCCGATCAAAGTCGCCTTGTAGTCCTTCTTGTCGGAGGGAAGCGAGACCATGATCTCATCGGCGCCGCCAACTACGTGATTGTTGGTGAGAATGTATCCATCATTGGTAATCACCACACCGGAACCCAATCCCTGCTCTTTGTGAGAAGGCATTTTCTCCAGATCCTCTTCGGGAACACCGAAGAACTTTCGGAACATGGGGTCGTCGAACATCGGAGGACGGGCCTGACCCTCAACTTCCTTGGTGGAGAAAATCGTGACGACAGAGGGCATCGCATTCTCCAGAGCATCGGCGTAGGTAGCGACCTGGGGTGCCACCGCGGTGATGGGTTCCTTGTCGATCTTCAGCTTCTTGCTGAGTTGTTCGTAGGAGATGGACACTGTCGCATCCTGAGAGTAGCCGGTGCCGGCTATTGCGAGAACCGCCATGGACAGAGCCAGGACGCCGGGGACTTTTCGGGTGGATATCATGAGTTTCATTGAGATAATACGAGGGAGGGTTTTGGAGAGATGACGCGGCAGGGAAGAATTGTCAGGGACCACTTCGCGTCGTTTTACATCCTACAAAGCGTCGCCTTAATTGATTTCTGTCTGAATTTTACTGATTCCACTACCTTTGCTCCATCCCGAGGCAAAAATCCATGAAATCCATCATCGCCCAGGAACGCATTGAAGCGATCTCGCTCTCTTCGCCGGAGTTGAGCCGATACGCTCGTCACCTGACGATTCCTGACGTCGGACTCGAAGGTCAGCGAAAGCTAAAGGCGGCTCGCGTGCTCTGCATTGGCGCGGGTGGCCTCGGCTCCCCCATTGCACTCTATCTGGCAGCGGCGGGCGTTGGTCGCATTGGTATCGTGGACTTTGATACCGTCGACTTCTCCAATCTCCAGCGGCAGATTCTCCACGGAACCAGCGATGTGGGAAGGATGAAGCTCGATTCGGCGGCCGATACCCTCAGAGAGATCAATCCGGAAATCGAGATCGACCTCTATCCCGTGGCGTTCACCAGCGAGAATGCCCGAGAGATCGCCGAACCCTACGATCTGATCATCGACGGAACCGACAACTTCCAAACCCGCTACCTCAGCAACGATCTCGCGGTGCTCACGGGAAAACCGAATGTCTATGGTTCCATCTTTCGATTCGAAGGACAGGTCTCCGTGTTCGCCCCCCACCTCGGCGGCCCCTGCTATCGCTGTCTCTTTCCCGAGCCTCCCGAGCCGGGCATGGTTCCGAGCTGCGCAGAGGGCGGTGTCATCGGGGTGCTTCCCGGCATTGTCGGCAGCCTTCAAGCCAATGAAGCGATCAAACTGATTCTTGGCCTGGGCGAGTCACTAGTAGGGCGATTGGTCCATTTCGATGCCCTGCGCTTTCGCTTTCGCGACTTCCAACTGAAGCGCGATCCCAATTGTCCCGTTTGTGGGGAAACCCCCACCATCACCGAACTGATCGACTATGATGAATTTTGCGGCGTAACCCGCGCAGAACCTGATTCTCAAACCAAGAAAATGATCCCTGAAATCACCGTCCACGACCTGAAAGAACGCCTGACTCAACCTGATCCATTCACCCTGGTCGATGTTCGGGAACCGGAAGAATACAACGTCTGCCGCTTGCCCGATGCCATTCTCATTCCTCTCGGTCAACTCGCGGAGCGAATGCACGAACTCGACCGCGACGCCGAGATCGTGGTCCATTGTAAAGCCGGAGGACGCAGCGCCAAGGCGATCGAATTGCTGATGGAGCAGGGATTTGAAAACGTCTGTCATGTGGCCGGCGGCATCAACGCCTGGTCCCGAGAGATCGACCCCGAGGTTCCTCTCTACTGATTTCGAACATGACAACGCTCTCTCCCGAATTGATCGCCCAACTCCGCTGCCCGGAAACTCGGCAGCCGCTGGCGGTAGCCGATGACGCCACCCTCACGAGAGTGCGGATGGCTTCCGTCGATGCGGATCTGGAGGGATCGCTGGTTCGTGAGGACGGGCTTCGCGCCTATCCCGTCCGAGATGGCTTTCCTATCCTGCTCCTGAGTGAAGCCATTTCTCTGGAGCAGGATTCGCCAGAAGGTTGAGCGCATGTCAGATCTCTCCAGCCAGCGGTATCATCTCGCCTATGTGTTCGAGCGGTTTCCCTCGTTCACCCAGACCTTCTGTGTCCGTGAGATTCTCGAGCTGGAACGACAGGGACTGCGTCCCCTGCTGTTTTCCATTCGCGATACCCGGAAAGAGTTACCACGACATTTTCCCGAAGAACTCTTTGATCGAGTCATATTTCTACCGCCGGAGAAGGAACTGGTGGAGGAAGTGAAACGTCTCAAGGCCGAGGACAAGCTACCGAAATCGGTGGTTCTGACCCTTCGTCATTGGAAGGAGAAACCCGACACCCGCGACAAACAACGCGTCTACGAGGCGGCCTGGATCGGTCAGAAACTGGCCGAGGCGGGCGTCAGACACGTGCACTCCCACTTCGCGGGGATCGGGGCGCGCACCGGGTGGTGGCTGAAATTTCTCTACGACGTCACCTACAGCTTCACCGGTCATGCCAATGACCTGTGGGAGAAACAGGATCTCCCCTTGGCGCTGGATCAGTTGATGCGCGACGCCGCCCTTGTCGCAACCGTGAGCGATTACTCGGCTCGGGATCTCAGGGAACGTTTTCCCCATGCCGCCGGTCGGGTGAAACGTGTCTACAATGGCCTCGACCTGACTCCCTTTCGGGCGGCGGCGGAACGGAGAAATTCTGACTCGGTTTGGAAGGGTGAACGACTCATTCTGAGCGTGGGCCGACTCATCGAGAAGAAGGGTTACGACGACCTCGTGCGTGCCTGTGGTCTCCTTCAAAAAATGGACGTCGGCGATTTCCGCTGCGTCATCGTGGGCGACGGACCAATGGAGGATGAACTCAACGCCCTCATTGCCCAACTCCACCTGGGTGAACGCGTCGTCCTCGCCGGACCCAAATCTCAGGAAGAAATCATCGAACTCCTCGAACAGACCGCCGTCTTCGCCCTGCCCTGTGTGACCGAGCGGGAGGGAGGAAAGGACAACCTGCCCACCGTCATCATGGAAGCCATGGCCGCCCGGGTCGCCTGCGCTTCGACCATTCTCGCCGGAGTGCCGGAAATGGTGATCGAAGGCCAGACCGGTCGTCTGGTTCCCGAACGCCAGCCCGAAGCCTTCGCGGAGATTCTCAGGGACCTGCTGGCGTCGCCGGAAGCCACCGAAGCCATGGGACGCGCCGGATACGAACTGGCGGCCCAAATTTTCGCCAAGGAAGCCACCGCGAAAAGCCTCCGGCGTCACCTGGTCTCCTACGGACTCACCCGCTTCGACGTCTCTCTGATCTCGGCCGATCCCATGCTGGCGATCGCTTACCTGAAACAATTCAGCAGGCGCATCGCCCGCCTTTTCCGTCATCAGGCCAAGGATCGCGTGGGTTGAGCCCCCGAGAAGAGATTCACTCGCCTTTTCCGATCCACTTCAGAATCGCAAACACCGGGCGGTGATCCGAGGCCATGTCGTCGGCGACCACATGAGCCTCGATGACCTCAAACGGATCCGCCGTACGATGAAGGATGTAGTCGATCCGTGACCTCGGATTCTTCGAGGGCGCGGAGGGTGCCATGCCTTCGTCACGAGCGATCGTCCATTTCTTGAGCAACTCCGTCATCGGTTCGGCGTCGGGCTGGGCGTTCATGTCTCCGGCGAGAATGGTCGGTGTCTTGTCATCATCGGCGGCAAAAAGAGCATTGATCGCGGCTGCCTCCGCAACCCGATCCGACTCGACATTGTGCTGAAAGTGCGTGCTGACAAAACGAAGCGGCTTGCCTTGCGGACCTTTCACCGTCACGGCGATGGCACCTCGGGGATAGGTCACCAGTTCCTCGGTCGCCTCCGTGTAGGGAAGCGGATGAATGACCACATCGAGAATGGGCAGATTCGTCAGCACCGCATTGCCAAAAAGCCCCCCCTGATAGTGTTGCGTCGGACCGTAGCGGGCGGCCAGCCCCGTCAATTTAGCCAACCGACGGATCTGATGCACCCGCCCGGAACGCTCCACACCGACATCGACTTCCTGCAAGGCGACGAGATCAGGCTTTGCCGCTTTGATTACCTCGGCCAGTCGCTCGATGTCATAGACACCGTCGTTCCCCTGACCGTAGTGAATGTTGTAACAGAGAATTCGCAGGGAGTCGGGCCCAGACTTGTCGTCTTCGGCACGCAGGGAGCTCAACCCCATCCCCGCCAACAGCGTAACGAGTGAGATGGCAAGGAAGAGGCGAATTAGGGAAATGCTTGGGTTCATTTTGACTCAGGATTCAGGTTCTTGCGGCTTTCGTCAGAAAGATTGGCCACGGGATAACGATGCACCGTACCATCGGCCATGCGGAAGAAGACGAACTCGCCATCGACCTTGAGCAAGGTCGCCCGAATCGTTTTTCCTTCGTGATTGGTCCAATCCTGTTCCTTGGCCATCGCGGGCAAACCTCCCACCGCTCCCCCTGCGGTGCCACCTGCGCTAGCCGGCAAATCTTTGAGCAGATCATCCATGTCCTCGGGCAACTCGCCGCGAGCGCCACGGGTGCCATTGATCGGCGCCCCCTCAGTGATCCATTCGAGAACGAGCTTCACTTCGTCCGCAGTCAATCGCTCGCCCTTTCCCTTTGGCGGCATGGCGTCATCATCGTCCTCCGGACGAAACAAGGTCAAAAACAGATAACTGGCATCAAAGTCGCCGGGAACCACGACGCTGTTCTTGTCGAAGCGCTTCTGGAAGTGCTCGGCATCGTCGAATTTCAGCGCCCCTTTCACCTTCTCCGACTGGCTGCTGTGGCAGTCGGCACACTTCTCCATGAAGATCGGCATGATGTCCTTTTCGTAATCCAGCCCGAACCCGGAAACTGGCCAGGCCAACACTGTGGTGGCACTCAAAAAGAAGAAGGGACGAAGGGCAGGTTTCATAATGGCCAATTTCTAGCGGGGTTCGCCAGAAAAGTAAAACAAAGCTCATGGCTGAATCGTGCCCATTTTCCTGCTCGACCATTCGCCCGATGGCGGCAAGATGAAAGCCAACCTTCTCCCATGAAAACGCCCACTCCCCGCCTCCTTCTTCCCGCCTTGGTTTTGCTGGGGCTGCTGCCCTCTGCCACCGATGCCCGCGCCGACACCGTCGTCTATGTCTCAGAGAGCAAAGACAACCGCATTGCCGTTTTCTCCCTCGATGAATCCAGTGGCGACCTGACCCGACTCGGAGAGACGCCCATGGAGGGTGCGCCCGGATGTCTCGCGGTGAGTACCGATCAGAAATTTCTCTACGCGGCTGTCCGCTCAGCCAGTCAATTCGCCACGCTTGCCATCCATCCTGATACCGGATTGCTGACGCCCGTGGGCACCAGTCCGGCCGTTGGCAGCGCCGCCTATGTCTTCCCCGATCGCACCGGCAACTGGCTTCTCGGGGCCTACTATGGCGAAGGGCTCGTCAGCGTCAGTCGCATCGCCGATGGCGTCGTCACCGGCGAGCCGGTTTGCGTCCTCGATATCGGAAAAAAGGCCCACTGCATCCAGACCGATCCCGCCAACCACTTCGCCTTCTGCCCTCATCCCGTCGATCTCAACCGAGTGGATCAGTTTCGATTCGATGAAAAGACCGGCCAACTCAGCCTCAACGATCCCCCCGCGATGATCGCCGGAGAGAATCACGGGCCGCGCCATCTTCAGTTTCATCCCAATGGAAAATGGGTCTACGTCGTCAACGAGCAGGGAAAGAGCGTGACCCTCTGCGATTACGATGCCGAGAAAGGCACCCTTGCCATGCGCCAGACGCTTTCCACCCACCCGTCGGACTGGGACAACACCCAGGGCAGCTGCGCCGACATCGAAATCAGCGCCGATGGGCGATTCGTCTATGCCTCCAATCGCGGTCATGACAGCATCGCTGCCTTTGCCATCGATCAATCCAACGGCGAGCTGACCTCACTCGGCCAGACACCGACCGAGAAAACGCCACGCTCATTCAACCTGATCCCGGGCGGAGAAACCTTCATGGTCGCTGCCGGTCAGGGTTCGGCCAAACTGGTCGTCTATCGCCGCGATCCGAAGTCTGGCGCGATTTCCCCTCTGAAAACCTACGATTGCGGCCAGAGCCCCGCCTGGGTGATGGGATTGAAGCTGAAATGAGTTTTCGCCACTTCTTGTCTCCCAGCTCCGGACTCAACAGGGTATGATTCTCGACCCAACAGGGTTGGATCGATGCTACCGAAAACCAGTCTCTCCGCCCCCTTCTGATGAAGCCTCTTTTCGTCCTCACCATCGCCACCATTTTGTCCTGGATGCCTGCGCTTTGTGGCGCAAACCCGACAAACTCCCGTCTCGAGTTTGAAGGCGGCGAGGGCATCGGTCAGGGACAGCATATTGTCTTTGTCACCGGCGAGGAATACTACCGCTCGGAGGAAGGGATGACGCAGTTTGCGAAGATCCTGTCCCAACATCACGGCTACCGATGCACCGTGTTGTTCGCCATCGCCCCGGAAACCGGCTTCATCAATCCCAATCAAAATCGAAACATCCCGGGGCTGGCGGCGCTCGATGAGGCGGACCTGATGGTGATCTTTGCCCGCTTCCGGGAACTGCCCGATGCCGACATGAAGCACATCGCGGACTACATCAACGCCGGCAAGCCCGTGCTCGGAATCCGCAATGCGACTCATGCCTTTCGATACTCGCCCGAAAGCAACAGTGCATACAAGGACTGGGACTTTCGCAGCAAGAAATGGCCGGGAGGATTCGGCCAGCAGATTCTCGGCGATACGTGGATCGCGCACTTCGGGAAATTCCAAAAGGAGTCAACGCTAGCTCATGTCAATGCGACTGAGCGTGATCATCCGGTTCTTCGCGGCATCCCGGACGCGATCTTTTGCCACACCGATGTCAACTCCGTCGAACGTCTCACTGAAGACGACACCGTGTTGCTTCACGGCCAGGTGCTCTCCGGCCTACAGCCCACCGATCCACCGGTAAGCGACGAACGCCAAGACGTGCGAATGCCTTTTGCCTGGTTCAAGAACTACACCGCGCCATCGGGGAAAAAGGGGCGATCCTTCACGACCACCGCGGGCGCTTCGCTCGATTTCCTCAATGAAGATCTGCGCCGCCTGATCGTGAACGCCGTCTTTTCGCTCACGGGACACGAATCGGAGATTCCCGAAAAAACCGATGTCTCGATCATCGGCGAATTTCATCCCCATCCCACCGGTGCCCTGACCGATGATGTCTGGGAGAAAAAGAAGCTGACTCCCTCAAGCTTGAACGAGCCCCTCAGTGAATCGACGCCAAATGCGGACTCGTCATTCGTTTCCCTCTTCAATGGGAAAGATCTCTCCGGCTGGGATGGCGATCCCAGTGCGTGGAAAGTGGAGAACGGCATCGTGATCGGGACCTGCGAGGGCCCCGGCAGCCTCACTCACAATACCTTTCTGATCTGGCGGGACGGCACCGTGAAGGACTTCGAGCTTCACGCCACCGTCCGGGTCGTGGGAGACAACAATTCGGGGATTCAGTATCGG
>JAGROX010000104.1:42442-50524 GCA_020440025.1 Verrucomicrobiia bacterium
ATCGAGCACACCGGGATGACCTACGAGGAAAAGGGTCGCGGTATTTTTGGTCTCAACGGAAAGAATGTGATGCTCGATCCCGAAGGCGCGCTGTGGCAGCTTTCCGAGCACGAGCCGGTGAAGGTGGATGTTTCCCAATGGAATGACTACACCATCATCGCGAGGGGAAATCACCTGATCCACATGATCAATGGCCGTGTCACCTCAGAGTTGATCGATCACCATGAAAAGGGTCGCGCCCTCGAGGGATTACTGGCCATCCAACTTCACCAAGGCAATGCCAATCGCGTCGAAATCAAAGAGCTGCGCCTCAAACCGCTAAGCGATGGGAAGATCCTCGCCTTTAATCCGGCCGACCTGCCAGCCGGAGCGAAAAAAATCGAGCGCCCCCGCACCAGCCATCCTCAGGGAACGGGGCCCGTCATCAAGAAGTAACAGAGCGGCGATTGCGCAACCAACTCCTTTTTTCCAACGCTGAATCAGTCCATGAACCATTGTCGCCTCTTTCTCATTCCGCTGCTTTTCGCTTCCATCGCGATCTCGACGACCTACGCGGAAACCCTATCGATCTTTGACGGCAGAACCTTTGAAGGCTGGGAAGGCAATACCGACACGGTCTGGAGAATCGAAGACGGGGCCTTTACCGCCGGTTCCCTGAAGCAGAAGCAGGAGAAGAACGATTTCCTCGCGACAGTGAAAGAATACGGCGACTTCGATCTGACCCTGAAATGGAGATTGGAAGGCACCGAGGGTTTCGTGAACGGGGGCGTTCAGTTTCGCTCCAAGCGAATTCCCCATCACCACGAAGTGTCCGGGTTTCAGGCCGATCTCGGAGCAGGATACGACGGCGCCCTCTACGATGAAAGTCGCCGCAAGAAAATGCTGGCTCAGCCGGACAAGGACGTGCTTGCCAAAGCTCAGAAACCGCTCGGCGAATGGAATGACTATCGCATCCGTGCCGAAGGCCCACATATACAGATCTGGCTCAACGGCGTCAAGACCGTTGACTATACCGAGACCGATCCCACCATCGAAGCGACGGGAATCATCGCGGTGCAGATTCATGGAAACGCCACCAGCGTGGTTCAATACAAGGATCTCAAGATCGAAGAACTGGAGGCTCAAACCTTGGTCGCTCCGCAAGCGGTTTCGTTTGCGCCAAACGACATCATCGCCCTGGTCGGTGGCTCGAACATTGAGCGGACGCGCTTCAACGGCTTCCTCCAGACTCACCTCATCGCTTCCCAGGCGGAAAAGAACCTCCAGGTGCGCAATTTTGGATGGGAAGGCGACACCGTCTTCGAACAGTGGCGGGACGAGGGCAACGTTGAGAAACTCGACGCAAAACGCAGGGCCGCCGAGCTCCGCAACCAACAACAGACGGAATCGAACAGCTGGCGACAACAACGCGATTGGCGCACCCAGCTCTCCGATGCGGGAGCCACTCTGGTCATCGCCCAATTCGGCCAAATGGAGTCGCTCAACGGCCTGAAGGGCCTGCCCGCGTTCACGAAGACCTACCAAGACCTGCTCACTGAGTTCGCCGACAACGGACGTCGACTGGTGCTGGTCTCACCGATGCCTTTTGAGAAACCCTCCCAACCCCACGCAAGCGATCTCACCACTCACAATGCCGATGTCGTCGCCTACGCAAATGCCGTCCGGGAACTCGCGACGAAATTCGGGGCGCCCTTCATCGACCTCAGCCTGCTGCCTCCCGGCGAGGAGCGGCTCACCGACAATGGATTTCAGCTCAACGAACACGGGCATCGCGTGATCGCCGAGCAAGTGGCCCGAGCACTCGGCATCACCCCAAAACCTGAGGCCGAAACCGCCGCTGTCCGCAAAGAGATCCTCGAGATGGAGCGACTCTGGTTCGATTTCTGGCGTCCGATGAACTGGGCGTTTCTCAACGGTGATCGCACCACCCAGCCGTATTCGAAGGATTGGAAAGACAACAGCAAACGCATCTTTCCCGAGGAGATGAAGGACTTCGAGCCGCTCCTGCAACTGGCTGAAGAAAACATTCGCGCCGCTCTCGCGGGCAAGCCGACCACGCCCATTGGCGTCCGTTCATCCATCCCTGTCGAGCCCCCCTCGGCGAAACCCCTGTCTCCCGAGGATGAGTTTGCGTCTTTCGACCTGCTCGAAGGGTTTCAGGTGAATCTTTTCGCCTCCGAAGACGACGGAGTGGTCAAGCCAATCCAGATGCGTTGGGACGAGCGCGGACGGCTCTGGGTGGCCTGCGCCCTGAGTTACCCCCAGATCAAACCGGGAGAAAAGGCCAACGACTACGTGCTGGTCTGCGAGGACACCGATGGTGATGGCCGGGCCGACAAATTCCATAAGTTTGTGGAAGGCCTTTTCATGCCGACCGGGATCGAACTCGGTGACGGCGGCCTCTACGTCGCCCAGGGCACGGAACTGGTCCACTTCAAGGACACCGATGGCGATGATCGGGCGGACACGAAACGAATCGTCCTCGGCGGATTTGGCACCGCCGATTCCCATCAGATGATCAACGGCCTCAACTGGGGCTTTGGCGGCGAACTCTGGTTTACCCAAGGGCACCACATCTACTCGCGGGTCGAGACTCCCTACGGAGTCGAAACCTTGAATCGCGCCGGCGTCTGGCGCCTGCGCCCGCGCACCGGACACCTCGATCCCTTTTTCCAATGGTCCTCAGCTGGAGCGAACTGCTGGGGCGTGGTCACCACCCGCTACGGACAACCTTTCCACAAGAGTGGCGCGAATATTGGGGCCTATTTCAGCACCCCTGGTCTGGTGCGCTCGGATCTCGCGGTCGACTCCCGGGCCTTGAATCTCTGCCTCGCCCCGATCAAGCAGGTCGGGTTTGAATTCCTCGAAAGCAGTCATTTCCCCGATGAAATGCAGGGCCGCATCATCATTGGCGGCTACTACGCCAACCTGCTCGAATGGCACGAGCTGAAATATGAGGACGGCATGTTTTCCACGACCCTGCTTCCCAACATCATCGAAACCAAGAACAGTGTCTTCCGACCGGTCGAGGTTCGCTGTGGTCCGGATGGTGCCCTCTACGCGGCCGACTGGTACAATCCCATCATCGGTCACTACCAGGCATCGTATCGCCATCCCGACCGCGACAAGGAACACGGCCGTATCTGGCGCATTACTTACCAGGACCGCCCGCTTGTGAAACCTGCCAAGCTCGCCGGGGCATCCATCAGCGAATTGCTGGAACAACTCGATTCACCCGAGCGCTGGGCCACGTATCAGGCCAAACGGCTTCTGTTTGAACGAAGCCGCGCCGAAGTCACCGCCGCACTCGACACCTGGGTTTCCCAGCTCAAACCGGGCAACGACAAGGATGAATATCGTCGGCTCCAAGCGCTATCGCTTTACGAGGCGCACGAATCCCCTCGACCGGAGCTGCTGAAAGCCCTGCTCCGTTCCTCCGATGCCCGCATCCGGGCTTATGCCACCCGAACTCTCTCCACCTGGGCTCGCGATGGACAGCTGCCCGATGCCCTCACCCTGCTGGAGACCCAGATCGCCGATGACGTTCCGCTGGTTCGATTGGAGGCCATTGTCGCCGCCAGTTACGTTGCCGATCCCCGCGCTGCCGTCGTGGCCGCCCGAGCTCTCGACAAGCCCTTCAACGCTTACCACCAGCACGCGCTCACCAAGACATTGCATGCGACCAATCCCCTCTGGGCCTCTCTTGTGATTGACGGAAAACTCGACTTCGACAAGGACGAGCACCTCATTTTTGCGCTCCAGAACGGCTGGGTGGAAAACAATCCTGATGATCTGAGGAATCTCTCGGGGGCACCGGTCGCCTATCAACCAAATGCGGCTTCGGCAAATGTCACGGCCATCATGCGGCGGCAAGTCGAGCGTCATCAGGGCGATGGCGAGCGCCAGTTGATCTGGTTGAAATCACTCGCCGCAGTTGCAGGTGAGGATGATCTCCCTTTCCTCATCAAACGCGGAGCCCACGAACCTGCCGTCCTCGCGGCCCTCGCCGGCTCTCCCTCTCTGCGTCGCACCCGACCAGAAAACCTCGCGACCTTGCTCGAACCGCTTCTCACTCCAGACTCGGACACGGCCGTTCGAGTGCAAGCGCTGCGCCTCGCCGGAGTTTGGAAAGTTCACGCCTTCTCCGATCGCATCCGCGCCATCGCCGGTGATGAAACGTCCCCGCTGCCACTTCGCCTCGCCGCCATCACGGCCCTCGGAGACCTGGGTGGAAAGGAAGCCACCGCTACCTTGCTTCCCATGGTCGAGACGGCGTCCTCGCCGCCGCTTCGATCGACCGCTTTGGCCGCCCTCATCGCAGCCAGACCCGATGCTGGTGCCAAGCATATCCTTGCCAAACTCAATGCCACCCAGGATCTGGAGGAAGTGAAGGCCCTCCTCAGAACCATGTTTGTTCGGGCCGAGGGCACCGCTGCTTTCACCCGTGCCGTTTCGGAACCCAATGCCCTCGGGGTCGCCCATGCCAAGCTCGCCCTCAATGCCCTCAACCAGTTGGGGCTCAGCGACAACAAGCTCCCGCCGCTGCTGATGAAACTCGCAGGAATCAACAGCGCCCTTCCCGCCTACACCAAACAGTATGTCACCAAAATCGTGAAAGACGCGCTGAGCTTTGGTGACGTTGAGGAGGGAAAGAGACAGTATGAGCTGAGTGGCTGCATCGCCTGCCACACTCCCGGCGCGCCGCAGAGCAAGGTGGGGCCGGACCTCAGCGCCATCAGTCGCGGTCTTCCCATCGACATGATCGTGACGGAACTCGTCTGGCCTGCGCTGAATGTGAAGGAAGGCTACGAAGCGGCGTCCGTCACCATGAAAGACGGCAGCGTCGTCAGTGGTTTCAAACAGACGGACACCGCTGAAGCCATCGCCATCCGCGACCTAGTTACCGGAGAGATCCGGACCATCAAAAAATCAGACACCCAGAGCATCCAGAGCGGAGGCACGGTGATGCCGGATGGCCTCACCGCAGGCATGGACGAGAGACAGCTGGCCCACCTCGTTCGCTATCTGAGCGAACTGGGGAAATAGCCATCCTACTCCGATTTCAATCCCGCGGTGTTGACGGAGATCACGCGATACTGGTGATTCTTGCCCGCCTCCGCTTTCGTGTCCGTGAAACGCATTTCGACGAGGGGCTGAATCGGCGTGTCGCTGTATTGCAGCCCCTGAAAAATCGGACGGCCAAAGGGATTCTTCCCCGCCACGGGAGAATCGGCCAAAACCTCGCCATCCCGCTCAATGATGAAACCGGCGAGACCACTTTCCAGATCAGCCTCCGCATTCCAAGTGAGTTCATTTCCCGTCACTTGAAGCCCGGTCGGTGCGGGCGGAGGCGTGACATCGGGAATGGCCGTGTCTTCGACGTAGTGGCTCCACGCTTTGGCGATGGCCTCATTCGGCAACCAAACTGACACCGCCTTGTCGCCGTCAAATTTAGCTGCGGGCACCGCTTCGGTCCCGAGCAACTGGGCGAGCCAAGAATCCGCGGTCGGCATCGGCTTCAGCGGTTCGCCGCTCGTTTTTGGCAATCGGGCCGTGAGACAGGCATCCAGCCAGGGAATGGCGAGGTAGCGCTGGTTGCCGCACTCATGGGAAGTGAAGGGATCGACGGACACCCCGATGAGCGCTCCCTTGGCCCGCATCGCCTTGAAAAAGATTTGATTGGCTGGCCACGCGCCAGCAAAGCGACCTTCTTTCACGGTGACGCCTTCCTTGGTGCCCAGATTACACATGACCGGAACCGACAGCGCGGCATCCGGGATGGGATATGACTTGATCGTCGGGCGGTCCGGGTTCGCCTCCAACAACGGCACCCCTGATCGCAACCAAACCGCCGCGATCCGCTCCGGATGCAGCAACAACATGCCTCCCGCCCAATGACCACCTCCGCTGTGTCCCCAGAGAGCCCAGGGCACGGTGGCCAATTCGTCATGCCCCGACATCACGCTCAAATCAGCGAGCGATTTCTGAAAAGCGGCATCAGATCCATTGCGAGGATCGCACCACATCTGGCAATCCGCCTTGTCCGGCTGCTCATAGGAGGGTGCCATCAAGGCGCAACCGTGCGTTTTCGCCAGCGTCTGCCAATGGAGGTCGAAAGCACCCGTCTGCCCGGATTTGCAGGAACCCTCGCCGCAACCATGCTGGTGAACAATGAGTCCCCTCAACGTTTTCACTCCCGGCGGAACCCAGAGGGTGTAGCTGACCGGATAGATCAATTCTCCCGGTTTCGCGGAGGCCTCGTAACGCACCCGGAAATAGGGCGGTTCCGCTTTCAACGGATTCTCATAGGGCGAAACTTGCGCGAGGAGCGATTCGGCAGAGGTCGTGACAAAAAGGAGGACGAGGATAGAGATGAGGTGACGCATGATGAGTAACAGAATGGATTCGGTCGAAAGATAGCGGCTCCTGCCAGTTCTGAGGAGACGGAAAGATGCCATCGCACCAGTCTTTGAAATGCTCCTCCAGATCATTCGTTGGTAAGGCATCACGGAGGTGACGCTGGAACCGCTCTCGTCTACCATGGCGCCATCCATGAAATTTTCCGCCTTCCTCTTCAGTCCATTTCTGGCCCTCGCCATCGTTTCAAGTCAGGCCGCCGACGACAATCAACCGGAGCCACCGACGAGTTGGAAATACCCACCCGAGATGACCGGATCGCGGGCCGAGGTCTATCGAGAGATCGGCGACGTGAAGCTGAACGCCTACATTTTTAATCCCTCCGGCCATTCCTCATCGGACCGAAGCCCGGCGACCGTCTTCTTCTTTGGAGGCGGCTGGAAAGGCGGCACCCCGGGACAGTTTCTCCCCCATTGCCTGCATTTGGCAGAGCGCGGCATGGTGGCCATTTCGGTGGATTACCGGGTGAGCAGTCGCCAGGACGTCAGCCCCCAAGACTGTGTTCGCGATGCCAAAGCCGCCATCCGCTGGGTCCGGGCCAATGCCGCGCAGCTCGGCGTCGATCCCGATCGCATCGCGGCCGGGGGTGGCTCCGCCGGAGGTCACCTCGCTGCCGCCACCGCGCTGCTGCCCGGATTCGAGGACGACGACAACGCCGGAGTCAGTTCCGTGCCCAACGCGCTTCTCCTTTTCAACCCGGCAGTGATCCTGGCTCCCGTGGAAGGACATCCCGATCTCCTGTCTACTGAGAAATTCGCCGACATCAGCAAGAGAACAGAAGGTCGCCCCCAGGAGGTTTCCCCCTACCATTTCATCAAAGCCGGATTGCCGCCGAGCATCATCTTTCACGGCACCAATGACGACGCGGTTCCCTTTCCGACGGTTCAACTTTTTCAAAAGGCCATGACCGCCGCGGGTAATCGATGCGAGTTGAAGGCCTACGAAGGTCAGCCCCATGGCTTTTTCAATCCCGGTCGCGGCTCCGGCGAACCTCGCGCCGAAGCGACTCGGCGCTACTACCAGACTCTCGATCAATTAGATACCTTTCTCCTTTCCCTCGGTTACTTGACCCCGTCCAAATGATCCCCTTGAAGAATTCCTTCGTTCCACTTCCATGAAATCACTTCCCACTTTCACTCTTCTCATTGCCGCCATCCTCATTCCATCGATCCGGGCTGAGGATTCCAAGACGTTGCTTCACGATCATCCCCTGCCCCTCCTCGCGTCGCCAAGCTTTGCCGAGCCGCTCGACGACACCTTCAGCATCGCCAAGGGAAAATGGACGCCCGCCGATGGAGTGTTGAGCGTGCTTGATCTTCCCGAGCAAAAGCACATCCCGGTGCTTCACCACAAAGTCGGCCTTTCCGATGCCGTCATCGAAGTCGAATTTTTCTTGGACGGGCCCGGCTCCTTTCTCGTGGGTTGCGATTCCGACAAGCACATCGGGCGGGTCGTCATCAATGGCCAGGGCATCAGCATTGCCGAGGATTCGGTGAAGCCATCACACACCATCGAGTCTCTCAAGACGCCCGTGAAACCGGGCGAATGGCACACCCTGCGCGTCGAATGGTCAGGTGACAAGATTGCGGCGATTCTTGACGGTCAGAAAGTCAGCGCCCAGCACGCCTACCTTGCCACCCCCAAGGCCCGCAGTTGGCTCGCGGC
>JAGROX010000441.1:0-3417 GCA_020440025.1 Verrucomicrobiia bacterium
CAGCGCATCGCGACCGCCTTTCATCGCAACACGATGAACAACACCGAGGGCGGTACCGACAACGAAGAGTTCCGCGTCGCCTCGGTGAAGGATCGCGTCAATACCACCATTCAGGTGTGGATGGGCCTGACAATGCGTTGCGCGGAATGCCACACGCACAAGTACGATCCCATCACTCAGGCGGAGTACTATCAGCTCTACGATTTCTTCAATCAGGCGGCCGATGCAGATACCAATGATGATGCCCCGACCATCGCGGTGCCGGGCACGGAGGAGAGTCGCAAAAGGGCCGAGTTGCAGGCCAAAATCGATGCGTTGCACACCCAGTTGGAAACCGTGGATGCAAATACCTTGCTGGCGGAACAAAGAATGTGGGAGTCTCAGTATCGCGGGCAAACCTCGTGGAAGACGCTTGAGTTTTCCGAAAGGCAATCGTTATCCGGGGCCACGATTTCGCCTGAGCAGGATGGCAGCCTTTTCGTCAGCGGACAGTCACCGAAAAACGACACCTATCAGCTCACCGTCACACCGAATTTTTCCGGACCGGTGACCGGTTTCCGGTTGGAGGCGATTCCCGATCCGCGAAACCCGGGCGGTGGTTCTGGTCGTTCGCCGGAGGGACGCTTTTTCCTCAACCGCTTTGCCGCCCATCTCGATACCGGCAAGCGGGCACCGAAGGGGCAATTCGTGCGGGTGACCGTGCCAGGTGCGAAGAAGTTTCTCCATCTGGCCGAGGTCGAAGTGTTCAGTGGTAACCAGAATGTGGCGTTGAAAGGAAAGGCCTCGCAGATTTCCACCTATCCCGACAGCCCGGCGTCCAACGCGATCGATGGCATCACTGACGGGAATTTCCAGGCTCACAAGACGTCGCACACCAATGAGGAAAACAACCCGTGGTGGGAAGTCGATCTTGGTGGCCAGACACCGGTTGATCGCATCGTGTTGTGGAATCGCACCGATGGTGGGACGGCTTCGAGGATCGAGGGCTATACCATTCAGTTGCTCGATACCGAGCGACGCGTCGTCTGGGAAGAAGCGCGTCTGCAGGCTCCGAAAAAAGAGGCGTTCTGGGCGTTGAGCGGAGAGCGCCAATTGCTTTTCGCCACGGCGACGGCGGATTTTTCGACGGACAAATATTCGGTGCAGGATGCGGCCAAGACGGTGTCGCGAAACCTCAATGGCTGGGACGTGACGCCGCGTCAGAATGAGAAGATCGAGGCGGTGTTCGTCCTCGGCGCGCCGGTGGAGGTGTCCCCGGAAGACAAACTCACCATCACGCTGAATCACGATTTCAACTATGGCGGTCAGTTGACTCTGGGCCGTTTTCGAGTGGCGGTCACGGATGAGGCCACCCTGCCCAAGCGCGCGCAGTTGCCGCCGGATGTCCTGCGATTGGTCGACAAAAATGAAGCGGATCGTTCCGAGGCCGAGGCGAAAAAGTTGGCCGACTATTTCCGGGGAGTCGCTCCCTCGCTGTCGAAGCTCCGCAACGAGATCGCCGCCGTGCAGAAGCAGCGCGATGCCATCAAGACGCCGACTGTCCCGGTGATGGTGGAGCTGGCCGCAGACAAACATCGTGAGACCCGTATTCAGGTGCGCGGAAATTTCATGGACCTCGGAGACAAGGTCGAAAAAGGGGTGCTGGCGGCCTTTCACGACTTTCCCAAGGACGCGCCCAACAATCGTATCGGCGTGGCGAAGTGGTTGATGGATCCGGCAAATCCGCTCACCGCTCGGGTCGCGGCGAATCGCATCTGGGCCCAGCTTTTCGGGATCGGTATCGTGGAAACGGAGGAGGATTTCGGTTCCCAGGGAACCTATCCCAGCCATCCGGAACTCCTCGATTGGTTGGCGGTGGAGTTTCGCGAGAACGGCTGGGACCAGAAAGCCCTCATCAAGACGATTGCGATGTCAGCCGCCTACCGTCAGGACTCAGCCGCCCCGGCGGAGTTGTTTGAGCGCGATCCCTTCAATGTCCTCATCGCCCGAGGCCCTCGTTTTCGACTCGATGCCGAGCAGGTGCGTGATCAGGCGCTGGCTCTGAGCGGTTTGTTGTCGGACAAGGTCGGCGGTCCCTCGGTCTATCCTCCGCAACCTCCCGGCATGTGGCGCGCCGCTTTTAATGGCGAGCGCAACTGGGCGACGAGCACGGGAGAAGATCGCTATCGTCGCGGTCTCTACACTTTCTGGCGTCGCAGCGTGCCCTATCCGAGCATGGCGACCTTTGACGCCCCGAGTCGGGAAGTCTGCAACTTGCGCCGGATTCGCACGAATACCCCGTTGCAGGCATTCGTGACGCTGAACGATCCAGTCTATGTCGAGATCGCTCAGGCGCTGGCGCGGCGCGTCCTTGCCGAAGGCGGAAAGACGGCAGCTGAGCGGGTCGACTTTGCCCTGCGCCTGGTGCAGGTCCGTCCTCCCAGCCCGGAGGAGCTGAATACGGTGACCGAACTCTATGAGGCGGAATTGGCTCACTATCGTGGGGATGCCGAATCTGCCAAGGCGCTCGCGACGAGTGAAATTCAAACCGCTCCCGAAGGGGCCGATCTGGCCGAACTTGCCGCCTGGACTTCGGTGGCAAACATTTTGCTGAACCTCGATTCTGTGCTGACGAAATCGTGAACGTTTCCAAAACACTGCCGAGCTTTTCAACCATTCGATCCCTCTGGGTGATCGGAATTCTCGGCATGGTCGGTGCTTCGCGGGCAGAGGAAAGGTCGGGGGCATTGCCGCCGCATCTCGTGGCTGCCCGGGCGCTCTTGGCGGCGATCACGCCGGAGACGAATCTCTATACCGCGTCGCCCAGCCGCATTGTGTGGGCGGACCAGTCGGGAAAAGGCGAGCCGGCGGTGAATCACAGCGTCTGTTCCTCCTTCGGAGCCTTGGTTTTGCGGAAATGCTACGGAATCGACAAGGAAGGGGCGATCGCCCTTTTCGGCGAGGTGGCTCCAGAGGCTGACGACTTTTTCGTTGCGATGCGAGATTCCGGACGATTCGAGTTGGCGCCGACGGTGACCGACCTGCGCGCTGGTGATTTTCTGACGGTTGATTACCTTTCAAAAAAGGCGATTCCGACCGGTCATGTCATGCTCCTCGACGGTCCTGCCCGGCGGATTGCCGAACACGATTCGAAGCGTCTGCCTTGGCCGCAGGGAGATGAGCCCTCCGAGTGGGATTCGCCGACGCTGATCGAATGGCATGTCGCGGTGATTGATTCCTCCAAATCGCCCCATGGCGAAGGCGATACCCGACGCCGAGCCAATGCCGACGGTTCCGACGACAATGGATTGGGTCGGGGTGATCTGCGAATTCTCACCGATCCCTCCGGAAAGATGGTCGGCTACACTTGGTCGACCTCCCCGAACTCCCGACTTCGCTCAGTCAAAGAGCGGCCGATGATTGCTGGTCGCTATCTCA
>JAGROX010000441.1:3466-9761 GCA_020440025.1 Verrucomicrobiia bacterium
CGACGCCAACTGCTGCGAGGAGGAACTATCGGTCTCGGAACCATCGCCTTGAACCGCCTCGCGGGTTTGGGCGCAGCGGCACCCGATGGGTCGCATCCCTCGGCTCTCGATAATCCCCTGGCGCCGAAACTCCCGCCGCTGCCGGCCAAGGCCAAGCGCGTCATCTATCTTCACATGGCGGGCAGCCCGCCCCAGCATGATCTTTTCGATTGGAAGCCGGAGTTGGTGAAGCGCAATGGCCAGCCCTGTCCCGACAGCCTCATCGAAGGCGAACGCTTTGCTTTCATCAAGGGGCGTCCCAAGCTGTTGGGCACGCCGTGGAAGTTTGAGGAATGCGGTCAATCCGGCACCTGGGTCACCGAGATCCTGCCCGAGTTCAAGACCGTGGTCGACGACGTTTGCATGGTGAAATCCATGTACACGACGCAGTTCAATCACGCGCCCGCACAGCTCTATCTCTACTGTGGTGAGCCGCGCTTTGGCTATCCGTCGATGGGATCGTGGGTCACCTATGGTCTCGGAAGCCCGAACGAAAACCTGCCCGGCTTCGTCACACTGCTGAGCGGTGGCACCAATCCCAGCGGCGGCAAAGCGCTCTGGGGCAGCGGCTTTCTCCCGGCCTTGTATCAAGGCGTGCAGTGTCGCAGTGACGGCGATCCGGTGCTCTATGTAAACAATCCCAATGGACTCAGTCGAGAGTCGCGCCGTCGCGGACTCGATGCCCTGCGCAAGCTGAACGAACTGGAAGTCGAGCAGGTCGGCGATCCCGAGACCATGAGTCGGATCGCGCAGTACGAGCTCGCCTACCGCATGCAGATGTCGGTGCCCGAGGTGATGGATATTTCCAAAGAGCCGCAGGCGGTGCATGAGATGTATGGCACCCAGCCGGGGAAAGAAAACTTTGGCAACAATTGTCTACTGGCACGTCGCCTGGTGGAGCAGGGGGTGCGGTACGTGCAGCTCTTTGACTACGGCTGGGACTTCCATGGAACGGGAGCTGGCAACGACATTTCCATCGGGCTGAAAGACAAGGCGAGGGACATCGATCGACCGATCGCCGCCTTGTTGAAGGATCTGAAACAGCGCGGGCTGTTGGAGGAAACTCTGGTTGTCTGGTCTGGCGAATTCGGGCGCACCTCCATGAACGAGGAGCGGAACGGCAGCAAATTCCTCGGTCGCGATCACCATCCACATTGTTTCACCATCTGGATGGCAGGCGGTGGTATCAAGCCGGGCATCAGCTACGGCGCGACCGACGAGTTCGGCTATCGCGTGGCAGAGAACAAAATGTCAGTTCACGATCTTCAGGCCACCGTTCTGCACCAACTCGGTCTCGATGCTCATCGATTCACCTATCCCTTCCAGGGATTGAATCACCGCCTCATCGGAGTGGTGGGTGATGCCAAGGTGCACCACGATATTTTAGCCTAGCCGCGACTGAGTGAGTCGGGAGATCTATGATTTCCCTTTGGCCATCAGCGCTTCGATTTCATCGGCCTCGATGGGGATGTCGGCCATGAGATCGAGATTGCCCGTGGCTCCGACCACGATGTCGTTTTCGAGGCGAATGCCGAAGCCTTCCTCGCGCAGGTAGATGCCGGGTTCCACGGTGACGACCATGCCTTCGACGAATTCTGCCTCGGGCGGAGTCACGTCGTGAACGTCGATGCCGAGACTGTGGGAAACACCGTGCATGAACCATTTGCGGTAGCGGCGTTTCTCCTCGGGCAAGGTTTCATCCTTCCTCTCTTCGGCGACTTCCGCTGCGTTGAGCAGCCCCAAGCCGATGAGTTCGTCTTCCACTAGGCGGGCCACCTGCTTGTGAAATTCCTCCCGAATTTTCACCCCGGGCCGGATGAGTTCGTCGATGCAGGCGCGGAACACGCGATAGACGGAGTCATAGACCGCCCGCTGACGGTCGGAAAATTTCCCGTTCACCGGCACGGTTCGGGTGAGGTCCGCATTGTAATTGGCGTATTCCGCCGCCACATCCATCAGCAGCAAATCCCCGTCCTGGCACACCTTGTCGTTGTCCAGGTAGTGGAGCACGCAGTTGTTTTCCCCGGACGCGATGATGGGTTCGTAGGCAAAGCCGCGCGATCCCTGACGGGCGAACTCGTGAAGTAGTTCGGCTTCGATCTCGTATTCCTTCACGCCGGGCCGGATGAAGCCGAGGGTGCGGGCGAAACCATCGGCGGTGATGTCACAAGCGCGCTGGAGTTGGGCGATTTCGATGTCGGATTTCACGAATCGAAGCCGGGTGAGAATGGGGGCCAGCCGTTCGCAGCGAATGTCGGGGAATAGCAGCTGGATCCGCTCGCGGAATCGATCGTCCGGAGTCTGCGCTGTCGAGGCGGAGCGGGCGTGCTCGTTCTGATTCAGGTAGAGCAGTTTTGCTCTGGGGACCAATCGACGAACGGTGGATTCAAAGCCGTCGTTCCATTGCACGTTTTCGATTCCTGAGACGGCGCTCGCGGTTTCCTTGGTCAGTTTTTGCCCTTCCCAGATGGCGATCAGTTCGGAGGTTTCTTTCACGAAAAGGATCTCGCGATCAGCGGGATCGGCGGCATCGGGTTGGAGGATGAGCATGGTCTCTTCCTGATCGGCGCCAGTCAGGTAGAAAAGGTCGCTGTTTTGAATGAATCGGGTCGATCCGTCCGCACATCGCCACGGGATATCTGCGGAGTGAAGGATGGCGAGGCTCCCCGCAGGCAACTCGGCGGCGAGCCTTTTGCGATTTTCAACAAAGAGGCGGGAATCGATGGGGTCGTATTTCATGGAACGGAAAGGACAATCGCGAAAATGGCGAGCCGATCCTAGTCCGAATTCCGATGGCTCGCACGATTTTTACATTGCCCGATCCAGATGAGATGGACATTGCGCATCAATCCGGAATCTCGTAGAACTTCAAGGTATGCAACTCATCGATCTCCTTATTCTTCTCGTCATTTCCGGTATTTGCGGTGCAGTGGGTCGTGCAGTGGGGGGCGGATTCAGCAAAGGTGGCTGTCTGGTTTCCATCGCCATCGGTTTCATCGGAGCCCTGTTGGGGATGTGGCTGGCCCGTCAAATGGGTCTCCCGGAGTTGTTTTCGATCAATGTTGGCGGCACTTCGTTCCCCATCGTCTGGTCGATTCTTGGGGGCGCTTTGTTTGTTGCCATTCTGGGCTTCATCGGTCGGGTGGGACGAAAGGGTTGAGGGCGCGACTTCATCCACCCTCGGCGGTTGTCAACCGGGTCGGATCACGGTAGGGTGCCGCCCGCATGATCGGCGACGAGTTGTCAGTTTATTTTGAGAATGCCGCCCGTGACTCGCTCGGTTACGAGCACGTGGAAGGATGTCTGCGTTTCACTCGAGATGGCGTGGAACTGCACTTTGATGAAAGGGATCGCGCCTTTCGCAAAATCCCTCCGGAAACGGCCTCGTTCAGCTACGCCGAGGTGACTCGAGTGGAGTATGTGAATCGCTGGTTTCGGCCGAAGCGGCTGGTTTTGCAAACACGCTCACCCGAAAAGTTGACTCGGTTTCCGGGCGCTGAAGTTGGCCAAGTATCACTCTTTGTGAAGCCTGAATCTCTTGCCGATGCGGCCAAGGCCCCGGCGTTGCTGGAGTTCAAACACGCCGAGGCCTATCTGGAAGAGTCGGAGGAGAGGCTCGTGGAAAAGCGGAGGGAACTCGAATCCGATCAATGAACGGAAATCCCCGTCATTCCCGACGCACGCATCTCCCGTCGCCACCGGTAAATCCCGTGGCCGCGGCAGTTGCCTCGGCGGCAGCGAACGGTGGGATTCCCGAACCGATCTCCCGACTGACGCACGGTTGGCGGTCCTGGGCCTGGTTCGGCGGTTTCCTCGTGGTGTTCGTCTGGGTCTATTTTTTCCTGGGAACGCAACTGATTCATCAGACCAATCAGGATCGGTTGAACTGGGATCAGCAGCACAATATCGTGATGTCGCTGCGTGGTCTGGAGCGCGAGCAGCAGCCCATCGGTCCGGGAGAAAGTGTGACAGCCGCCCTGTGGCGATCCTTTCCTCATTACACCGATGGCGTAGTGAATCCCTTGTGGCCATGGGTCGCGTCGCGATTCGCGACCGAGGATCACGAGGCGTTTTTTCTGCGCGGCAAGGAGTTCAACTTGGTCCTGAGCGCCGTTTTTCTGGTCGCCCTGGGATTGATCACAGCGCGAGCATTCTCCATTCCGTCCGCCATCTCCATTCTTCTCGCCAGTGGCTTTGCCGCGATGTTGCCGCGGGCAACCTACTTTCAACCGGAGACGCTTTACTACCTGTTCTTCTTCCTCGCCTGGGTCTGTGCGATGTCGTTGATGAGACGGAATTCCCTGTGGATGTATGGGGTTCTTGGATTTCTTCTCGGCTTGGCTTATCTGGCCAAAACCTCGATCCAGCCTTTCCTGCTCGTCTTTTTCGGAGTGACTCTGCTGCGGTGCGTGATTGAGTGGTGGCAGGCCAGGCGGGCGCCGGAAGAGCGGAGCATTGCCCTGATGTTGGAGGATGAGGCCTGGAGTCTGCCGAACCACTTCATCGGTCTGGCAGTGTTGGCGATGACCTTTCTCGGGGCGGCGGGTCCCCGATTGAGCTACGCAAATGACGCTTTCGGTTCGCCGTTTCACAGCTATCCGGGATACTGGATGTGGATGGATGATTTCGGGCAGGGAGCCGACTTCATGCAGCGTTATCCCAATGCCGAGGCCTTGGAGAAACTGCCCGCCGCCGAGAAACCCTCGGCGATGAATTATCTCCGTCATCACACTTGGAAAGAAACCAGTGACCGGATGTGGAATGGGGTGACGAAGAAGTGGGGAGAGTTCTTTGCGCCAAGAGAATGGCGAAAGAGCGGACGCGAACTGTTGCCGTTTCGCGGCTGGTTATTGGTGGCGTTTTTCGGGATGTTTGGCGTGATGGCAGCCATGCGCTGGTGGGTCGCCCGTCGGGGCGAGCGATGGGGACGACCGGGCAGTCCTCAAAGTGCCCGTTGGATGCTGCTGTTCGCCGCCGGAGTGTTTGTGGTGTCACTGGCTGCCTTCGGGTTTTTCGAACCCATCGGCAAAGGCGACCGTTTCATGCTGGCTCTCTATCTGCCGCTGGTGGTGACACCGTTATGGATCGCGGAGAGGTTTCGCCGCCAATTGCAACGCACCGATCTGGGTGATTGGGCGACCTGGATCTTTTTCGGCATGCACGCCTTGGTGTCGGTCGCGATCGTGATCCGACTGATCCAACTCGTGGTAGACCCCATCTTTCAGCAGGCCGTCAGTTGAAAGAACGATGAAGCAAACTTACCGGCAACGGGCCAGCGCCATCAGGGAAAACGCGGTGCCGTAGGGCTGGTGATAGCTGTAGAAAGGGAAGTCCCACCAGGAACCATCCTTTTCCTGAAGCGAGAGCAGCACGCCGGCGAGCATGGCTCGGTGTGGGACCGCTTGTTCCTCCGGCAAACTTTCGACGCAGAGCGCGGCATAGTAGTGGCCGTAGTAGTAGAAATAACCGGCGACCTGAAACCAGGATTCGTGGGGAATGGGCCGCTTGCGACCGATGCTCAGCCAGCCGTTCCGATCGCGGAGACGATTCAGCCATTCCACCATGATGTCGTCGGTTACGGTTTCATCGCCCCAATAGCGCAGGGCGATGTTGCAGGCTTGGGTGCGACCGAGGCTGCCACCGGGGCGGTTGATTCCATACATGGGGCGGGCCTTGAGATATTCTCCATAAAGATAACTCTGATCCGGTTTGCGTTGGCGATTGATCGACTTGATGGCGCGATCGACCATGGCATCGGGAACATCGATTCCCGGCACACGAGTCTCCGCTTCGTGAAAGGCGACCAGCATCGTGGCGGTGGTGAAACTGATGGCACTCGATGCCGGACGTTGGCTGCCGACTCGGAAATCGTAGTAGCCCCAGCCGCCGTCGACCGATTCGTAGTGACGCAGCATTTCAACCTGCTGATTGATCAGTTTTCGGATGCGCTCCGCCCGGTCGGTTTTTTTCTCCACGATGTCCCTCTCGTGCATGCGGATCAGTGCCTGAATGCCGTAGCCATGCGTCCAGACGTTGTAGATTGCATCCGGAGTGGCACGACGAACCTTGGGCAGTTCTTCGAGTAGCCAGGTCTCTGCTTTGTGCAAAGCCTCGCCAACCGCTGGATCGCTATCAGCCCGCCCTGATTCGATCAGAGCCGTGATGCCCATCGCCGTGACCGCCGCTCGAAATGCGCCGTGAGCTCCCGGGATGGGTGCGTAAATGTTCAGCCCCTTGGTTTGGCGGGCGGATCCCC
>JAGROX010000010.1 GCA_020440025.1 Verrucomicrobiia bacterium
GGGTGGTGTTCACATACTTGATCGCTGTCTCAAGACGCTCCGCTTTCTCGCGAGTGACCGCGAGTCGATCCGTAGGAATCAATCCGGCGAGGGCACCTTTTTCAGCGAGACGAAGGTCGGCATTATCCTGACGAAGGAGCAGGCGATATTCCGCACGCGAGGTGAACATGCGATACGGCTCCGTCGTTCCTTTTGTCACGAGGTCATCGACCATCACACCGAGATAGGCTTCGTCACGGCCGAGGACAAAGTCGGGTTCGCCTTTCACTTTCAACGCCGCATTTGTTCCCGCGATCAGACCCTGACCGGCGGCTTCTTCATAGCCGGAAGTGCCATTGATCTGTCCCGCGAAATACAGACCTGAAACTCGTTTCGTTTCGAGCGTCGGATAGAGCTGAGTCGGATCGCAGTAGTCATACTCCACCGCGTAGCCCGGTCGAATGATCTCCGCGTTTTCCAATCCGCTGATCGACCGAATGAAATCGTACTGCACTTCAAAGGGCAGACTAGTCGACACCCCGTTCACATAAAACTCCGAGGTGTGTCGTCCTTCTGGTTCGAGAAAAATCTGATGTCGATCCTTGTCGGCAAAGCGCACCACCTTGTCTTCGATGGAGGGACAATAGCGCGGACCGACACCCTCGATACGACCGCAGTACATGGGCGACTTGTCGAGGTTCGCCCGGATGATGTCGTGGGTCCGTTCGTTGGTGAAACTGATCCAGCACGGCATTTGTTCCACGTGGAACATCGGGTCCGACCAGCGGTTCAAAGTGTGGATGTCATCAGGACCTCCGCCGATCGTTTCTCGCGTAAAGGAGAACTCGGGCGCGGGATCATCCCCGTTCTGAATTTCGCATTTCGAAAGATCAATTGAACGACCATTCAGACGACATGGGGTTCCCGTCTTGAATCGTTTCACCGTGAACCCGAGTTCGATCAGATGATCACTCAAGGTCGAGATCGTGTCGCCCATGCGACCTCCCTTTTGATTCTGCAATCCGACATGCATCAGACCGCGCATGAAGGTGCCGGTGGTGATGACAATGGCCTTCGCATGGAAGCGCATTCCGAGTCCGGTTTCGATACCAGTGACCGCATCATTCTCGACAAGGAGACGCGCGACATTTCCCTGATGAAGATCAAGATTTGGTTCCGCCTCGAGAATGGCCTTCATCCGAAATTGATAGGCCTTCTTATCACACTGCGCACGAGGTGCTCGAACACTGGGACCCTTCGCCGCGTTGAGCATCCGAAACTGAATTCCGGTGGCATCCGTGTTGTGTGCCATCGCTCCACCGAGCGCATCGATCTCGCGCACCATGTGCCCCTTGGCCAATCCCCCAATTGCCGGGTTGCATGACATCTGCGCGATGGTGTCGAGGTTCTGCGTAATCATCGCCACCGAGGCACCGAGTCGGGCCGCCGCGAGAGCAGCTTCACATCCGCCATGGCCGGCACCGATGACGAGAACGTCGTAGTCTTTAGGATAAGCAAACATGGGGAGACGAGGGAGAGATGTTCCACGTGGAACACGGAGATTCGATCAACACGTTACTTCAAATGAAGCCGTTCTCCACCAGTGGTCATAAACCCTTTTGAACCGGTGTATTCGCCCTCCATATTTCAACATGGGCCGAACGTTTTTGGAAGTAACAGGCGATCGCGAAAAAGATGAGGCCGATCGCGCCGGCCAGAATCATTTCTATCAGAGTTTGATAAAGCCCCCAAGAAAGTTGGATCTTCATCATCAGCCTCATCACATCACCTCACATTTCAAAACGCTCAGGATTCTTTGAAGCGAGACGCTCATTGGGATCGTAAAGGTGCGCCATCCAATAGCGTCGAAATGGCTCGAATCCTTCCAGCAAGTCTTCGATGGAATTCACCACCGGAACCTCGACCGAATCACCCGACGGAAGATCAAAAAGATCGTCCTCATTGATCGAGTCGCTTTCGGATTTCAGTCTCTGCCTCGGGTCCTCCATAGCGTTTGATAATCGCATGAAAAGTTTCGTCCCCCAGATCGAGATCACAACTCCGAATCAATCCGATGATGTCACTCCAATCCTGATCTTTCCGACTCCGCTTTTCCTGCCGGGTGGCATGAAGCTTCAACGCCACCAAATGCATCGCAGACGGAATTCGAACTTCATTCTTATCCATGATTCTCAGCTCTGATCCTTTCCGCAGTTTTGCAAAGGTCGTCGCGCTCACCACCATCAAATCCACTGGCTGCTGATCTCCACTTCCTTCGAATTGAATGAAAGCATCAGAGCGATGGAATTCCTTCATCCCCATCTCCACCAAGAAACTCTCCCACTCTTTCAGGGATTCCTCCGGCACCATGAGATCCAGATCGAAAGTCGAGCGGGAGTGTCCATGAAGAATCACGGCGTGACCTCCGATCAAAAGAAACGGCAGCTCGCGTTCATCCTCAAATATTCTTCGTAGGATTCCTGTCATGACGACTCCATTCCCGGTTTAAATCTGCGCAAGTTAAGCTACTGTGGCGTCCTCGCAAACAACGTCCCTATTTCCCTTGCCCCGCCATGGCTAAAACGAACGCTGCTAAAAGCACCTCCACCGATTATTCCAAGGAACCCATCAACGCCAAACTGACCAACGAAGACAAGGTCGGTCTGCTGCGTCAGATGGTGAGGATCCGACGATTCGAAACTGTCTCACTAAAGTACTATCAGCAGGGCAAGATGGGAGGTTTCCTCCATCTTTACATCGGACAGGAATCAGTCGCCGTCGGAACCATTTCCCTGCTCGGTGAGCATGACCATGTCATCACCGCCTACCGCGATCATGCGCATGCACTCGCCGTCGGGATGAACATGAACGAATGCATGGCTGAACTCTTCGGTAAGAAGACTGGTTGCTCCAAAGGCAAGGGTGGCTCGATGCATTACTTTGCGCCTGACAAAAACTACTGGGGCGGTCACGGAATCGTCGCTGGTCAGACACCGCTCGGCGCTGGTCTCGCCTTTGGACTGAAATACAAAGGCCTCAAAGGATGCTGCCTCTGTTACCTTGGTGACGGCGCCGTCAACCAGGGTG
>JAGROX010000442.1 GCA_020440025.1 Verrucomicrobiia bacterium
TCGCTTTCGGCGGCGGCATGATCTCATCGGGATCGTCGTGGGTCACGCGTTCCCACACCGTGCTGTTTTTCGGATCCCCTGCCTTCAGGGCCAAATATCCACCGAGATCCTTCTTCGCGTCCGCCTCGATATCGAGCCGTAGATCCGCCTCCCGCTTGTTGGCATCGGGTCCGTGACAGTGAAAGCAATTCTCCGAAAGGATAGGCCGGATATCGCGATTGAAATCGATGGGCGCGGTCTCTTTCGCTGAGACAGCATGGCCAACCCACCATGCGGTGAAGATCAAAATGGAGGAAACGCGTTTCATTTTTTCACGAATAGCCGGTGCGCCTCATCGGCTCCGATCAAAGGAATCATGATACTACAGAAGGTCCGCCAGAACCCGAGACAATTCGAGCCCGGACTCGGCGCGTGAACGCGTGATCGTTCCATCCATACGATTGCGATGCCTGACGAATCCTTCCTTGCCGCTGACGAAATCACACCGCACGTTTCCGGCCCCATCGATCAATGAAAATTCCCACTTTCCACCTTCTCTCCGGCATCTTGGCGGGTTCGCTCTTTTTCCAGACGAACACCCGGGCCGAGACCGATCTGCCAGTCCTCTTCACAGACGATTTCTCCGGCGCTGCCACCGATGATTGGCAACCCACCGATCCCAAGGCTTGGAAAATCACCAAGCTGGCTGATGGCAACGCGGTGTTTGAAAACATCGGCGGCTCCAAATACGAACCGCCGCATCGGAGTCCCTTCAACATCGCCCTGCGCAAGGATCTGTTCATTGGCGATTTCGTGCTGACCGCCAAAGTGATGACAAAACAGACGTCCCGGGCGCATCGGGACATGTGCCTGTTTTTTGGCTATCAGGATCCGGCCCATTTTTACTACGTCCATCTTGGGGAAAAAACCGACGATCACGCCAACCAGATCTTCATCGTCAACGATGCCCCACGGATCAAGATCTCGGAGAAAGCCTCGGCAGGGACGCCGTGGAAGGATGAGACCTGGCATCAGGTGAAAGTCGTTCGCGAGGCGGCTTCGGGTCTCATCGAGATCTACTTCGATGACATGGAGACGCCGACTCATGTCGCCCATGATAAAAACTTCACCTGGGGCCAAATCGGGATCGGCACCTTCGATGACAAGGGGCTCTGGGATAATGTCGAGCTTCGCGGGGTGAAAGTGGATCGAAAGGGGAAACCGGTGGCTGGCCCTGCTGATCCCAAACAACTCAAGTTCATCAAGTGGACCCCCGACTTCCAGGTGCCGGATCCGGTGGCGATCAGCCTCGATGACAACGGCGTCGCCTATGTCACTCAGACCCAGCGCCGGAAGTCGCAGGATCTCGATATCCGGGCAAATCGCGACTGGATTCCCAATGATGTCGGCTTTGCCTCAGTCGACGAAAAGCTCGCCTTCTATCACGAGCAACTCACCCCCGAGCGCAGCGCAGAAAATGCCAAACGCGTCGACGATCTCAATGGCGACGGGAGCCACGACTACCGCGACCTCATGGTCTTGAGCGAGCGCATTTATCGGATCGAAGACACTGATGGCGACGGCACCGCCGACAAGATGGGCATCTATGCCGAGGATTTCAAAACCGAGGTCACCGGCATTGCTGCCGGCGTCCTGATTCATGAGGGCGACGTCTACTCCACCATCGCACCAGATGTGTGGAAGCTGCGCGACACCGACGGCGACGGCAAAGCCGACCAACGCGAAGTTTTCGCTCACGGCTTTGGTCTCCACATCGCCTACGCCGGTCACGACATGCACGGGCTCACCGTTGGGGTCGATGGTCGCATCTACTGGTCGATCGGCGACAAGGGAGTACGGGTGAAGTCCAAGGAAGGCGATGACTGGCGTTACCCCAACCACGGCGCGGTGCTGCGATGCGAACCCGACGGTTCCCACTTCGAGGTTTTTGCCCACGGCCTCCGCAATGTGCAGGAAATCGCCTTCGATGCTCACGGCAACATTTTTGGCGTCGACAACGATGCCGACAAACCCGGCGAGATGGAGCGCTTCGTTTATATCGTCAACCACATGGACGCCGGCTGGCGGGCCAACTGGCAGTATCGCGAACCCGACTACAGTCCGTGGACCGCGGAAAAACTCTGGATGCCCTGGCACGAGGAACAGCCAGCCTACGTCACCCCGCCGATTCGGAACTACATGAATGGTCCAGCCGGTTTCGCGTGGAATCCCGGCACCGCGCTCGGCCCGGCCTACGATGATTACTTCTTCCTCAACAGCGCCCCCAACGGCCAGCAGTGGGCTTTTCAGGCGAAGGAACAAGGCGCGTCTTTCGAGATGGTCAACGATCACCAGATCGGCAATGGCATTCCGCTGGTCGGTCTGGCTTTCGGTCCCGATGGCGCTCTCTACAGCGTCGATTGGGGCGGCGGCTATCCCCTCAATGAACAGGGCGCGGTGTGGAAGATCGACATTCCTGATGAGGTGAGATCCGAGCGTCGCCTCGAAACGGCCACGCTGTTGAAAGCCGACGATGCCAAGGCCGATCTCGACACCCTGACTGTGCGGCTCAGCAATGCCGATCAGCGGGTTCGTCTCAAAGCCCAGTTCGAATTGGCGAAGCGCGAAGCCTTCGACACCTTTGCCGAAATCGCGGCCGATTCCGAGCAACCTCAGCTCGCCCGAATTCACGCGATCTGGGGATTGGGACAACTGACGCGCTATCGTGAAGGAGCCGATTTTGCTCCGTTGGTGGCGCTGCTGACTGCGGACGATTCCGAGATTCGGGCGCAGGCCGCCAAGATGATCGGCGATGGCTTTTCGGTTTCCGTGGCCCTGTCGCCGTCAGTATTTCCGAGTAAAGAGGGTAGGGTCGCGGATCGTACCCTGTTGAGTCGGGCGCTGCTGCCGCTGTTGGAGGATAAGAATGATCGCGTGAAATTTTTCGCCGCCGTGGCGCTGGGGAATCTCGGCATTACCGATTCGGCAGAAAAGGTGGTCGCGCTGCTGGCCTCGGTGAAACCTGAGCAGACCTACCTGCGTCACGCCGGCGTGGTTGGCCTGACCGGTTGCGGCGAGACTGCGCTGCTGGCCGGCTTGGTGAAGCACGATGCCGAAATCGTACGCGCCGCCGCCGTGGTGGCGTTGCGCCGTCGCGAAGATCCGGCGGTTGCCGTTTTCCTGAACGACAAATCCCCCTGGGTGGCGGCCGAAGCCGCGCGGGCGATTCATGATGATTGGATGATTCCCGAGGCGCTGCCCGCCCTCGCCGAGACGCTGGCGACGAC
>JAGROX010000105.1:0-15730 GCA_020440025.1 Verrucomicrobiia bacterium
ACTGCCCATATTGCTTGAACTTCCACTTTGGCTCCACAATCCGTCCCTCGTTCTTCTTCCCGCCGCGACCAAAGGTCTTCACCTCGATCGTCTTACCGTCCATTCCATACATGGATGGCTTGTAGTCAAAGGTATCGATATGACTCGGCCCGCCATACATGAACAGGAAGATCACGTTCTTGGCCTTGCCCGGCAGCATCGGAGGACGCGACGCCAAGGGATTGGTCGAATCGCCGGTTGTCGATGCCATCGCTTTGCTGAGAAATCCTTCCTGGCTCAGTAATCCCGTCAGCGCGAGCGCCGGAAAGCCACCGCCGATAGTGTGGAGAAATTCACGACGACGCGTGTTGCCGCAGAAAGTGTTGGTGGGTTTTGGGGAGGGTTTCATGGCGAGGGAGGGAAATTCTAAATGCTAAGTTCTAAATCCTAAACAAATTCCAATTTGAAATGGGAAAGGTTCAAAACGTTCTTTCAGCGAGCGCTTTTGGTGATGATGGAACCGAAGATCTTTGTCAGTTGTCGGGCTTCGTCGTTCAACGTCCATCTTTGGTCGTCGGATGACTTTTCGTTCCCGGTGTCGAGGATCCTGAGGAAAAGGCCCGATTCCTTGGCTTCTTTGCGACAGATTTTGATTCTCATCAGAAAGTCTTTTTTACTCAGGGCTTCATTCGCCTCAATGTAATTGGCCGCTACAGATCCTGAAGCTCGAACCAGTTGTTTCACATCTTCGATATTCGAAATCGTCCTTGGAAGTTTCTTCACAAACACTCTGACATCTTTGGCATATTTTTCCGTTCGTGATTCCAAATCAAATTCGCGTTTTCCGCCTGAATCGTTTGGATCATTTCCCATTGGTCCTTTGAAATTGTTTAGGATTTAGAACTTAGAGTTTAGAATTTTCTATTGTGGGTTTCCTCGACTAGTCGAGGAAGACGAACTCATTCAAATTCAGCGTCAGCAGCGCAAACCGCTCCAACGCGGCCTTGTCATCCAGTCCGCTTTGGGATTTGACGCTTTCCATGAAGTTGAGACATTGGCGAACCTCGTCGGCATTGGGTTCGCGTTGCATTGCGAGCGCGAGCCCCAAGCGAACCTGTTCTTCGGGCTGATCACTATTTTCCCGCAGGTGATCGGCGAGGACGACGGCCTGTTCATTGACGAATGCGGAGTTCAGCATCGCCAGCGCCTGGGTGGGAACGGTGGTGGCAAAGCGAACGGCACAGGGGCTATCGGTGTCGGCTTGGTCGAAATCCGCGAGCATTTGGTGACGCAGGCTGCGCTTCACGTGAATGTAGATGGATCGACGATAGTGATCCTCTTTTCGGCCCGAGATCGGCCAGCCTTGACCGGGACGCGACGCGGTGGCCAGCACCTCGGGCGGCAGCGGGGGATACACCCATTCGCCTCCGGTTTCCAGATTGAGATTGCCAGAGATGGCGAGCACGGAATCACGCAACTCCTCGGCGGTCAGACGGCGCATGTTGTATCGCCAGAAAAGCCGGTTTTCCGGATCCATCGCCAGCGCGGCCTCATTTGGAGCCGATGACATTCGGTAGGTGTGACTGTCGAGGATCAATCGATGCATGGCCTTCAGGCTCCATCCCTGTTGCATCAGTCGGGCGGCAAGCCACTCCAATAACTCGGGATGGGTGGGGGCTTCACCGAGTTTCCCGAAATCATTGGTGCTGGCGGCAATGCCTCGTCCAAAATGATGCTGCCAGAGGCGATTCATGATGACGCGGGAGGTCAGAGGATTCGCCGGGCTGGTCATCCACTTCGCCAAGGCCAAGCGGCGACCCGAGGTCTTTCGACCATCGTGTTCCACCGGCGCGAAAACCGCCTGTTCCGGCTCGTCGGTGGTTCCGAGCACCGAGGGAAAAGCCGGCACAACTTCATCGCCGGGAGCATGCGCACTTCCACGCATGTGGATCTGAAGCGGCTCGATCTCGCCGCCGGTTTCCGTCACGGCATTGATCGCAATGCCCGGCTTCTGATTGCGGAGCTGATTGGCTTGATTCTGGAGCTCTTTCCACTCGGCGAGGACGTCACGACCAAAATGCTGGGTGAGCAGCGGCTTGAACCTGCCGCTTCGCTTTCCGGAGAAAATCTCCGACGGATCGAATCCCTCGACAACGCCTGTTCTCAAAGCGAGGTCAATGTATTGGCCGCCCCCGGTTTGATGACAGTGCACCGCGATGACATTTCGTCCGGTCTGCAAGGCAGCCAGCGCCGATTCGGGCAGGATGATGGTCTCGTAGTCGGTGAGGTAGCCGCTAGCTTCGTAGACGAGTTGCCCATTGAGATAGACCTCGACATCTTCGTCGTGGTGAATCTCCATCGCCAGCGACTTGGGCAAGGCCTCGAGGCCAAAGGTGGTGCGCATCCAGATATCGGGAGTGTTCCAATTGGTGCGAACTTCCGCGTTGGGCGTCCCAGCCGTTCCGAATCCACCATTGGCTTTCTGCCAGGCCTTGTTGCGAAATCCCACCTCATGCCAGTCAGGCGTCGGCTTGTCGGTGGTGTATTCCCATTCACTGCCTCCGCCTCGGGCATCCTCGACGAGGGTGATGGGCTTGGTGTCGCTCTCCTTGGCCAGTTTCCCTTCTTTCTCCAGGAAGTCACTGATGTCCTTCTCCAGCGTCTGGGTCTTGGTCTCCAGAGCAGCCAGTTGCCGTTTCCGATTCTCCTCGAACTGTTTGCGTTCCTCCTCTGTCGCCCAGGAAATCAGGGTTCCTTGAGTGGTGTAGTGGGTGACCCCATGGAGAAAGGCCATGAAGGAGTAGTAGTCCTTCTGAGAGATGGGATCGATCTTGTGATCGTGGCAGCGGGCGCACCCGAGCGTCATTCCGAGAAAGGCTTCGCTGGTCACGAGCACGTCGTCGGCTAGCACATCGTAGACGTGTTGCTTGCGATCGGCGGGCTCGTCATCCCACTGCATCAGTCGATGAAAACCGGTCGCGGTGATCGAGTCGAGCGTCGGATTGGCAATCTCGTCTCCCGCGATCTGTTCGGTCACGAACTGATCGTAAGGCTTGTCGTCATTGAACGCCTTGATGACATAGTCGCGATAGCGCCAGATGTGCGGCTTGGAGTTGTCTCTCTCAAATCCGTTGGATTCGGCATAGCGCACAATGTCCAGCCAGTGACGCGCCCATTTTTCGCCGTATTGCGGACGGGACAGGAGGTCATCCACCAGACTCTTCCAAGCCGTGTCAGCATCCTCAGACCAGGCAGTTTCAAACTGCTTCACCTCCTCCAGTGAAGGAGGCAGGCCGATGAGGTCGTAGAAGACCCGTCGGCAAAGCACTCCGGGTTCCGCTGGCGGATTCGGTTTCAGACCGGCGTCATCGAGACGTTTGAGCACAAACGCGTCGATCCCGTTTTTCTCCCACTCCGGATCACTGACTTTCGGCAGGGCTCTTTCCTCGATCGGTCGGTAGGCCCACCACTGTCTGTCCTCATCCGAGACCGTAAAACCCCGTCGCCGTTCCTCTGGCGCGCCCTCGATTTCCAATGCCGGATCGTAGGCGGCCCCGTGCTCGACGACCCACGCTGTGAGTGTCGCGATTTGGGCCTCTGGCAGCTTCGCCTTTGGTGGCATCTGGTAGTCCTCGTTGGCGTAGTTCACCAATTCCAGAATCAGACTCTTTGCCGGGTCCGTTTCATCGATACTAGTCCCGAGGTCTCCGCCCGCGATCAAGCCGTCCCGGCTGGTAATCCGAAAGTTGCCCTTCAGCTTTTCCTCACCACCGTGACACTTGAAACAGTGCTCCTGGAGAATGGGATACACTTCCTTGGCATAGAACGCGGCGGACTCGCTCGCCTCCTGGGCCGAAGAAACTGACGCCCAAGCGAAAGCCAGAGAAGTGGCTAGCAGGGTCGAAAAAGAAGTCGGGAAGACTCGGTTTGAAATCATGGGAGGGGGAAAAAGGGTCGATCTCACGCGACGGTTCAGTATAGCAGACCGGGACGGCGCGTATTGTATGGAATCGCGATACTTTTGTCGATTTTCGTCATGTTTTTGCTAAAAGGCGGGACATCATCGCGCCAATGCCGCATCAAAACGCCTCGATGGGGGCTTCGGACTATTGGGGCTTCCCATCGGATTCTGTCCATGCTTTGAGGAGTCTGCTTTTCTCCTCCTCCTGCCCCGGAGTCAGTCGGTTTTCCTTGCCTATCGCTTGGAGTATCGCCACTGCTTCCGCAGTCTTGCCTCCCGCAAACGTGATCTGGGCGCGCTCCATGGCAAAGGCCGCATCCTCTTGTCCGGCGTCCTTCGCTGCGGTCTCCGCCAAGGTGAAAAGGAATTCGGCGCTTGCCAGATCCCGGTCCTTTCTTGCCAGTGCCGCCAGGCCAAGCGCGGTGAAGCCTTCGCGAGGAGCGGCGGCGATCAACGCGGGGCCCCAGTCCTGCAGTTCCTGCGGGTTTCCCAACTTCACCGATTCCCATGAATCGATCATCGGCAACGAGAGACGGGTTCCGGGAGCGGTTGCCAGCGCCAGCGCCACGCGCTTTCGCTCTTTGTGAGATCCAGAGATCCATTTGGCCCTCATGGCGATCCGCGCACTGTCTTTCAACACATTTCGCTTTTGCGAGGTGAGGAATTCCACGAACTCCTGATGTCCCGGCGACAATTGGTTCCACCACGGACCCAGTTCGTCGCCCCGATCGCTCACTGCCGCCGCGGCGAAGAGCCCTTCCAGTTCCCGACTTCGGGCTCTCTCTTCCCAGGAACTCCGGGGAAGGGTGGACAGCGCAAGAAAGTAGTCAAACCACAGGTCGCTCACTTTCGATGCGTCCGTGCTCTTGGTGACTTCACCTGAAAAGGTGCGGATTCCCACCCCCAAAATCTTGTCGAAAAACGGATCCCGAAAGGTGCGATAGACCCCGAGTTTTTTCAGGGCGGCGACCGATTGCATCACCGAGACGATGCGGGGCAGCGCCTCTTTGTCATTGTCTTCGAGAGCCAATTGGAAGTGCAGTTGAATGGGGCGAAACTCGATGTCAGTCAAGCGATGGCCGTTTTTGAAAAACGAGAGGGCGTCGTAATTCTCAAACCAGTTCCGCAAGGGAAATCCCAGTTCTCTCGGAGGCGTGACCAGACCCGACATCAGGTAGAGGGCGCGATTGACGGCCAATGGGGGCACCGAGGATTCCTTGTAAGCGGCGCCAAGGGCGAGAGCGACGTCGCGAGCTTCCTTCTTCCATTCTGGAGTTCCCGCCAGCCCGTCGAGCGAGAGAAACATGGCCCGGGCATGAAGGGCGAGCGCCTCTGGCGGATGGCTGAGCAGGCCCTCTCTTTTTTCTCCCTCCGCTTTCAGAAATTCGAGATAGCCGGTCGAGACCTTCTCGAAATCTTCCCCTGGATCCAGCACCCGGGGATGATAACTCAGCCCCTCGAGGTATTCCTGCTGGAGAGATAGCGCCAGTTCGTAGTCGCCACCCAAGATCGCGGAGACAAAGGAAGCCGGATGATTTTTGGCACCCGAAAAGGTTTCCAGAATCTGATGGGCCGTCTTCGGATCGCCCTGTCGCAGGGCAATGCGCATCGTCCGACCATAGACGTGATAGAGATGCGATGAACTCTCTCCCGACAGGAACCGCTGCTTCCAGGCCGCGAGGTATTGCTGGCGACGCTCGTCTCTTTTGCCCGCCTCATGGGTGAAATCCATCGCTCTGATCACCGCTCCCTCATACTCTTTGGAAAACCGTCGCCCGTCTCGGTATCCCTCTAGCAAGAGATCCAGCGCCGCTTCCACAAATTCGTCGGATGCCCGTGACTCCAGGTCCTGCAAGAGCGTTGCCGCGACGCCAAATCGCCAGGTCCAGCAGTGCTCGGAATCTGTCAGGGCTTCGCGGTAGGGGATCTCCGCAGGATCACTGGCCTGGGGGAGTTCCCCGCTTTTCAGGCGTTGCGCGAGGCGGGCCCCATCGGCAAACACCTTCAGAGTCTCGTGAAGTTTCGACGACTCGCCCGGACCGCGAGCCAACTCGGCTTCGATTCGTTGGAGATAGGCTTCGGGCGTGATGCCTCGGGAGGGGAATCGCTTGGCAAAATTGACCGCCGATCCGATCAGGATGCGATAATCGTCAATCTCGAGGACGCTCGCAAATTCGTTCAACTGGCGGAAAAGGGCTGTCAGTTTCTCGTCGGGAGTCTTGCCTCCTTGAGCCATTGCGACGCCGAGATCGTAGTCCTGCCACTCATTGAACTTCACCCAGAAATCGATCCCCAGTTCGTCCTGTCCCGCGACAAAAGTGTTCACGATGAAGGCCCGCCCTCCGCCGACGCGATCTTCGAAAAGATGATCGTCCAGAATCTCCTCACCCAGGGTGGAATGTCGGTTGGCATACTCCTTGGGAGACCCGTTCTCCCGAGCGAGCTTCGTCACGTGAATCACCAGATTGGTGGCCACTTTCGGATCAATCGCCCGAAGCGGGTGCAACATCTCCGCCACCCGTTTCTGCACCGTATTGGAACCTCCGGCAACGGGAAGCTCGTCCCACGTTTTGGCCGCCAACCATGAGCCCGCCAAGCCCTCGTCCAAGGGACTTTCGCCGTGCTGGGCCAGCCAATCCAGGAAGGGGCTGAGATCGGTCTGACTGGCGTCGTCACTGACCTGGCCGCGCCCGAATGACATCCGGGCGGCGAGATCTGCCAGATCGCCCTGACGTCGGGAATCGAGTTTCTTGATCTCTTCGAGTTTCGATTGAAACACCAGGGCTACGGCACCCGGAATCTCTTCGGTATCGAAACGATAGGCGGCGATCGCCTCCGCTCCCAGAACCCCGGGCGCATGCTGCTCGAACACTTCGCTCAATCGTTGCCACTCCCGATCCGCCAGACTTCTCTGAAGTTGCCTCACCAGCGCTTCCAACAGAGTGCCCTGAGTGCCGATCTCCAAGGGAATCGGGTCAAACGCATCCAGCGGGGCAAAGATCGGTGAATGCTGGAGGAAACTGACCAGTCGCTCGGGATCGTGGGTGTAACTGCGATAGGTGGCTGCCCGCCGCAGAAAGGTATCCCCGAGCCCCGCTTCCGCCCATTCCTGATCGTTCAGGGCTTCCCGCAATGCCCACAAGGCCGGAGGCACGTCGGCGATGGCCGACAGCGCGGCGTAGCCTTCTCCCCGATAGGTAAAGGGATCGTCTTCGGGAGGATCGGCGTTCCCATCGATCGCGAAGGCCTCGCCAATTCTCTCGACCAGAGCCGGGACAAAACCGGAATGCCCCGCTTCGATTTCCCGAGTCAGGAGCAGGCTCATGCCGGGATGCTGAAACAGGCGCGAAAAGGCGAGTCGCTTCCATTCGTCATTGTTCTGGGCCAGACTCACCAGCGCTTCCACCAGCATGACTTCGGCTTCTTCCACCGGGGAATCCGCCTGGGCCCGCCGGGTCACCAGTTCGCCATTCAGATCTTCGATCCGCGCCTCGTCTTCCCACTTCGCCAGAAAGTCATCGAACCCCGTCCCGGGATCCGGGGCCGTCAGGTAGTCGTTCAAATGCCGCCGGGCCTCGGGCAGATCCACCTTGCGGGAGCATCCCGGCAAAAAGAGGAGGGCCACGATGCCCAGACACAGGCCAAGCCGGGGAAGTCGCTGAAGGTCGAGAGTCGGTCTCACTCTCTGGTTTTAGGAAAGCGATGCCGTCGCGTCAATGAAACTCAGTTCCCTTCGGAACCCGAATCCGCTCTCTCCGACCGTTCGTCAGGTTTGCTCAACCTCCGATGCGAAACAACTTCGTGTCGGTGCGAATGAACAGGGCTCCCTCGGTCACGCCGTAGGAAGCCAGGCCATGCTCGCCGATGTCGTTCTCTGCGATCTTGTCAAACTTCCGACCCGGACGAATCACCGTGCCCACGCCTTCGCCATTCTGGAAATAGATCTTGCCGTCGGCATAGATGGGCGAGGCCGAGTAACCGCCCGCCGCCAGTCGCTCCTGCCACTGCACCTCGCCCGTCTTCGCATCCAGACAGGTCGCGATGCCCTTGTCGTCGTTCAGATAGACCAGATCATCCACCACCAGGATGGACGACTCCTTCGGAACGGTTTTCGAGTATTCCCAGGCGATGTGCGTCTTGGTGACGTCGCCCTCACCATCCGGACGGATCGCGTAGAGGATGGCTCGATTGAATCCCGAGCACACATAGACCAATCCATTGGCAAAAACGGGGCGGGGGACCACCGAGTAACCCTCGCCGTAGAGACAACGCCAGATCTCCGTGCCAGTCTCGGGATCATAGGAAATCACCGCGCCGCTCGCCGGGCTGATCACCTGGGTCTTGCCGTTCACCTCGATCGCCAGCGGCGTCGAGAAAGAAAAGGTCCGCTTGGTTTCCACATTGCGGGCCGTTTTCCACACCACCTCGCCGGTCGTCTTGTTCAGCGCCACGATGAAAGGATCGCTGGCCGCGTCACTGCTGAAAATCAGCTTGTCTCCCACGATGATGGGCGAGCCGCCATTGCCGTGGACCGGCGGATAGGGCAGCGAACTCTGCTTCCAGATCACCGCGCCCGACGTGGCATCGACACAGGCCGTGCCGTCGTGACCGAAATGCACATACACCTTCCCATCCTCAAAGATCGCCGTGGGCGAGGCATGACTGTTTTTCGAATGAATCTTGGTCGGACTGTCGACCGAGAACACCTCCGTGTTCCAGATCGGCTTGCCAGATTCCGCGTCAAATGCCAGCGCCTGCAGCGAGAGTTTCGATCGATCCTCCACCGCCGAGGTCAGATAGACCCGGCCATTCACGATCACCGGCGACGACCAGCCCGTGCCCGGCACCTCCGTTTCCCACTTCACATGGTTTCGCTTGGACCATTCCGACGGCAGATTCTTCGCCTCCGAATGCCCCTGACCACCCGGCCCGCGGAACTCCGTCCATTCCTCCGCCTGCAGCAGAGCATGACCAGGAATCGCCAGAGCGGCGGCGAACAGCAGAAGCGGTGAGCGAGAAGAGCGGGGGAGCGTTTTCATGGAAAAAGAGTGTGGCGGAAAAAGATGCCCGTAGTTCTCTCTCAATCCGCCAACGATGTCCAGCCCCACCGCATCACGAATTAGCGCCGTTTTCGGGGGAGGTCGAACCGACCAAGGGGAAAGAATTCCGCAAAAACTAACCACGAAAGCTTGGAGATCGGCTGGCTTTGTGGCATAAATGCAGACACCCAATCAGATGGTGAGAGGTAAAAGACAAAGTCGTTGAAATCTGCGGGGAGGGGGGCGTCCCACGGGGAGCGCGATCTGCCCAGAAATAGCTCAGTTTGGCATTTCAGGGATGGTGCACAGTTAAAATGTTATCTTCGCTTGAAACTAGGAATACCGACACTAATCATGAAGAAAAAACAGCAAACAAATCGGTCACTTGAAGAGTTGATTGCAGCGCTTCCGAATGATCCTTCTAAGGTAAAAAAAGAGAAAAAGCCGTCAGTAAGAGATGCAATCATCAACCTCCAAGAACAAATTGGGGACAAGGTGTTCACAAAGCGCCAACTCATCACGCTAATTGAAACCAAACACCCCGAACTTGCTCCGGTAGCAATGAGCAACCTTGAAGCCTCAATATCCCGGGCAACCAAGCATATTGAATGCGTCGAAAAAGGTGAGCAAAATATCTACCGTTATAAGCAATCGGCGGAATAATCACCTGCCGATGCGAAGTGGCTAAGGAACTCCTCTGCACTCATCTTTTACTATTATCACGCCACCCAATCACCGATACATCCCCTCCGTCGAGCCGCTCACATCGACCGAGGCGGCGGCGACTTCGGCCTTGAGATCGACTTGGGGGAAGACCGTCAGCGCACTGCCCGGCGTGGCATTGACCACGGCGAAGCCGGCGGCGGCATCACGTCATCGGGATCACTCGTCTGAATCCGATCGATCAGCGTGGACTCGTCTGGCTTGCCCGGAATGATCGCCACATCGCCCGAGTCGAGCGGTCGCGTCGCAAAATCGATTCCCATTAACCGCAGACCACGTTTCTCATCATCCGGCCCGTGACAGCGAGTGTATTTCTCCGCGAAAATCGGACGGATATCGCGCTCGAAATCGATCGCGGAAAATGCGGGCCTGATCGCGCCCAACCTCAACAAAGCGAGGATCGCGACGAAATGGGCAGGAGTTTTCGTCATCGGTCCCCGAATGGTCTCCGGATCGCTCGATCCGGTCAGGGACGCTCCTACGCCCCCCTCCCGGATCAACTGCCGCTATCCAAACTGGGTAGCGGTATCAGAGGTCGCCTTTCATCACTTCGATGGCGCGATTGTCGAACGTCACGGTCAGCGCCGCCTCCCCGGAAGCATTCACCGGCTGTCCGAGGCCCTTGCCTCCGGCACCAGTGCGGTCCGTGTTCGGGAGAAAGGAAAGGCTGCGGACACCGGTGATTGCGTTGAGTCCGGAACTGTATTTCACCCCCTTACGCAAAGCGACGTAGGGCAGGCGCAGGGTCGGTTCGACGTGGAGACCATCACCCGCCAGGAGAGCCTGGTTCGTTGCGGCGGGGACGCCGACCAGCGAGCAGGCGATGAGGTAGCGACCGCCGTCGCCCACCACGATCCGCTGGATGACACCGACCCTCGCGCCGTCGCAGCCAGAGACCGTATCCCCTTCGCGGAGCAGGCGAGTGAGCATACCACTACCCGCATCCCAACGATAGAAGGCGCAATCGTTGGCCGCAGTGACGCCCCGCCCCGATAGTTTCAATTGCAGGAAAACGTCGGACGATTCCGAGGTCCAGAACCCGAGTATGCGAGCCACCTTTATTCCCGGTTCGTTGATCGAATCCGGCTCGTCTCCGCGTTGTACCACCTTGGCGCCGCCTCCGAACTCCGACCAGACGCCTTCGCGGAGCGGTCCCGGCAATCCCGGCCCCGTGAGAGCGGCTCTCCAGACATTAAATTCTCCGCCGTCGATCGAGTCCCCGAGGAAACTACGAATAACAATCGGCCCAGCGCCCCCGGTGGCGCCAAGAGGCGCATCGCCTTGTTTGGGACCTTCAACAGGATCGTTGGAGATATTGTCGACGAATAATTGCTGCCGGGTCGATCCATCCAGCCCTGACACCACGAATGCCCCGAAGCCTCGAGCGGTCGTATCCCGCGATTGGGCGACCCGGCCAAAGAACTGTCCAAAATGGTCGAGTCCAAGAGGAGGAATCGTCCTCCCCTCTCCCATATCGTCGCCGAAGATACCTCCATTCGAGTCCACGCTCACGATCCCGGTGTCGTTGCCCGAATAAATGGCCCCGGTTCCGATTCGCATTTGGTAGGCCACGGTCGCCATCTCAAACAGACGGGCTTGGACCAGATCGTTGAAACGCAGGATCTCTTCGGCACCAATTCCTCCAAACGCCAGCGTCGGTCCGGTCTGTAACACATATCCGGTGACGCCACTCCCAAAACTGGCGATCATGCCATTGTTGTGTGGAGTCACCCCCGCACCCTTCAGTGTGACGAGAGAGAAGCCGGTGGCGGCTCGATTGAAAGTGGAGCGTTGGACACTGGCCACTGAAACACCCGGCAGCAGTAGGGCTCCGAGATCTTCACCACTCAAGATGTTCTTCTCCAGCAAGGGAGATCCTGCCAGCGACGGATCCTCCGCCCAGACTCCCTGGGTTCGGCCTCCAGCGGATCCGGGACCGGTGAGGTTCGCCGAGAGAGCCACCTTGCCATTCGGATTGATAAAAACATCGCGGAAAACGCCGAACGTAGCGTCCAACGCGCCGTCGGCGACACCCCGACGCCGAGCCACGAAATCGAGCGGAAGACCTCCCGCCAATTCCTGAACCAAATAAGCGGCGCCCATTCCATTTCCTCCGGGCCCAAAGGCTTTTGCCCCGATCAGCGCCCGATTTCCGCAAAGCGCGACGCTCTCTCCGTAGGAATTTCCGGTCTGACCTATCTCAAGAGGACGAAGTGTAGTGACCTGGGAAAGATCGACCGCGTCGTCGGAAAGATCGTAAAGAAGGACCACGTTCTTATTGGTGGCCACCAGCGCCAGATTTCCCGAAATCGCCACCCTTCGACCCAACAGATCGACTCCACTGATGCCATCGGGCACGAGCTTTTTTACCTGATTGCCCGTGAGGACATCGAAGACGTAGGCTGCGCCGAGACCGACGCCATATTCGTCCCGACCCGGTGCCCCGATGACGGCGTAGCGACCATCCAGAGCCACGCTCTCTCCGAACTGGTCGTTGACCAAACTGTCCTGAGCCGCCAACTCTCTGAATTCCGTAACCACGGCGCCGTTGGCGTCAGCCACCTCGAACAGGTAGGCGTTGCCGGAGAATGCGTCACCACCACTCGCTCCAGGCGCGCCGACCAGTCCCCACCCTCCACAGATTGCCACCGATCCTCCGAATTTGTCTCCATTGGTTCGATTGCCGCCGTTGAGCTGCCATTCCGCCATCAGAGTTCCGGTGCGGGCATGAAACAGGAAAGCGGTTCCTGTGAGTCCATCCTTACCCGGTGAGCCGACCAACACATGGTCGCCTTGGATCGCCACCGAATTCCCGAACTGAGCGCCATTTTGACCGGTGGGATCGAAGAGCTTGGTGATCTGACGCCCCGTCCGCAGGTCAAACACATAGGCAGCCCCGGATCCCGCGACGGCACCATCTCCAGACGTGGCGCCAGCGATCAGCAGCGGTCCCGAGATGGCGACCGAGGTAAAAAGACGCTGATTGTCGGCAGCATCTGTCGCGACGAGATTCCGCAGAAATCGACCGGTCCGGACATCGAAGACCTGGACCGCTCCGGCGTCGGTTCCCGCCGCATCGTTGCCGGGATCGGCGATTGCGAGATAGCGATCGCTGAGTGCGACCGCTGAGCCAAACTCGCGCTGGGCGAGATCTCCCCCACGGGGAATCACTCTCGTGAATTGCGGGCCGAATCCCTGGGCGAATACTGAACTGTCAGAAAGGGAAAGGACAGTGATGCTGACCAAGCTGGCAGCGACAACGATGCGAAGCGAATGGATCATGGGCGATGGTAGAGGGAGAAAAACTAATAGATTGGGAACACTCGATTTCCGAGGCAGTGATGGATCGAAAATTTAGCCATTTTGGGAAGATTTTCGAATCGAATTGACCAATCATTGGCCCGATTCACGCCATTGCCACATCGATGAAGCGCCTTCCAAGATGGCCCCTGTGAATCGGCTCCTCTTTTCCCTCTTTCTGTTCGGATCAATCGCGGCAAGCGCCGCCTAAAAACCCAACATCCTCCCCATCGTTTCCGACAATCAGGGCTGTCAGGATCTCCGAGCGATTAACGACGAGATCATCGACCCCCTCCAACCCGGCGCCAATGGCGGGAAGAGAATGGAAGAGGCCTTGTTCCCGCTCGCAGAGCGGGTCCGGGAAGAGCGAGCTGAATAAAAATGAAGACTACCGAGCCGACGACTCGCTAACCCTACACAAATCAACCCACCCCCTCCGCAGCAACGGACGTCTCAGCCGGTTCGGGAAATCAAAGATCGACTGAAGTCCGACAGGTTGCTAGGACTCGAAGTTACCGCTGAGCGCCGCGTCCGCCTCCACGCCTACTTTTACGTTGCAATCCAAAAGCCGGACAAGAAAGAGCAGGCAACTCTCACCCGCCGCGAGTCGGAAGGTGCATTTCGCGCAACGCTTAACCCGAATTCGATGTGGCGCTCCCTCGTGAGGGTGCTTATCTTAGAACGTCCTACCCCACCCATCACCGATACATCCCCTCCGTCGAGCCGCTCACATCGACCGAGGCGGCGGCGACTTCGGCCTTGAGATCGACTTGGGGGAAGACCGTGAGCGCACTGCCCGGCGTCGCATTGACCACGGCGAAGCCGGCGGCGCGAAACACCGGTAACAGGGCGGTGAAATAGTCCTCCAGCTTGCGGTAGATCGTCTGATTGTTCCGGATGGCTTGCGGGGTGCGTTGCTCGGCAAACCAGTAGCGCTGCTCCGCCGTCATCCGAAAATCACAGCCCACCAGCACCACCCGTCGGAAGCCCAGCTCGTAGGCGATGCGCAGCGCCGCCAGCATCACCGAGCGACCGCCGCCGTAGCGCTTGTGATTGCCCCAGTTGATCGAGCCCTCCGTCAGAAAACGCGCCGCGCTGAACCTCTCGTTTCGCCGATAGCCCACCACCCGCGGACAATCCGCCACCGTCCGGCCCGGCACGCCCCATTCGCGATCCAAAAACTCCGCCGGGACGAATTTCAAGATCCGGCCATCCTGCCAGATCGATCCCATGAACCGCTCCGGCCCATCCACACAGGCCCACAGATCCGGGCGAAACCCGTGCGCCCCATTGTTCACCCCAAACGTCACCACCCCCGGCCGATGCGCCAGCAGCGCCCGCGTCTCCGCATCCAGACTCGGCCCGTTGAGCACCAGAAACACCGTCCCGCCGCCTCCGACCCACGCTTGGAGATTCAGCGCCTGGCCCAGTCGACCGTTGCCAATGGCTCGGCCCACGCCGCCGCGGCGGGTCGTGACAAACAGACCCGGAGTCAACAGGCCCGCCAGTGGTGCCACCAGCACCTCCACGTCGAACACCGATTCCACCTCCACGCCCGACACGCGCAGCCACGTCTCCAGCGCCTCCTCCGTGTCGTCGCCCGCCCAGCGGCCCTTTGCCTGCGCCACCAGACGACCTTCCTGAAAAAACCGCGCCCCCAGGACCATCGCCGACGACAGGATCTCTCGCAGTAACTCGGCATCCTGATAAAAGATCACCGTTTCCAAACGCTGGAGATACGACACTTTCATGACTGATTGCCGCACAGTTTTTCTGATTAGCGAGCGCCTGACCAGACAAAATTTCTAAAAAATGCCCCGCTACCCATTCCAAAAGGCCCGGCGGAACGTCCACAGCAGTGAGAAGGCAGGTAAAATCCTGTGAAGCACCTTCTAAACCATTTAGAAGCCACATCAAATCTCGTGATGCGCCTCCTAAACGTTTAGGAGGCACGTCACCGCCTGTGAAGCACATGCTAAACGGGTTAGAAGTGCCATCAAATCTCATGAAGCACCTTCTAAACCATTTAGAAGCCACATCAAATCTCGTGAAGTGCTTTCTAAACGGTTTAGAAGCATCTCACTTTCCTGTGAAAGAACGATGTCCAAAAAAACTCGCCTTTTTTGCTTGTCAGGCTGTGCTGGTTTTCGCAATTTTGCGTTGTTATCAACCTCAAACCCCGAATAGCCATGAGCATGAGAGACCCACGCAACTACTTCATCAATCCTTTCCAGTCGCGCAACATCAGCGACAACGAAATGGCAGCCGTGACCACCGATCACATCGGCAAACTCGGCAACCAGAACAGCGAGGGCGACTGGACCGCTCGCATCGCCGCCACTGCCGCCGCCATGGCTGCCTTTGACGATGGCATCACCGACAACATGACCCAGGGCGACTTCCGCAAAGCCCGAAAACTCGCCAAAAACAACCTGCGCGAGGCCTTGCCCAAAGCCGTGGCCGGCATCGCCAAATGGGTCGAGGCCGAGTTTGGCGAAGGTTCCCCCCAAGTCGTCCAAGTCATCGGCTCCGGCGTCACCACCCTCTACCGTCTGCCCGACGATGAAGTGGAGAACTACCTGAAAAAAGTCATTGATGGACTCACCCCGCTCATCGGCAATGGCGTCGACCAAGCCCGACTCACCGACGCCACCGCTCTCAAAGCCCAATGGGACACCATCTACGCCGCCAGCGAGCAATCCACCGCCGACAAACGCCTGAGCGAAGA
>JAGROX010000105.1:15785-18563 GCA_020440025.1 Verrucomicrobiia bacterium
GCCCAAGCCAATCGCGGCAACCCCGACATCTTGGGCAACTTCTTCACCCCCAGCCTCGCCGGAGGCCCCGCCCTGAGCGGCGGTGGTGGTGGCGGCGGAGGAGTCGATGAGAATAGTAGTGAAGAGAGCGAGAGCTCAGACTCCTCCCTCTCCAGCAGCAGCAGCTTTGAACCCAGCAGCAGCAGCTACGATCCTCCCAGCAGCAGTTGGATCGACCCATCCAGCAGCAGCTACGAACCGCCCAGCAGCAGTTGGCTGTCATCATCATCCACCAGCAGTTCCAGCGGCATCTAAAAAGAGGCCATCTGGCCAGGAGGCTCCCATACTGGGGGGTAGGGGAGCCTCCCTTGGCCAGCCCCCCGACCCAACAGGGTCAAGTCCCCGACCTAACCCTGTTGAATCCGGCATCCAACGAGACTCTTAACTCCTTGACGGGGAGAAAGAAATTTCGTTCTCTCGACAAATCTCCCCATCGCATTTCGCTAGAGGGATTTTGATTTCCGAGTGGGCAGGCTAATGTTGTTCTGCGAAAAAGCTCCGCCAAGCCAAGTGATGAGTATCCCCGTTCCGCAGGAAAACGACCCATCATCGAAACCAAGGAATCGGGGGCGGTATCTTGCTGTGGCTGGTTTATTTCTGATGCTCGGACCAGTGATTAGCTTTCTGTTCGCCTTCAGCGTGATGGGCGGCGCCTTTGCGGATTTGGGGAGCGGAGAATCTGTCGCTGCCGATGAAATAGGTGACCATGTCAGACAATCAATGATGGTATCGATTTGGGGAAGTGGTGCCGCTGTTTTCGGTTCAGTTCTTCTCGCAGTGGCGGTGCTTGTGAAAAGAATTCGAGAGTCATGGGTGTATCGGAACGGGCTCATCCTGTCGGTGATCTTGTGTTTTTCGGCAGGTTTTTTAGGAGTGATTTTTGGAATCTCCCTTGTCATAATTCTGGCGACACGCCGTAGTGAGTTCGTCCTATCGAAGGAATAGCCCTTGAGTCGGCCCAGCGACGGATGGGTTCTTTGAGGACTGCGAGGGAGGCGACGAAGCTGCTCAATGATTTGGGCCAAGATGTTCCCTTGGTCTTACGATCGACCCAAGGTAATTCCGGTCTTCCTTCCACCTATCCCAGCCGGAACGAAAGAAAGTTGGGACAACTAACCCGAGAAGCTTGGCAGCCGCTTCGCCTTGTGCCATAACTTCCTGCGGCTCCCTCTCGACGGGATCTCCAGTGGCAACAGATAGGCATTGGAATTAGATACTCTTCTGAAAGAAATATATTTAATGAGTTTTTTAAATACCTTCTATTGTGGTAACGCCGATTTGATCATTGCGATATACGATGCTTATGGGGACGACGGCACTCTTGATGATTTAGGCAACCCTGATGTTGTTAGGAAGCGGGCGGATTTCTCAGGTTCCCTATTCTCGGAGGATTTCAATTTTCTGATCAAAGCCGTAAATGAAGTTGAGGGCTCAAGCCTGCCTGAGTCTTTTACTGATAGTTGCGGGAAGTTGGTCGTAGGGTCTCATGATGAATCAGAAGCGGAATCAGGGATGTATTCGATGAGAAGCGATTTCGTCCGCGTGTTCTCTGCCGCTTCTGTTGATAAAGTGGGTTTGATCAGCAATCGGTTTATGAGTTTCTTGCATAGATATTATCGAGATGAAGATCTGAATTGTTTAACGCAGCAGCTTGAGGAGGCTAAGAGTTCATCCTTTATATCGAGGTTGTTTGGGGGCGTGAGAAAATTGGAAAAGAAGATCGAAGAATTAAATGAACCGATGGATGAAAGTGCATTCTATGATTGGAGTGGCCCCATCAAGGATTTGATCGCAGTATGCGGGGAAGCATCTGAGTCCAACAGTGAGGTTTTGTATTATTGGTCATTGTGAGCCACTCAACCGAGGTGAACGGCTCGTTCCTCAGGGTGTGGGATCGGCCATGCGCTGGACTGGCTCTTTGAGGGCGGTGAGGGATCAGAATCCGGTGTTGGGGAACCAGCGGCTGAAGTAGTTTTCATCGAGCCGGGTGAGGGGAATGGCGAGGGGTTGAGGGACGCCGTCTTTGGCCCAGCGCTGGAGGTCCTCCTCGTGGCCGAGTTTGCCGAGAACCTCGAAGACATTGCCGGGAGAGCCTTCGGGCCAGCCTTTGTGAACCTGGGGATCCCAGACGGCGACGCCGGGGGCGCCGGCGGCGAGGAAATCGCTGACTTTTTGGCAGAAATCCTTGGGCTTGCCGGTCTTCCACGCTATGACCATGGGGTAGGCCTTGGTCTGGGTGCCCTCGGTGATCCGGCGATAGTAATCCATGTCGATCTGGCCGGGCGCGGTCTCAAAGGAGGTGTGGTAGGCGAACCAGGTCACGGCGATGTCGTCGACGAGGCCCCTCTGAATCCAGGTGGGCAGATCGAGCCCCCATTTCTGGTTGTCGGCCTCCTTGGCAAAGGTCCCGAGGGAGATTTTGTAGCGCTCGGTGCGTCCTTGTTTGAGGGCGGTTTCGTCGAGCAAGGCCCGAATCTCGGTCATGAAGGTGGTCATGATGTCAGCCCGGGTGGCATGAATGCGAGGATCGTCCTCGGGAACGGTTTTGGCATCGGCCTGGTGCATTTCCCGGAATCGATCACAGAAGGCATCCTCCCAGAGCATGAGCGGCATGCCGCGATTGAACACAAAGCCGACGCCCTCGGGCTGCAGGTCGAGGGTTTCCCGGAAAATCTCCAGCAACTGCCGCCGCACTTCGGGATTGGCATAGCTGAGATAGAAGGTCGGGGTGCCGTCGCG
>JAGROX010000105.1:18688-23390 GCA_020440025.1 Verrucomicrobiia bacterium
GCGAGCCACCTGAAGCGGATTGACGCCTTTGCTGAACAGGGTCTCGAGCGAGCGAGTGTAGGCGGCGTAGTTTTCGGTGGGAAAATCGGTGGTACCTTCTCCGGGATAGGTGCCGACTTTCGACGGGTAGCAGACCAGATCGGCTCCGGTGACCTGAAACCACCATTTGCCGAAGTCGGTGTCCTCGAAGCCTCGAAATTCCTCGGCCAGTTCTTCGGCGGTGGTAGGTTGGAAGGGCCAGATCCAACTGTGTCCGTCAAAGGTGGCGATGGAGGTGCGATGGGAGGACGGGGCAGTGGCGCGCTGCTTTTCCGCCTCGGTCAAAGGCACGAGTTTGATGTAACAGATCGTGGCGGGCAATCCGGGCAGCGGGGCGATTTCGATCGACTGGCCGTTCAACTCCGCGGTCGTGAGGAAACATTCCTGAATCACGGCGCGGCGATTTTTTGCCAGCGCGAGGTTGTTGGTCAATCGCTTGAAGACTGGTTCGTCGCTCAGCTTCGCCTTCAATCCATTTCCGCCGATGTTGAATCCTCCCGAGGTCGTGGCCAGTCCCACGTAGATGGCGTGAGGCCCCCGTTGTTCCAGCGCCAGCCGCACGACCGCTGGATTCGTCAATCCGTAGACCGAGAGCGCGGTGCCCTCCAGATCAGCCGTGGAGAAAGGGATCATCTTCCACTTTCCCTTTTGGCGTTTCCCCGTAATCAAAGCGTCGGCAGGTTCGGCGAGGGAGAGGTCGGTGAGCACGACGGCTTCGTCAGTTCGGGACCAGGATCGGGAATCGAGGGGAAAGAATTCCTCGGTTCGCGCGGGTGTCTCGGCGAAAACCCCGAGGAGAAAGACGATGGCGATGAGTCTTTTCATGAGAAAGGCAGGGCCGACGAGGCCTCCGGGAAAAGGAGGCTATCGACTTTGCTCATGGCGGTAAAGCAACGAGATCAGGGGTTCTCCGCCTTTCCCGGATCAGCCGGTGGTCCTCAACCCGCTGGCAATGGCGCTGATGGAGAAAATCAGGGACTGGGGGAGATCGCCTCCGGCACGTCGCCAATCCTGCAACAGAGCGATCTGCTGCCGGTGCAGGGTTCGCAAGGGTTTGTCCCTCAGGTTCAGCGTCATGGCAAAACGAGGGCGGCGCTCTTCGACCGAGCGGGAGAAGATTTTGTCCAACTGGCGGCGGGTGGTCTCGTATTCCGACTCGATCAGGTTCATGAATCGATCCCGAATGGCCACATCAGTGACGAGCGACGCGTAGGCGCGCATGATGTCGAGGTCGGCACTGACGACGTTGGTTTCCGCACCGGTGAGGACGTAGCGAACCACGATGGATTCTCGAATGGACGCGGCGAGGCGTTCGAAATCTTCGGGCGACTCTTTTTCCAACCGGGCCAGAGCGGAGCCGGTTCCGAACCAGCCGGGCAGGTAAAATCGGGCCTGAGTCCAACTGAATACCCAGGGAATGGCGCGCAAGTCATCGAGCGTCGCCGTGCCGGTGCGGCGAGAAGGACGGGAGCCCATTTGGGTCTGCTCCAGCGCATCGATGGGAGTGGCTTCGCGGAAAAACGCGATGAAATCAGGTGTCTCCAGAAGACCGCGATAGGCTTCCTGACTCCACGCGGCGAGGCGAGGCATCAGATCGACCACCGGATCCACGCTCAGGGGCTCAGCCAAGCGATGAATGGCCGTCGCCTGAGTCAGGCAGGCCGCCAGGCTCTCAAGGTGATAGCTGGCATTCTCGGGATAGGCGTATTTTCTGGCAATGGTCTCGCCTTGCTCCGTCATCCGGAAATCGCCACTGAGAGAACCGTGGGGTAAGGCGCGCACAAACCACGCCGTGGGGCCGGCGCCCCGGCTGATGGTGCCGCCTCGGCCATGGAAATAGCGAAGCTTCACGTCATGCTGGTGCCCGACTTCGGTGATGGCCTGTTGAGCATGATAAAGCGCCCACTGGCTGGCGATGATGCCTCCATCCTTGTTGCTGTCGCTGTAGCCCAGCATGATCTGCTGCGTGGGAGACGTTTCGGTGCCATCGAAGCCGGAAACGGCAAGGCTGGCGCGAGCTGCGGGGTGGCTAAGGTAGGCGTCCACGATCTCTGCGCCTCGATCCAGATCGTTCAGGGTTTCAAAGAGAGGAACGACCTGCAACGGGCAAACCGGAAAGCCATCTGCGCCGGCTACCGTCAGGCCGGATTCGCGAGCGAACAGATGGACCAACAGCAGATCAGAGAGTTGCCGGGTCATGCTGACGATGAGTGAGCCAATTCCCGCGCCCCCGTGGTTGCGGAGGTGTTGGGCCAGCACTCGATAGCAATCGCGAACGGCATCAGCTTCCTCGCCAGCCGATTGATCGGGATGGAGAAAGGGGCGGATCGATTGCAATTCCTCTGAGAGAAAGGCAACTCTACGTTCTTCGGGCCAGTTTGCGAAATCGGCACCCTCGGCCACTCCGGCCTTGGCGAGCAGTTGGCCGGCCGCCCGGTCATGAAAAGCGCTGTTTTGGCGCACATCGAGCTCCGCGAGGTGAAATCCAAAGACCTCCAGCTTTCGCAGCAGCGGCACCACATGCTTCTTGGCCAGTCGATGGGCACCGATTTCCTTGAGGCTGTCGCGCATCAGTTCCAGATCGCGAATCAAACGGTCTGGCGTACGCGTGGCATCCGTTTCCTCGTCTTCCGGCAACAGGGCCCGAAGCAAGAATCCAAACGCACGCCAGGGCTCGTCGGGGTTGCGGGCAAGAATGGCGCATCCCTCAGCGCCCAGTAGAGCGGCCAGTTCATTGATCCGGGTGGTCAGCGCCTCAGGCACGGCGCGATCGGTGGCGGAAACGGTGAGGGCAAGGGCCATCTGAGCCAGTTCTCGTCGGTGCAGCTTCTTTGCCTGCGTGTGGAGTTCGGCCAAGGTTTGCCGAGTCACTTCTGCGGTGACAAAAGGATGGCCATCGCGATCGCCGCCGATCCACAGGCCAAAGCGGACGCGGGGACCGCCACCGGCCACCTCGGAAAGAATCTCGGGATCGAACCCGGCGTGTTTCCAAGACCAGGCGAGATCGCGGTCCATCTGTTCGACCGTTTCGGGAAAGACCTCCCGCAGATAAAATAGGGCATTGCGGAGTTCGCGCTGGATCGTGGGACGTTCCACATGGATTTCACCCGTGGTCCAGAGCCCCTCGATGGCGGCTTTGAGATCACCTTTCACCTGATCGCGCTCCCGGGGGGCAAGATCAGGAGATTCCAGTGACGACAAGAGATCGTAAAGTTCCCGATGGCGCTCGCGGACGCTGGGGCGCTTGGCTTCCGTGGGGTGAGCGGTGAAAACCGGCTCGATTCTCACGGAACGAATCGCGTCCGCGATGGCGCGCTCATCGAGGCCGCCCTGATCACGGAGGCGGGCAAGACATTGTGGCCACAGGCCTCGCTCGGCTTCGGGGCCCAGACGCGATTCCCGTTGCTGTCGGGTCCGTTGTGCCACTTGCTCTTCGATCATGTCGAGGAGCTGGAAAGCGATGGAATTCACCTGAGCCGATTCCGACGGGTCGGCAGGTGCCTCTTCGTTCTCGCCGGAGGAAAGCCAGGGAAGTCCCAAGGCGAGTTCGGGATGAGCGGCTGATTCGAGCACTTCGCGGAGCACCTCCATGATCTCTTTGACCTCGTTCTCCAGAGAAGAGAGGCCGGCAGACATGACCTCACGAGCAGAGTCCAGATTGGCAGTAGAAGGGGAATCGATCATTATTTCTTTCCAAGGGGTTGGGGCGCGGAAAACTACCCAGCAATAAGCAAAGTTCCTGCCCGATAGAACGAAAAAGTTCCTCCGTCATCTTGAACCTTGCTTTCCAACTCGGGATCAAGGGAACCCAAGGAGGAAATGTCGGGGTTCAGTCGAGCCCCTACGTTGCGGGCGTCATCACGGAAGGGTCGCCCCCGATCCGACGTTGAAATTCCGCGGCTTTGGCCCTTTATTCGCGTTCCAGCCGATTTTTTCACCCTTCACTCACCCAAACAAACACCCACCCAACTCACATGGAGTCCATCTCACGTCGTAAAGTCATCAAGGGCGCTGCCGCAGCGGCTGCCGCAGCCACTTGGAATTTCCAAGTCGTCCCCAGTCGCGTTTTTGGCGCGAATGATCGCATTCGCCTCGGCGCCATTGGCACGGGTGGTAAGGGAGCCAGCGACATCGCCGGTTCCGCCGGTGCAGGTTTTGAAATCGGCGCGCTTTGCGACGTGGTCGATGTGATGGCCTATCCGAATGTGGATGGTCGCCTGAAAAGCCTCAGCGGCGCTCGTCGTAACTTTCCCAATGCTCCCTTTTATCGCGACTGGCGCGAGATGTTGGAAAAAGAAGCCGGAAACATCGATGCGGTCACCGTTTCCACTCCTGACCACATGCATGCGCACGCTACCATTGCGGCGATGCGGAAGGGACTGCATTGCTACACGCAGAAGCCGCTGACCCACGGTATCTGGGAAGCTCGCGCCGTCACCAAGGTGGCCAAAGAAACCGGTGTGGTCACTCAGATGGGCAATCAGGCCCACGCCGAGAACCACATGCGCCGTTGCGTCGAACTCGTCCGCGCCGGAGTCATTGGCAAAGTGAAGGAAGTCCACGTTTGGACCAATCGCCCCATCTGGCCGCAGGCGATCCCCGCCTTTCCCGAAGCCGAGGAAGCCCCGAAGCACATCGACTGGGATCTCTGGATCGGACCGGC
>JAGROX010000105.1:23402-23654 GCA_020440025.1 Verrucomicrobiia bacterium
AGATCCTGCCGTTCAACTGGCGCGGATACTGGAACTTCGGCACTGGCGCTCTCGGTGACATGGCTTGCCACATTATGGACATGAGCTACTGGGCACTTGAACTCGGCGCTCCGGTGAGCGTGGAAGCGGTCAGCGCTGATGGCAAGGGTGCCATGAGCGATGTTTCTCCGCCGACCTGGGCGACAATCACCTACACTTTCAAGAAGGGTGATGACGAGATCAAATATGTCTGGTACGACGGCTACAAAGACG
>JAGROX010000106.1:0-447 GCA_020440025.1 Verrucomicrobiia bacterium
TCACCTTTGCCGAGCGGATGGAGTTGGATGTGAAGAAACAATACGGCAAACTTTCCAAGGGGAATCGCCAGAAGGTGACCCTGATCCTCGCTGAAGCTAAGGCTTGCGACGGAAAAGGGCAGGTGTTGCTTCTGGATGAGCCCTTCTCCGGTCTCGATTTCCATGTGCGCAATGAGGTCGACGCCATCTGGCGTGAGAACTCCAACGGTGTCGTCAGACTCGTCTGCGTGCATCCCGATGAGCCTACACTTCAGGCTGAAAGCGCTGTCGTCATCAACGATGGCGAGATTCGCCAACTGGAAGTCGCCGGGGCGCTCGACTGGTTCGAAACCCGGAAATCCCTGAACTGATCAGAAGACGGGGATTCAGGAATTTGCCATCAGGATTCGGGCACGAGGAATGACCTGACCCTGTTGAATCGGCGACCTGACCCTGTTTGATCGAATC
>JAGROX010000106.1:536-28487 GCA_020440025.1 Verrucomicrobiia bacterium
TTCGTCATCTTTGCGGTGCTTTTCTTGGTCCTTCCCATCGTGCTGCCTTTGATCACGCCGTGGGAAGAGAAACCCCAACTGCTGGAACCCGCCCGCGCCCAGACTGCCTGGGGGATGCTGTGGATTTTGGCTCTCGGCTGGTTGTTCTTTCAGGCCGCTTCGTTCGGTGATCGCTGGTCGTCTCGGGGAGTCCTCGAATACGTCAAGACGCTGGGCATGAGTCGATTGTCGCAACTGATGCAGATTTGGTTGAGTTGCATGACTCCCTTCCTCGGCTTTGTCGTCGCGGTGGTCGCCATCTGCCTGGTTTTTGCGATGCCGTCGAACGCGGAGGAAGCGAAGATGTGGATCGCCACCAATCTCCAATACGCCTGGCTTTTTCTCCTGGTGGTGGGCCCCATGGCCTTGATCGCCATCGCGTTGGGGACTCGTCTGAATGCGACCGCAGCCTATGTCATCACCGGCGCTTTCGCCCTCTACGGGCTTTTCGGGATCGGCTATCTCGACTTCTTCCTCTCCCAGAGTGGTCAGCCACTCTTCAATTTCCTTTACATCGTGTCACCGCACTTTCATCTGGCCGACCTCACCGGGCGCCTGGTGTTTAAGTTGGGTGCTCTCGATTCCCAGAGTTTCCTGAACAGTTCCCTCTATCTGGCCGGTCTCGGTCTGTTGCTCACGGGTGCCGCATGTGCTCTCTACCGCGAAAAGAAATGAAGCGTTCTGTCTACTTTTTCACGTTTGGTCTCGGGTTTTTGCTCGTGGCGGTCGGATTCGTCCGCCTGAAAGCGACCGATGGCGCGCTGCGTCCCGATGGCAACCCGTTCGCCATTCAGCAGAGTGGCTACGGCAAGACGCTGGCCCGCCTCTCGCAGGATACGATCAATGTGGTCTGGCATCTCGGCATCGAGCAGGTCAATCCGATTGGTCATGACCACGCCAACTGTGATCACGATCACGGCGTCTGCGATCATGGACACGACGAAGCATCGTCTGCAATTGGCGACTCAGGGCTGGCGGCCAAAAGTCTCGATGCCTTTTCCGCTCAGTCGGAATTGACCGAAGCCGAACGTCTCCTGTTGACGGAATCCGGGTTCGATCTCAGTGAGGCGCACTGTGGTGAATGCCTCAAGACGGTCATCGAATCCCTGAAGAAGGGACAAGAGGTGGCTCAGGCCGATTTGCCAGCGATCCACGCCTTTCATGAAATGGAAGAAGGGGCGGATAGTCATGAAGGACACGATCACGATCACGGGCATGATCATGACAAGGTGGCGGAGGAATCTCATGGAATGCTGGAGGAGGCGAAAGATTGGCTCCAGGATCTGCGGGCGGCTCAATACAATCGAACCAGTCCTTTCGCGATCTCGAAGGCGCATCAGCAGGCGGTCGCGGCCGATATCGAAAAGATGTTGCTGAGAGGTTACAAGATGGACCCGACTGATTTTGGGGTCTACAACGCCTATTTTCTCTTTTTGACGGTGCATGAGTATCGGGCGACGCCAGTGGCTCGGGATCACGCCAAGTTGGTTTCGCGGACGACGATCTCTGCGGCGATGAAGGAAGAGGTGGATCCTCAACCCTGGTTGACTGCCTGCGCGGCGACGTTGAATCTTTTCTTTTTGGAGCAGGAGGATTTCAAGGAAAAAGGAGAGACGCCTCCCGCTGCCATGTTGCAGGAGTTTCGCGACCAGATGCGCTATTGCTTGCATCGCTTTGAGGTTACCCGTGCCCAGGCTGAATTCGAAGGACGTTGGGATATGATTTCCGAAGATCGTCGGAAGGAAATGATGGAACGTGCCCGATTTTCAAAAATGGCCTCGGAACAGTTTGAAGTCATGTTGACGAGAGCCGAAAGCGGGGAAGGGAAGTCCTCTCCAGATGGCAAGGTGGTCGCCGACCAGGTCGACACATCGGACAAAGCTGCCGCATCAGTGGTCGAGTCCACTCAAGAAGAGTCTGCTAACTAACCTGGCTCAGGCCAGATTGTTGAAGATTCGGAGACAATTCGGAAATTCTAATGTCTCAGAGGCCCTGTAATTAAGGAAATAACAATTTTTTTTGCTTTTATTATAATTTTCATATTTACAATGCCGGTAATACGGAATACATTTACCAAGTTGAAACAAAAACGATGAGCGAGTTTGCATACGGACAACAAGTACTGAACGAGGTTTTCTCCCAGGCGGGAGACAACTCGATTTCAGACATCCAGATCCGGAGTAGCCGGATGGTGTATGTCCATACCAAGCACGGTCTCCAGATCATTCACTCGCTGGGGGAGCTGCCTAATCAGGTCGTTCTCAATGTGGCCGAGTTGCTCTATTCCCGTCAGGAAGAGGAAGCGGCCAAGAGTGTCGAGTCCAAAATGCAGGAGCAAATGGGACTCCAAGAGCGTCTCGCCGAGTTCAAGGTGGTCGACTTCTCCTGCGAAGGTTTTCCTCTGAGCAACGGTGAGATCAGTGGCCGGATGCGTGTCCAGGTCCACCTCAGCGCCTCAGGCATCGGCATCACCGCTCGTATCCTCAGTGACGACATCGCCGAATTGGAAGTTCTCGGTCTCTCCGAAGACACGACCCGGGCGATGAAGAGTTTCATGAAACGCCGTCAGGGCTTTGCTCTCGTCACTGGACAGACCGGTTCCGGTAAGTCAACGACACTTGCGGCTTTGGTCGATTGGCTCCGTCGCACCTATCCTCGTCACATCGTGACGGTGGAGGATCCGATCGAGTATCGCTATCCGCATGACATGCCGGATCCGAAAGATCCCACTCGCAGGATCCCCGCTCCGGGATTCGTCACTCAGCAGGAGGTTGGCAAACATGTTGGCGGCTATGGCCAGGGATTGAAGGACGCCCTCCGTAAAGCGCCACACATCATTCTCCTCGGGGAAATTCGTGATCGAAATACCATGGATACCGCGATCGAGGCGGCCCAGACCGGTCACTTCGTCATCTCGACCCTGCATACGAATGGCGCGGTGAAAACACTCGCTCGTATCCTCGAGTTCTTCCCTCACGAACAGCACAACGCGCTGTTGGGGCGGCTTGCTGAGATCCTTTGCTTCATTCTCTCGCAGGGCCTGATTCCCGGTAAGAAGGGGCGGGCGCTCAACTACGAATTTCTGCAGAATAGTGAATCCTCGACTCGTTCCGCCATCGCCGGATACCACGGCGCGGCCAAGTCGCTCGAGGACGCCATCCGCCACAGCGGCAACGTCGAATGGGATGCCAATCTGGAGAACCTGATGCGACGTGGCCTCATCGATTTCGAAGCTTTTCAGATGAACCGTATGAACGAGGACGACGCAGACTCTCGTCTGTTCATTCCTCAACATGCGGGCGTTTGAGATCCAGGCGCGGGAGGGATCCCGTTCCTAAGACAACAACAAAAACAAAACAACAAGACAAAACAACAAGCTATGAAACTGAATCTGAACAAAAAAGGACAGGCGGGTATGACCCTGATCGAAATTACGCTCGTGATCGCCGTTCTTCTCGGCCTGATCAGCGTGCTCTTCATCGGTGTCGCCGCATACAAGCAGGGTTCCGACCGTGCCAAGTGCATTCTGAACATCGCCACCGTGCAGAAAGCGGTTCGTTCCTACTGCAACCTGTATGAACTGTCCGATAACAATCCTGTTACCGGTACTGCCGACCCGTTGGTTGTCGGTGATATCGCTGGTACTGGCAAGATGATCGAAACGGTTCCTTCTTGCCCGTCCGCTGGTACTTACACCTTCGGTACGGTCGTTCCTTCCGCGAGCACTGCTTACCTCACCTGCTCGATCGGTGACCACGTGCCGAAAGATGGCACCGCTGGTTGGTAATCAGCCTCTGCAGTCTGACTTGACTGCCTGAAAATCAAAGTCGTCTCCCGCTCTTGGGCGGGAGACGACCCCCTTTCAGGGGGAGGGCCGGGACGATCCCCGTCCAACGCCACCGCCCGAGACACTGCTCGGGTTTTTTTCTGAGTTTTTCTAATCCGCCGGTCTATAATTTCCATAACAAACTTCCTCCTCATGATTCCGGTCAAACATCCCAACGTATTGAATCCCTGGCAGGTGTATCGCCAGTCCAAAGTGCTCCTCAAGCACACGAGTCGTGCCAGCAACGCTGATTGGTATCACGAAGCTCTCGAATTGGATCGCCAGTGGCATATCTGGACAGACGGCGTCGAAGTTGTCAGTTCCGTATTTGATAAGAAAAGCGGCCAATGGTCCGAAGGTCCTAGGGCGGTTCTTCCTCGCGACACCGGTGCCTCAGTTGGCTCTAAGAAGGCCATGGATAAAGACGCAATCCGAGGATTGCACGCTACTCTCGACAGCGCGCAGTTGGATGCCATTTTTGCTCATTTCGAGGAGAGCGATTTGCGTTCTCTTCATGAATCTCTGGCCGGCCTGATTCGAGGCAAAGAACTCGGCGGCAAGGTCAAATCTCTCGGGGTCGTTCTCCACGTGGCCGATGAGTTCGCCGTGGCTGACCTCGCTCCCGAATACTCGATGGACGAAGATTTCGAGGCAGGCAAACAGCTGCTTCAACTGTTGCCCGCCGAGGCGTTGGGAGACAGTTCCGTCGATGTCTTGGCTCATTCCTGGCGTCTGCTTCCCTACTGGGGGGTGGAAGAAGGCGAGCGCCGCTCCGTCGCGGTTCAAGTCAGCCGACGTTTTCAGCCTCTTTTTTATGAACTGAACCGCTATTCAGAGTCACGCAACGTCCCCGTGATTGGTTGCTTGGTGGCGGCACCATTGGGGGCTCTCCGAATGACTCCCTTCTTTCTGGAGCCCTCGGAACAGAGGGGGCAGGGGAACATCCTCGTCTATCACTATCGGCATTTCAGCACGCTGGCTGTTTTAAATCAAGGAGGCGAACTGCTTCAGATTCGTTCACTCCAGCATCGGCCTGGTCAGGATTTCCCCGCTCAGTTGGGGGATATTCTGGTCAATACCGCGGCTTCCGTCGGCTTGGCCGATCCCTTGGTCACCATCGTCGGCATGTGCGATGTCGGGGAGGATGCTCTCGTGGCCGAATTGTCTGCCTTTTTCGCCAACCGGGCACCAATGAACATTGGGCTCGTCACTCCCAAGGAAGTCGAAGGACTGACCGGCATTGTTGGAGGTCGTGTCGAGATGGCGATGGGAGACAGCGCTCTGCTGAGCCAGTTGGAAGAGCAGGCCGTGTTCACCGGTACCGAGACTTTCAAGGAACTCGGCGGAGGATGGGCGCGGCAGGACTTCTACGGAGTCACCGAGGAGGAAAAGGAGATCTATCCCTCACAGAAGGACCTGAAACTGCTACGGTTTTTCGGCTACGCCAAGGTCCTCGTGATCGCCGCCTTGGTGTTTACAATCGGACTCACTAGCTGGGATTACATCCGGGCTATGGGCACGGAGTACTGGAAGATGGGGGCGAGCCAAGCCCAGACGGCCACCGTCACCCTCGAAAAACTCCGAGGAGATCGGAAACGAGTCGATTACTGGGAAAACGTCATGGCGCGCCGCTCGGAAGGGTGGCTGGTGATGGAGGTCTTGCTTCAACTCTTCGAGGTCAATTCAGGGATCATTGTTACCGAATGCTCATACAGCGCGGAAGGAGAGACCAGTAGTAACAAAGCAACTGATTTGGCGTTCAGTCGTAGTTGGCAAATCGAAGGCTATGCCAAAACGGAAGGTGGGGCCACTTTGGCGAAATTGAGCAGCAACAACTACTTGAAAGAGCGTTTTGAGGAACTCGCTGCTGATTTCGATGCCGATTCACTCATGCTGCATACGGACACCCGAGAGTTGGAAGTCTCCATGCAGCAACGGCAGGGACAAATGCCAGCCTCCGATCGCTTTCCCGCTTCGGTGGCTCGGCATTACCGCAACTCTTTTGACATCACCATCAATCAGAAATTCACCGACAAGGACCCACTGGCTCTGACAATGAAGCCTCCGGTGATCGCCTCCACTCAACCTCCGACGCCATGAGTAAACATACACAATCCATTCTCCTGTTCGGCCTGGTGCTGCCTTTGGTGGCGATGGGCATCCTGCTCGGTATTGCCATAGCAGGTCGCGGAAAACTGCTCTCACAGAAGGAGGTCAAAGAGCAGCTCTTCGAAAGCTACAAAGAATCTGCCCAAGCTCTGTCGTTGATCGAGAAAGAACTCTCTGTCGAAGGCCGGAGCGAACAGATGGAATACTGGGAATCTCAGCTGAAAAAGGAATTTGTTCAGAATCTTACTCAGAGCCTAAACGAAATTACCAGCCAGTTTTCTGAGGAGCAATTGATTCGTACTGAGTTGAGTCGTCCATCTACTCGGAGTCCGATCGCTTCAAGAACTGACAATCCTCACTCTCGTTTCAAACTTTCTTTCGAAGGGGGGTTTGGGCCGATGCAAGTCACTCTGGCGGAGTTGGAGATGCGGATGCCACAACTGGTGCTTGAGGGTTTGGAGATCCAACCAATTCACGACAGCAGTAAAAAGGGCAGCCGCCTCAAGTTCGAGGCGACCTATCTGGCCTGGCATGACATTTCCGAGACCGAGCGTCGGTAAGGAGAAGGAGGGAAAATCAAAAAATCACTGAAAGAAAAGATCTCGACATGAAAACCTTTTCAAAAAACAAAATCGTCTGGCTCATGATGCTGGTCATCGGAGGCTGTCTCGCCTGCCACCAGTCGCAGGCTCAGGAAGACAACCTGGAGATGGCTCTCAAAATGCAGGACCGCCGGGTCGAAGGCCTGACTGCTTTGGCAGAAAGAATCAAGAGTTTTGGTTTTCTGGGCAAAAGTCAGAACGTCCTCAAAAAGCTCGAAGACAAGGATCGGAAGGAAGACCCATTCGGCATGGCCATGGATCCCGAAGAGGAACTGCCCGAAATTGTAGCCGAGGCAGGAATTGATGAGGTACCAGAAGAGGCTCAAATGAGAACCTCACTTCAAGAGGCCCTGCAAAAGTTTCAGCCAAGTGGATTCTTTCCATCTCGCGGAGAGATCATCGTGGGAGCCCAGAACTTGGGAGTGGGTGACGAAGTGGTCATCGACTACAAAGGTGTCGTTTTCAATCTCACCATTCAAAAGGTGTCCGAGGATGAAATCGTCATGAAAGACTCAGACACAGGCGAAGAAGCTGGGGTGCAGTTGGGATTTGCTAACCATCTTCCTGAGGGAATGAGTCGTCGTCGGCCTACTGCCACTGACGAAGACAAGTCTCGGGAAGCTGAAACGATCGTGCCTTTCTCAAAGCGAGTCGTGAAAGTCGATTAATTATGGAAATTAGTATTAAAGGGACTTGAAATGTCTTTATAATTATGATAATTATTAATAATATTGTTAATTAAATCTCAAAAGAGCACTCAAGCTCCTCTCAACCATGAAAATCCAAGCAATTGCCACCCTGATGACTGCGGCAGCCGTCTCGTTCTTCCAAGCGGACCGCTCGTCCGATGGAAACAATGACTCCAGCGCTGCTGATGGATCGAATCAGATTTCAGCCATCGGTGAGAGTTCATGGGAACTTGTTCCTACCGAAAGCCAGGGGATCGAACTCTTTCAGCAGAGCGCGTCCACGTTTGACGATCCTCTCCAAGCTGGCCCTGAAGGGGGATTTGCAGCAGGTGGCGTGGTGGAATTGGCCGAGAAGAGTGGTGAAGAAGAGGTGATCGATCTGGAAGCCCAGAATATGAAGGTGATCGATACCGTGGCACCGATCCGGGTCGATCAGGGGAATTCAGTCAACGAAATCGTCTCGGCCGAGGTGGAAGCCGAGGAGGTGTCGGAAGACGTCATCGATGAGGCCTTGGAGGTAATTCCTGCAGAAACTTTTGTCGAGGCTACCGAAGTCTCGGAAGAACCCGAGAGCGACCAGGTGGATTTTGCCAAAGAAACCGGAATGGATCTGGTGGCAAATGAAGTTGAAGAGGAGTCAGTCGAAGCGGCTCCGGAAGAGAGTCGCCCAGCGGTTCCCATGGTGGCTTCTTCGGCTCCGGTTGATCCTAATGAAGAATCCGGAGGCTTTGCGGATCGGCTGGTGAACCGCGTGACCGAAGCCGTCGGCGGAGGTTCAGGCGACTCAGAGGAAGAGGTAGCTGACAATGGGGCACCGACCATGGGAGAAGAGGACGGAGGATTCTGGCTGCGGGCGGCGCGCCTGAACGATGTGTTTCAGTATCTCGCTCGACTGGGGCATGTGCAGTACTTTCACAATGCTGATCTCGATGCCGCCAACTACTCTGTAACGGGGCATTTGGGTGACGGAGACCCAGTCGAGCAGATGGAGGAACTGGGTTTAATGTATGGCATCACCATCCATCGCAAGGGCAAGACGGTGTATGCAATGACAGAGGCCCAACTTGCCCAATTGCCCACCAAGCCTTTCTACTATCAGTTGAAATATTTGCGTCCTTCAGACATCGAGCAGATCAAAGGCATACTCCTCCCAATTCTGACAGCTGGATCGGGCTCGGTCGATTTCGAACAGAAGACCAACACTCTGATCTTCATCGACAACGAGCAGAAGATCGAAAGGATCGAAGGGATTCTGGCTGAGTTGGACAAACCCAAGAAGCAGATCGCGATTGAAACCCGGATCCTCCGGATCAAGAGCGGATCGCGGAATCGTATCGGTGTCGATTGGGAATCCGTCCTGGGCGATGGCCTGACCGTCTCGGGCACCGAGGCGCTGAATACGCTCTTCAATCTTCCTGATTCCGACATGGTGGAGCAGGTGATCACCAAGACTCTCTCCGGTAATGCAAGCAGTCCGTTCGTGGTTTCGGACGTGGGAACCGCCGATCAGTTGACCACTTTTGGCAACATCACCGGCACCAATGATTCCGAATACTTGGATGTGACCGAAAGAACGATCAGTTCCACCGAGTCTCAGCTGGTTCTCAGTCCGCTGCAGTTGCAGGCGACGATCCGGGCTCTCAACACCGGAGGTCTGGCTCAACAGGAATCAAGCCCGACGCTGATCACTGAAGACAACGAGGCTGGGATCATTTCCATCATTGACCGGGTGCCGATCATTGTTAGCACGGTCAGCGAGACCACCGCCGGTCAAAACATCTCCGATGATGTTCGCTACAGCATCGATGCCAGCGACCCGACGGCTTCGGATGATCCCACCAACAGCCGCGAGATCGGTGTCACCGTTTCCGTGACTCCGACGATTCTGCCGGATGGTACTATCAGAATGGCACTCCGCCCAAGATCGGCCCAGATCGTCGAGTTCATTCAGAGCCGCTCTGGGAACTCCTATCCCCGGGTCAATGAGTCCACGGTCGATACGATCGCCCGTATTCCCAATGGCTACTCGCTGATGATCGGTGGTTTCTACGAGGAGAATGAGTCGGATGAAACCAAGAAGGTTCCGGTTCTCGGTGACATCCCCGGTTTGAACTTCATGTTCAAGTCCACGGATACGGTCAAAGAGCACACCAGTCTCGTATTCGTGGTGACGCCGAAACTTTACGATCCCGTCATCATCGAAGAATTGGATTCGGTAAATCGTGAGATTCATGACAGCCACGTGCTTCCCAAAGATCACAACTGGCCTGACCGCAAGAGCCCGGGAGACAACTATGAACCCCATCTCGGATGGACTCTCGGCAACGCGGTGAATGCCTATCCTCCCACGCCGCCCTCAAATCCGCTCCATCCCGATCATCCGGTGAATCTTCCTGAATGGGATGTGCACGACGAACCCGGAATCCGCCAGGGAGAAACCATGGTGGAGCCGGTGGTCGATCGGGGAAGTGGACGAAAAGGGCTCTTCGGAAACCTGTTCAAGAAACGTCAGCGCTAGTCGCGACCGAGTCATCAACGGGCACCCAGAGGCACTCTCATGGCACGCAGACAACTCATAGGCCTGGGACAACCAACCGGCGATCAGGAGTTCTCCAACGCACCCGCGGGGAGAGAACCCATCTACGGTGAGGTCGTTCTCGACGCCACCGATCGCAACTCTGCGGGGGATGGATCCGCCGCAGCGGGGCAGGACGGTGGTGGCCAGGAGTTGGCTGAGACTTCCTATTCGGAGCGTCTCCGGGCTCAAGCCTATCGCTGCGGCGAAGTGACGATGAAGCACTTGGTCCGCTCAGAGTATCTGGGTGAGTCGGAGGCTCAGAGCATTCTTCAGTCTTTCAACTACTACATCAACGATCTGCCTGACCGCAGTAGCATTCTCGACATCCTCGCTTTCCTCGTCTGGATCAAACTGGAATCCAAAGATGAAAAAGCGATCCGCGAGATTCGGAACCTGACGCGGGTCATGACGTCCGCTCTCAACGGGAAGATCAGTCACTGCGGATTCACTCATCTGACCGAAATGCCCATTGAGCTATATCAGGGGCATGCCCGCGTGTTCGAAATCTGCAGCACGCTCATGTGTCCCATTATTCAGAGCCACGAGAAAGATTTCATCACTGTCGCCTCGATTAACCCCATCACCGCTGCTGCGTCTGGGCTGTTGATCAGTAAACAGATGGAGAAGGACAATGGCATCCGTCCCTTCGTCTTTGTCACGACAACCTCTTCGAATGCCTGGACCTGGCTTTGTGAAAAACACTTTGGATCATGAATCTCAACCTCGGCATCGACCTCAACGAGACGATCACCAATTCGATCGTCGCCAAGCTTGCGGAGTATGATCCGTCGCTCAGGGATCGTCCCAAAGAGGACGTGGTCCGCAAGTGCTCTGCGGCCCGGATCTTGGCCGCGATGGGAAACCTGACCTCGATTCCGGTCTTCCTGAAGATCCGAGATTTTGTGGAGATGCCTTTGCTGGAGCAAAGCGATCCGGGAATCATGAACCGGGGGATGTTTGTTCCCCTGAGGAGGGATGACAATCAGTTGTTCATCGCCGTCGCCAATCCCTGGGATTCGATTGCCGAGGATACCTGCGCTCAAAAGTATCCCGAGTTGGAAGTCGTCAAGGTGATCGCCCCTGCTGCGGAAATCACGAAAGTGATCGAGTCGGTGGCCAAAACTTCCGGCCCCACCAAGTCCGAACTGGAGTCCATCCAAGTGGACGAGGTGAACGACGACATTGCCGACTTCAATGTCACCATGACTTACGAGGAGCCGCTGGCTCAGTTTGTCGCCGTGATGATGAGCGAGGCGATCAAAGGCCATGCCTCTGACGTTCACGTAAAGTGCGAGAAGGAGCGCGTGCACTACAGCTACCGCATCGACGGGGACATGGGGGAGAAACACGAACTCCCGATGAAACTTCGGGATCGCTTTGATGCTTTCCTTTTGAATCTGATGGGCATCGCTCCCGAGGAGCGGACCAAGCGTCCCGGCATCTCGGGCCGTTTCACCGTGTCCTACCTGCGCCGGAGTATCGACATCCGATTCGAACGTCACCGGACCTATCGCGGATACCATGTGACCATGCGTATTCTCGACAAGAGCCACTTCGAAGCCAAACTCGGCATGGGGTCGCTGGCTTTTGATGAGAACACGTTGTTTGAGATCGAAAAAGTGATGGCGATTCCCGCCGGGATCATCGTGATGTCGGGGCCCACCGGATCCGGGAAATCGACGACGCTCAATGCCATTCTTCGCGAGTTAAATCGCCCGGAGGACAACATCCTGACCTTGGAGAACCCGGTGGAGGATGAGATTCAGGGGGTCATTCACTGTGACCTCAAAGACAGTAGCGAGTTCAAGCCGATGATCACCAGCTTCATGCGAAGCGATCCGGATATCATTCTCATGGGTGAGGTCCGTGACTTTGACTCAGCGGAACTCGCGATTGAAGCTGCCATTACCGGGCACAAGGTTCTCACCACCATTCACTGCCCGCGTGCTTCTCAGATCATCGAACGATTTGAGCAGCTGGGGATTGAGCGTTGGAAGATCGCGCAGACGCTGAAAGCCGCCTGTGCTCAACGTCTCGTCAAGATTCTCTGTCCCTACTGCAAACAGAAGAAGAGCGGCCTGAGCGAGCGCGATGTTAAGAAATTTAATCTCGATCGAGAATGGCTGACGACGGAAGTATTCGCCAGAAGCACGGAAGGTTGCCCGGAATGTCACGGTCGCGGCTATAGCGGACGAACTGCCATTTTGGAGATCATTCCCATCACCTCGGCATGGTCAGATGCCCTTTCAAAAGGCACGCTCAGTCCCTACGAACTCGAAATCGAAGTCAGAAAGAAAGGGGAGTTGCCAGCCCTGAAAGACAGTGGGCTGAAACTTGTCCGGGAAGGCAAGACCGACTTCGAAGCCCTACGCAAGGTCATCGATATGGCCTCCGATTGATCGACCCATTGATTTCGTCACCCTCACTCCAACACTTTCATATCCACAGTCCCAGTCATGAGCGCTACTCAGCAAGGTCTAGAGTCAGAAAAAGCGATCAGCCCGGCACAGGCTGCCCTGCAGGCTCGTGCCCAGAAAATGGGACCGCAGGGGGAGAAAGCAGCTGACGGATTGTTGGCACAGCGGAGGCGGAAAAGTAAGTTTCCTCAGAAAGAGCTGATCAAGTTCTGCCGGGGCATGGCATCCATGCTCAAAGCGCAGATCAACACCTCTGACGCCATCAAGTACTATGCGCAGGGACATCCCAGTGCCGAGATCCGCAAGACCCTGATGGAGGTGAAGAGTTTGGTCGATTCCGGAGCACCGACCTATGTCGCGTTTGCCAAGACCAACAAGTTTGATGACAAATTTATCAGCTTGGTCCGTGCGGGATCGGACTCCGGTCAGATCCACAAGGCTTTCGAATCCATCTCTCTTCGCCTTAAGAAAGAAGCGGAGTTCAAAGCGAAGATGCGCAAGGCGACGATTCTTCCCAGCCTGATTATTTGCGCGCTGATCGGCTTGTTTATCATTGCCCAGCTGAAAATCGTTCCCGAAGTGGAAGGTCTGCTGCTCGACGTGAAACAGGAGCCGGATGGATTCTCGGCCAAACTTTTTACCATCAGCCACGTCGTTAAGAAGATATGGTTGCCCTTCGTCATCGGTTTGGGATCGATCATTGGCACCTTTCTGTTCGTGGAAAAGGTAAAGAACTTTGTGATCAACATGACCATGTCAAAGTGGCGTCTTGTGCGCCAGTTGGTCATGGGCATGCGCCAGATGTTGTTTCTGGGAACCCTGAACATGCTGCATGCCAATGGCATCACCCTGGCGAAGTCGATCGATATCGCGGCGGCTTCTCTGAAGGGAACTCCGATGTATCAAGAGTTGATCGATGCCGGGCGACGTTATCAGGCCTCGGGACTTCCGTTTTCGGAGGCCATCCGAAAGTTTACCTCCTGCGACGCTCAGGTCGCTCACATGATCGGCATCGGTGAGCGTTCCTCATCGCTGGACGCCCAGCTCGAGATGTTGACCAACATGTATGAGGAAGAGGTAAATCAGTACGTCAATGAGTTCACTGCTGCGATCAATTTCGTTACGCTGGTCATCGCCGCCTTGCTGATCGCGGTTGTTTTCATTGGCGCATTCCTACCGATTTTCCTGATGGGACCGAAGATGATGAACAGCGCCATGTAATGAGTCCAGGATTCGTGAGTTGATCCACTACCTACCCTCCAAGCACCATGCAACAGACACCATTGGACCGTTGGCTTCGCCGGAAGTTTATCTACATCACCCGGGTTTACTGCAATACCCTTCCCGGCGATCTCCCCCCAGGATTGACCGTCGAGGAGGCCCCCGAAGAAAGCGGAGGGCGCTACCTCTACAAGATGACGGTTTCGAATGACGCGGTTCTCAAGGCGGTGGTCGAAGAATTGCAAAGCCGAAACATCACCTACACCTCTCGGGTGGAGGATCGAAACGTCTGGTACGGCAAGTTTCTCAACAATCCGCACAAGAGTTTCACCTATCGATGCACTTGGATCATGATCGGCATGACCGGTCTTATCTTTGCCATCTCGGGGGCTCCGGGAAAAATCTGGGACAGTCTGGCCGACGAGGAAGTCGAAGAAGAAGTCGTTGCCGAATCCCAAGATGAAAATGTCAAGATCTTCCAGAAACGCGAGACATTGATTGAGATCGATAGCGTTAAATGACGCGATACCAGAAGTGGAATCATCGCGCGAGCCCACCCTTTCTCCTCCAAATACCATGAACTTGAACCAATACTTATTGAAATATGGCGGCAAAAAAGGCTCACGCCATTCTCATGGATTGACCCTCATCGAAATGAGCGTCACCATCGCCTTGATGATGTCGTTGGCCTCTATCGTCATTTACTCCTCGTCAGGAGTCGGCGATTGGAAACTTGCGAGAGAGGCGGCGCTCCAACTTCGCTCGGTATACGTGGCCCAAAAAAGCTACCTTGCCGATCACCCCACCAAGAGCATCAGTTCGGTATCTGCATCTGAATTGGTGCCCTACCTGCCTGATGGAGCTACAGCAATCCCTACCTTGGAATCTCTCGAAGGTGGCACTCTCACCATTCAATTCACGGTGATGCCTCCGGTAGCCTTGTCTGGAACCACCGTTTACGATCCTTCATCCGGTCCCAAAGATGGTCTTTGGGATGTCGGAGCTCGTTGAATGCTGTCGATTCTGGGACAGGGTTTTGAAGGGCGGTTCTTACGACTAGGCTTGCATTTTTTCGCTGGCTGGCTAACTGGTTGAGTTTGGGCTTTCCAGTCTGATTCATCGTCCCCATGAGTTTTCCGTCTCCCTTTTACCGTTGGCGTCCCCATCCCTGGCATGGTCTTGAGATCGGACCCAATCCTCCGTCAGAGGTTCATGCCTACATCGAGCTGACGCCGTTCGATCTCGTGAAATATGAGATCGACAAGGAGACCGGATACATTCGGGTGGATCGACCCCAGCGCACTTCCTCACAACCTCCGTCTCTCTATGGATTCATTCCTCGCACCTATTGTGGGGAACGCGTTGGTGCCCTGATGCCCGGTGCGGCAGGGGGTGACGGCGATCCATTGGATATCTGCGTTCTCTCCGAGCGACCCATTTCGCGGGGAGAAATCATCGTCGGGGCACGAGTGGTGGGAGGCCTTCCCATGCTGGACGGCGGTGAGGCCGATGACAAAATCATCGCGGTGCTCATCAACGACACCGTATGGCGTGATACTCAGGACATCTCGGAATTGCCGCCAGTGTTGGTGGAGCGCTTGCGCCATTATTTTCAAACTTACAAACTTATTCCGGGGCGCGAGGCTGATGTCTCCATCGGGCCTTCCTACGGGCGAGAGCGTGCCGAAGAAGTTATTCGCGCATCGATTGAGGACTACGAGGATCAGTTCGGAGGCTGAGTGATCATTTGCTCAGGAGTTTGCTTGATCGAGTTGTGATCGAGCTCGGGCGATTCGCTTGTCGGCGACTCGCAGAAATTTCTCCGCCTTTTGAGGGTGCCCGGATTGGGTGAGCAAGTCGGCAAAGTTGCGGGCCGCAATCTCGTAGGTATCAGGGTCCTCACTCAGATGCCGTTTGAGAATCGCCAGCGCGCGTTCGTAGTTGCGTCGGGCCTTTTCCAGATCTCCGAGTTCATGATACACGGCGGCCAGATTGCAGGCCGATTGTCCGATGTCGGGATGTCCCGGGGGGAGGTGATCCATTCGAAGCTTCAGAGATACCAGATGGAAATCTCGCGCCAGTTCCTGCTGGTTCCACGCCCAGAAGAGCGAGCCCTGATTGTTGCATACGGTGGCCAGGTCCAGCGCGTGGCTGTCTCCCATGGATTCGAAAATGTCCTGAGCCTGTCGGTAGAGGGAGGCGGATTCATCGAACCTCGCCTGATTACGCCGGATCATTCCCAAGTTGTTGGCCAGGTGTGCCAGTGAATCCAGGGGTGGGTTCTCCAAATTGGTGAGCAACTCCAGACAGATTTCGAATTGCTCGGCGGCACCTTCTTCGTCACCCTGATTGTCCATCGCGACCCCCAGCCGCTGCCTGGTCTCTGCCAATTCCTCTGAGGTCAATTCCACGCTCCCGTTTTCGGCGAGAGCGAGGGACTCGTTCAGCAAAGACTTCGCCACCCCGTTCTTTTGGGAGTGAAGAGCGAGAACTCCGGCATCCAGCAGGACCGCAAACAAGTGGCGACCTTCGCCCGCTTCCAAGTTGACCTGACGTCTCGCTGTCTCGACCGCTCCCAGAATGACTTTCAGCGCCCGTTCCCGGTTTCCTGCCGCGTCTTGAGCCGAGGCGTGATTGCGAAACCACACGATCAGTTTTGCCTGTGCTTCGGTCATGATCGATATCGGCTCACGGTAACAAGCTCATCATCAAGGGGCCATCAGGCAAGCTCAATCGCTCGATCTGAGTTACAAATTGTTCCGCTCATTGTAGTCGTCGCTCTGGGGAAAGTCATAGAGGATGGTGACCAAACCATTAATCCCCAGAATCATGACCGACGATCCCCACTCAGAAGAACTCCCCAACGACCGCGCCGATGAACCGACAGAGAAGCCGAGTCGCGGTTCCTGCTGCGATGATTCCCGCAAAGCGATGGAAGACATCGGCGATGCGGTGCGTCGTGCTTGGAATGCCGGCACCCGTGATGCCAAGCAGACTGCTCGTGATGCCATGCCCAAGGCTCGCGAGGGATTCACTCGCGGCTTGCACGATCTGGCTTGGGGCGTCGCTTATCTCGCCAGTTTCGGGGTGGGGCTCGCGAGAGAAATCACTCCCGAAGCAGTGGAAGAAGGCTGGCGAGCAGGTGCGAAGGCCGGGAAGCGAGCCGCCGAGGGCTATGCGGAAAAGCAGCGTCGCCAAAAAGAAACGGGCGTCTCTGATGAAGAGCCGCCCGTCGCACCGGAATCAGGTCCGGTGGCCGTGTGAAAATTGAGGTGCCTGATCAGTTCTGGAGCCTAAGGCTGCCGGTGGAAGGTGCCTGAGGCGGCGTTCCAAAGTTCAGGGAAGGAGCCGGCGTCGCCGGAGCGGTGGTGGGCGCAGTCTGCGGAGGGGCGGGCGCTGCCGGAGCAGGCGCGGCTGGCGGGGCAATCAACGACGGCTGGGTCTGAGGCGCCGTGACCGCTGGGGCAGGCGTCGGTGTCGGCGAGAGACTGGTCGCGGGCATGGCTGGAGCGCCTCCCATTGCCGTGGGAATCTGCAGGGTGCGGCCCTCGACGATCATGTCGCTTTCGAGGTTATTGGCCGACTTGATCCGAGAAACCCGTGTCTGATATTTCTGAGCCAGTTCCCAGAGGGAATCGCCCTTCGCGACTTTGTGAGGGACCAGTTGCTCACCAGCTTTCAGTGAAAACGGCTCATTGGCCGCGGCTGCCGGGGCAGGGGTGGCTGCAGTTGCCGCAGGCGGTTGAGGGCCAGTGACGGCCGGAATAGGGGCGATCGGGTCTGGGGCCCGGTTGAAACATCCGGTGGCCGTGAGCGCAAAAGCTACGGTAGCGGACAAGGTGGTGGGAACGGTGATACCTCGACTCATACCTTCGCTTTACCACATCCTTAAGTTCGGGAAAAGCTGATTTTCCCGGAAAGAAGACGCTTTGACTCTCAAAACTGAGGATTCAACCCTCTTGGGTCGCGGACTTAACCCTCTTGAATGAGGCACCAACGCGCCGAAATGAATCTTGTCTCAGATCAGGTAACCGAACTATAATCTTCCGAAGTGAGACTTCCGGAGCCCAGTATCAATCGCCGTGAATTCCTGCGCAGCGCAGGAAATGGATTCGGCATGTTGGCGCTGTCCGCGTTGACGGGAAATGCGGCCGTGCCCGGGCAGTCCCATTTTCCGGCCAAGGCAAAACGGGTGATCTATCTGTTCATGCATGGTGGGCCCAGTCATGTCGATCTCTGGGAGCCCAAGCCGGAACTGATCAAGCGGGCGGGACAGCCGCTGCCGGATTCCTATGGCGAAGTGATGACCCGGCGCAAGGTGGCGAACAATCCTTTGCTGCCTCCTTTGCGACCGTTTCGTCCCCGAGGGAAGAGCGGGCTGGAGATTTCGGACTTCCTCCCGGAGATGGCGGAGTTGGCGGATGAATGGTGTGTCCTTCGATCCTGTCACGGAGACAGTGTCAATCATCCTCAATCGGTCTACCAGATGAACACCGGCTCCATTCTTATGGGTAAACCGAGTCTGGGGGCCTGGGTGAGCTACGGACTGGGCAGTGCAAACGAGAGCATGCCGAGCTTCGTGGTCATGCCAGATCCGGGCGGTGGACTCAAAGGCGGTCCTCCCGCCTGGGGCAGTGGATTTCTCCCGGCGATTCATCAGGGCGTGACGATGCGACCAGGGACGAGTCCGATCCTGAATCTTCAGCCTCCCAGAGGCAGGGAAAGCAGGCAACGAGCGACGTTGAACCTGGTGCAGGAACTGAACCGGGAGCACTTGGCTGCCCGAGATTTCGATGACGAGCTTTCCGCCCGCATCGCTTCCTACGAACTCGCCTTTCGAATGCAGAGCGAAGCGCCCGAACTGGTGGACTTGGCGGGCGAGACGGAAGCGACCAAGAGGCTCTATGGGATGGATCAACCGCACACGCGCGAGTTTGGCACGCGTTGTCTCATGGCTCGCCGTATGATCGAAAGTGGAGTTCGATTTGTGCAACTCTACTCCGGTGACACCAATGGTTGGGACGCGCACAAGGATCTGGAAAAAAATCACTCCACCTACTGCGCCGCGACGGACCGACCGGTCGCGGGTCTGATGCGAGATCTGAAGAGTCGTGGACTGCTCGAGGATACGCTCGTGATCTGGGGCGGCGAGTTCGGACGGATGCCGATGAGCGAGGCGGGCACCGGGCGCGATCACAATCCGTGGGGATACTCCGTCGTGCTCGCCGGCGCTGGGGTGAAAGGGGGCTACGCTCACGGGGCCACCGATGCCTTTGGGCTGCGGGCTGAGGACAAGCCGGTTCACGTTCATGATCTGCACGCCACGATCCTCCACCTCTTGGGCTTCGATCATGAGCATCTGACCTATCGACAGAATGGACTCGACGCTCGACTCACCGGCGTGGCGGGCAAAGTGGTTCCCGAAATTTTAGCGTGAGATCCGAATCGATGAAATTTCGAGCGCTAGTTTTTTGGACAATGGTTGTCGGATGTGGCCCGTTTGCTTCCTTCGGTGAGGATGGCGCAGGCTACGTCGAGCCGGAGCTTTCGGAGCGCGACCTCAGGTTCTGGGCATTTCAGGCTCCCGTTCGGTCCGAAGTTCCCAATATTGCTGATGCCGAAATGGCGAATCCTCTCGATGCTTTTCTGTTGGCATCTCTTCGGGAGAAGGGCGTTGAGGATTTCTCTCCGTCTGCAGATCCTGTCACTCTGCTGCGTCGGCTGAGTTTTGATCTGACTGGCCTGCCACCGGATGCAGGAGTTCGAGAGTGGTTCCTGACTACCTTCGAGAAAGCTCCCGAGTCGGCATGGAAAGAAGCCATCGATGCTCTGCTCGATTCGCCTCACTACGGGGAGCGCTGGGCGCAGCATTGGCTCGACGTCGCGCGATTTGCGGACACGGATGGATTTGAACACGACAAGACGCGGGCGGATGCGTGGCGATTTCGAGACTGGGTCATTCGTGCGTTCAATGACGATCTGCCTTACGATCGTTTTGTGGCGTTGCAGATCGCAGGGGATCGATTGGATCCAAACGAGGCGGTCGCGACAGGATTTCTCATGGCAGCTCCAGACATGCCCGATTTGAATATCGAAGCGGAGCGGAGGCACAATGTGCTGAATGAACTCACCAGCACGGTAGGGGCGGCATTCCTCGGTCTGACAATGGAGTGTGCGCAATGTCATGACCACAAGTCAGACCCGATTTCACAGGCAGATTTTTATCGGATGCGGGCAGTTTTCGAAGAGTTTGCATTGCCCAGAAAGGATCAGAGTCTTCCCTCCGTTTTTCCGGTCAATGTGAAGGCGAAAGGTCCCGGACACCTTTTCGTTCGGGGCGATTTTCGTCGAGTTGGGCCAGAGATGACACCCGGTTTTCCCCGCGTGATCTCAGGCGACTCTGAATCTTCTTCGATCGATCGTATCGCCCTCGCGGATTGGTTGACGCGACCCGAAAATCCCCTGACCGCGCGGGTCATTGTCAATCGCGTCTGGCAACACCACTTCGGCGAACCGCTGGTGGGCACGCCGTCCGATTTTGGAAAGCTGGGCGATCGTCCCTCTCATCCCGAGTTGTTGGACTGGCTCGCGACGGAATTGATCCGGCAAAACTGGTCGCTGAAAGCCCTGCATCGGCTCATTCTCCAATCCCGGGCATGGCGACAGAGTTCGCAGCTGAAGAATCCTCAGGACGCGGCTTTGGCTGAAGATTGGGCAAATCGATTGCTCATCGATCCAGACAATCGACTCCTCTCCCGACAATCCCGGAAGCGGCTCGATGGCGAATCGGTTCGAGATACCATGCTGTTCGTGTCCGCGCGATTGAATGAGAAAATGGGAGGCCCTGGCATTCGTCCACCTTTGCCTGCGGAAGTCACTGAAACCTTGCTGAAAAATCAATGGCCGGTCACCGAAGACCTGCGCGAGCATGATCGACGCAGTATCTATCTCTTCGCCCGACGAAATCTGCGATTCCCACTCTTTGATGTTCTCGATCGACCCGATGCCAATCAGAGTTGTTCGCGTCGCCTGATCTCGACGACCGCGCCTCAGGCGTTGACCTTGATGAACGACACTTTTGTCCAAGAGATGGCAGATGGCACTGCCGATCGGTTGCGGAAACTAATGCCGAACGATTCTGCGGGCCAGGTGACATCAGCCTATGTCGCCATCATCGGGAGGGAACCAACGATTCAGGAACTCAGTCGGATCGAAGCGTTCCTCGCAGACGACAACTCCTTGGATCAGGTCTGTCTCGCCCTGTTCAATGCGAACGAATTCATCTACGTCGACTGAATCGGCGTCATTGAAAATGGGTCTTTAGCCAATCCACAATCAAGTTTCCTTGGCGGGGATCATAAGCAGTGTGCAGTTCATTGGCGACGCCGACGGCATCGAGCTTTTCTTTTAAAGCGACTCCAAACTGGGGGTGATGAATCAGGTGCCCGGTTCCTACCGTCTCGGCAAGTGGCATGGGTTCCAGCTTGCCGGTATAGATCATCAGAGTGGGCGGGTCATCTGCGGATACCATCGTCCAGGGATTTGAGGCATCGATCCGGGCGCGGACGGACGGTTCGTCGAAATCATCGGACACGCCAAACATTTTGGGCAAGCTGCCGTGGACGTGATGGGGCCCGCCGAGGTTTGCCCGAATCCAGATCGGATCAATGTTGGCGGGGCCATTGATTGGAGCGATGCATTTCACCCGTGTCGATTGGCGGGCGGTGGGATCATCGCTTTCCGGTTGGGCGAGGTCGTCATGATATCCGATCCACAACGCAATGACCGCGCCAGCGGAACTGCCGCTCACCGAGATTCGCGCAGGATCGAGTTTCCACTCGGCGGCCTTTAGCCGGATCGTTTGAATCACCCGCGCCGCGTCCTGCATCGGTACCGGACTGAGCGTCTTGTCACCATCGACAAATCGGTAGTTGCCAGAGGCAGCGGCAAACCCTGCTTCAAGAAAAGGACTGGGGTCGAATCCAGATTTGTCTCCACCGACGAAGCCGCCTCCGTGAAAGAACACATCAACCGGAACCTGGCCCTCAACTCCCTCGGGCATCCAGAGATCGAATTTTTGCCGAGCGTCTTTGCCGTAGCTGATGTCGGCATGGGTCGGTGGAGGAAAGGCGGCGCGGGTGCCCTTTTTCTCCCGACTTTGCCCTTCTTTCATCGCCTCGCGAAAAGCGTTGGCCTCGGTCAGAGTCAATTTCCCGTCCGCATTGGTGTCGGCGGCGGGATATCGGACGAGCCATTTCTCCAATTGCGCCTTTTGGGCTTCGGTGGGCGTTTCCTCGCCGGAGAGGGAAGTGGCGGCGACAAAAATTCCCAGGAGGATGGCGAGAGAGGTGTTTTTCATTGCAATGGCGGTGATCTGCGAGTTTTTGGTCGAAGCCGTGATTGAGATGGAACACCAGAAAGTCGAAAAGGAAGCGTCGCAACATTTTTGCCCGGCGTCGATAACCTCCGCAGCTGGATGTTCATGATTGCGGCCATCGACTTCTCGCCGACTCATGTTGGCATCGCTCTCATCGGCGCCTTTTGCCTGGGATTTTCCAAGACGGGCTTTCCGGGTCTGGCGATTCTCAATGTGTTGATCATTGCCGAGTTGTTTGGCGCTCGCGAATCGGTCGGCATCATTCTACCGCTCCTGATTGTCTGTGATCTCATCGTGTTTCCGATGTTTCGTAAGTTCGCCACATGGAGTCAGATCTGGCCCCTTTTGCCGGCGACCTTGATCGGCATCGTTGGCGGTGTTTGGCTGCTTGCTCGTATCGGCAATGAAACGGCCAAGCCCATCATCGGAGGCATTATCCTGACGATGGTTGCCCTGCAATTGCTGCGGGAATACAAACGCAGTTTTCTCGAACACCTGCCCGATTCTCGACCATTTCGATGGATCAGTTGCGGAGGAATTGGCGTCTCCACCATGTTGGCGAACGCCGCGGGTCCCGTCTACTCGATCTACGCATTGGTCCATCGGATGAAAAAAGAGGAGTTCCTCGGCATCGGAGCTCGATTCTTCCTGTTGGTGAATGTGATCAAATTTCCCATCCTCGCTTTTGGCATTCCCGGCGTAGGGCAGCTCGCGCTGATCAATGCGGAATCGCTCAAGCTGGATCTCATGCTGCTCCCCGGAATTGTGGCCGGTATTTTGCTGGGGCGAAAACTCATCGCCATCGTTCCTCAACGGGTGTTCGAGTGGCTGCTTTATGGCTTTTCCCTGATCGCCGGACTGCGAATGGTTCTGGGGTGAAAGAGCTTTTCGTTGTATCTCCCATTTCCCGCGTATTTTCCTCCCGATGATTCTGGAAATCCTTCGCGACATCTGTCTGCCGCTTCTCCTCGTGATGGGGCTGGGGTGGGGGATGGATCGGCGATTTCGGCTGAATCTGGAGACTTTGGTGAAGCTGAATCTCTATCTCTTCGTTCCCGCTTTCATCTTTGTTCGCCTGTCGACCTCCGAGCTCAGCAACCAAATCGGGTTTCAAGTCATCGGGTTCACTCTCTGCATCATCACCGTCATGGGAGCGATCAGCTGGTTGGTTGCCAAGGATCGCAAGGAGCGTATCGCCATGCAGTTGGGGACGATGTTTTACAATTCGGGTAATTGGGGGATCCCGCTCATGGCACTGGCATTTCCGCGTTTGGGGCCGGTCATCCAAGTGTTTGTGCTGGCGACCATGAACGTGTCGATGTTCACCTTGGGGATCACCCTCGCGGGGCTCCAGGCGGATCACGATCTGCCGGACAGAAAAGTGGTTCCCGCATGGAGGCGCCTCCTTCCCATTCTCAGGCAGCCATCCATCTATGCGATCTTGGCGGCGATCGTCGCCCGACGATTCGACAACCCGATTCAGGAAATCGTCTTCATCTGGAAGCCGCTCGGTTACCTCGCGGACACCTTGGTTGGCTTTGCCTTGACTACCCTCGGGGTGCAGCTTTCCCAGACGAGACCTCCGCGCGTGGGAGGGCGTCTCGCATGGGCGCTGGGAATCCGTCTGCTGGGAGGCCCCCTGGCCGCCGTTATCTTTTGCTGGTTCTTCGGATTTCGGGGGGAGTTTGCTGCCATCCTGATTGTCGGTGCCGCATCACCCACGGCGGTCAACGCGGCTCTGGTGACTCACGAATTCAAGGGCGACAGCCGGTTTGCGGCGGCGGTGGTATTCTACACGACCCTGATGGCTACCGGAGTGGTGACTCTGCTGCTCGCCGTGTTGAGGGCCGGTTGGATTCCTTGGGCAAGGGAAGGCTGGTAGGGAGGAGACAAAGCGTTGACATTTGTATTGGCGAGAATTATTGTAATTTTCACAATAAAATGGCATCCCTTTTGGTCCTCCAACTTAGCGGCCTTTGAGCAAATTAGAATCCAAATCCGGCGGTCGAGTCCTCATCGTAGACGACGACCCGATGAACATTCAGATCGTCACTTCGGTGTTGTCGATGTCTGGATTCTTGGTCGATTCGGCCATGGATGGAAGGCAGGCGCTTCCCAAGATTGAAGAGTTCTCGCCCGATGCGGTGCTACTGGATCTGCTGATGCCGGGACGGGATGGATTTGAACTCTGCCGGTTGATTCGAGTGAATCCACGCCTGGCTCGGATAAGCATCATCATCGTGACGGGCATTCAGGATCTTGAAGCCCGGCAGCGTGGCTTGGGATGTGGTGCTACCGATTTTGTCCTCAAACCGTGGAAGCCAGAGGATCTGGTTCTGCGGGTCAGGAATGCTGTGCAGTTAAAGCGCGCCGCAGAAAATTTGGACTTCGCCTATCGTGAGATCGATCGATTGCGGGAGGAAGTGAATGGACTTCACCAACGTTGTGAAGCCAGCGATGAGTCCATGTCTCTGCCTGCTTGAGGTCGGCTTACTCGGACTGGACTAGATTCCGATGCCGGAAGTAGCGCAGGCGGGTTTCCCCTTCCTGGTGGTAGCTTTGCAGAATCGAGTCCAGATGATCGATGATAAATGGCCTCATGAGACTGGAGCCATTTTTCGTAAACACCAGATCATCCGCCAAGAAGTTGCAGGCATGAACGGCATCGCTGCCGTCCGCTTTGTCGATGTAGATGATGTCGCCAAACTGCAGGGGCAGCGGCACCTCAGTCCACGTGGTGTCTCCCAATCGAGCGAAAGGGAAATCCAGAAATCGATTCGAAGTTTCTGGCTCGAAAAAGTTCATCGACGTCCAGAAGCAATCAGGATATTTCTCGCTAAGGCTCATGCTGACTCGGGCGAAAGTATAGAGCAGGCGTCGAGGATTCGGCGGGAGGAGATGGACGAGATCCAGGTATTCCTCATCTGTTCCGGTGACAACCGCGTCGAGGATGGGGAGAACGCCTTTGTTGAGCGTCCCGGCCGACCAATAGCGGCGGAAGTCATCCAAATCCGCGCCCGAGCTGACTTTCACCCTGCCCATCAGGGATTTGGATCGCAGCAGGACTTGAGTGAAGTCAATTTGAGTCTCGACCGCAGGTAAGTCCCTGATGATCTGGGGTAAATCCGAGAACACATTCAGGCCGTTTCGTTGATAGATCAGATGGTTGGCTCTTGAGATGACCTCTTCGGGAACTCCATGGTGTCCCGTGGCCGCGAGCGACTCGATCGTCTCTCGGCTGAGGACGAAAGGCTTGCTCATGAATCGATTGCCGGGCCAGTTCGCCAGATTCTGATTCAGCCGTGCCCTCACTTCCGTCGGCATCGAATCGATCAGGTCATTCGGCGGTTGAATCGTCAGCCCTTGTTCGCTCTCAAGACAACGCTCAGGGTCGAGGAGGGCACGAATCTCCTCCTGCGTGAATCCACATTGATCAAGAAACGCTGCCGCCTCGCTCAGAGGCATGGGCGGCAGATTCCATACCGCGGGTTCCTTGAGAAATCCGGAGGCCAAAACCTGACTAGTCGGCGGTTCCAGCCAGATCTCCCAAGTCTCCAGCTGACCCCACGGACCTAATTTACCGCGTGTGATCACTGGGCCGACTGCAGGCTCCGCCTGTTGGGCGATCCCGGAGGCGGCGAAGCCAAAGAGACAGGCCGCTGAGAGCAGTCGAATGGTCATGGAGTCGAGTGAGCGAGGCTTAGTCGGCTTCGGCTCTGGCAAACATCAACACGATGGGATCTTCCTGATTTTTTCCGACGGCTTCCGGAAGTCGCACCGTGCCAATCAGACAGTAGGAGCCATTCTTCATCGTGACTTGGGTGGTCGCTTTCACGGTGTAGAAAACCGGCGTCGGGAAACTCCCTTTCGCTCCCGTGGCTTCCGTTTCCCACGGGTAAATCTCCAGCAGCTTCACGATCTCGGGTGCCATGTTGAGATCGATGAATTTGCCGTCCGCTGAAATCACGGGGTCAACTTCGACCGACAGTCCGGTATTTCGTGTCTCAAAGGCAGTGGGAATAGGAGGAGTGACTAGTCCCTTGGAGCCGTCACTGAGTTCCAACTCGGTTGACACTTCAGCAGGATCAAATTCGGTCGGGTAGATGACTTCCTTGATCGATTCCACCTTGGCCCGTTGGCCGCTGCGGGCATGAACGATCACGGTCTCGAAAATCAGAGCTTCTTTCTTTTTGGTCCAAGCCTGAACCTCTTTTCGCAATTCTCCGGCGTCGGCTTTCAGCGGATTCTCGAATACCCAGTCGCTGAATTGCTCGTGGTTCACTTCGATGAACTCAAACACCAGATGAATGTCATTGCTCGTTGGTTCCGATTCGACTTTCTTCACCGCGATTGGCGGCTTCTTCGGATTGGGAGCAGGCTCGGCGCCGGTGAGCACTCCAGCGATGGCGAAGGCCGCGAGGAGTGAGAATTGAGGGAGCTTTGAGAGTTTCATCAGGGGATGGACGTTTGAGTCGGGGAATTCAGGCAGTGCCGGCGGCTTCTCGTGCAGCCTGCGCCTTGGCAGCTGCCTCGGCGGCCCGCCGCTGAATCTCCTCGGGTGAGGGGAGTGACGCCAAATCCAGCTCGGCCAACACTTCGGCCGGTATAATGCCGCTTTGCTGCAGCTTGGTCAGGCAGCGTTTCCTCTCATCGAGGGCCTTGTCGGGGCTGCGTTCTTTTGAGAAACGCGACTTGGCTGCCTCGCTGCGATCTCGGAGACGGGAGTAAATGTCGCCGCCGAGCAGAGAACTGATGTCGACTTTCATTTTTTCCCGCTCCAGATCGACCTGATTGACCACATCGCCATTGATGGGGCCGGCGGCGTATTTGGGAAACATGATCGCCACCTCGGGACAGACTCGGGAGCAGGCGGGGCAGTTCGTTTTGCAGTTGTCCTGATTCTTGACCTGGATTTTCTGATTGTCATCGACGCTGTAGACATCGAACAGGCAAAAGCTCAGGCACTGCATGCAGTTGGTGCATCGATCATAGTCGATCACCGGAAACCACGGTTTCCACATGCCGCTGACACCGGGCTGATTCAACCCTCTTTGGTCGGCGACTCTACCCTGTTCAATCAGGTCCAACACCGCGTCGGGAGCCAGCCCGCCGATATCGTGAGTGGTGATCTCGATCTGTCCCGCGGCATCTTCCAAGGCTGGCGCGGTGCCTCCGAAGTTGCCGATGACGACCAGGGGAATTCCGACACCGGGGGATTCGAGGCGCGCTTTTTCTGCGGTCACCCGCATCACCGCATAACCCTTGTCGAGCAATTGGGAAAACACCGCAAAACGTTCACTGGCGGCGAGCGGCTGGGCGCCATCTCCTTCGTAGAGGATGACTTGAATGGGGTGGGTTTCGTTTTTCATCGAAAAAATGGGGGGCTAGTTTCCGGTCAGTTCATTGACGATGTCTTCCGCGCTTTGGTCGCGCATGTTGAGGACTTCGACCTTGCCTTCTTCCTGGGGAAAAGGGACACCGGCATTGTGAAAAAGCCACTTCACCGCGCGCGGATAGCAGGCGGCGATCTTCACCGGAGTCTCGCCGTCACCGAGCAATTCCTTGAGTCGATCATCTTTGCGCGCGGCCATCTCGCAGAGGTCCGAGACGGTCTCGAAACTGGCGCCGGATTCACAGAGTTTTTCCAGCACGGCGTCTTTGGTCTCTTGAGGAACGACTTGGGCGAATGCGCAGCGGCAATAGAGGATCTTCACAGGGAAAAGTAAGTTTTCAGCGTTCAGTTTTCAATCAGGCCACGGAGGCGGGTTTCGCGGCTTCGGCACGCGGGACAGCGGAGGCATCGAGTTCCTGGTAGACTCCGAAATCATTGAACCAGATGCGTTTGGCCCAGCGATAGACGGGATGCTTTTCTGGAATCTCATCGCCGTTGGGTAGCCATTGGCTGTTGCGTGGCGTCATCGATTCGATCTCGGCCATCGCGGTTTGCCGCAGAGTGGTGTCTTTGGCTCCGTGCTTTTCCGCGAGCTGTTTCACCAGATCGGGGCGCTCCAGCACCACGCAGCCGCGGGTGTGTTTGGCGGAGACTTCACGGAAATCCTTGAGAAACTCGGACTGGGTCAGCGTATCGTAGAT
>JAGROX010000443.1 GCA_020440025.1 Verrucomicrobiia bacterium
CACTCATGCTCGGTATCGTTGACGGTATCGAAGTTGGTGATACTCCCATAGGCGATCCCCTGAGAACGGGCAGGAGAAGCCAAGGCAAGGAACGCGAGAAGCGCAGCGAGAAACAGGGTAGATTTCATCTGGCGGAACCATGCCAGAGGCGGGACTTCACGGCACGTTATCGTTTGGTAATGAAAAGCTCATTGCCTTTGATCCCATCATTCGCCAATCTGCCTGACTCTTATGAAGGTGTTGATCGTGGAGGATGATACCGAACTCGGCCGCCAAGTGCTGGACGAGTTGTCCAACGCCGGCCATGAGGCCCAACTGGAAATCACCGGAACCAGCGGACTGGAGGCGGCCTTACGTGGTAATTGGGAGGTGGCCGTCCTCGACGTCACCCTCCCTGAGCTCAGCGGCTTTGAAATCGTAAAGGCCATGCGTGAAGAAAAAATCGACACGCCAGTCATCTTCCTGACCGCGAAAAGCGACGTTAGTGACCGCATTCGAGGCCTTTCACTGGGTGGCGACGACTACCTCACCAAGCCTTTCTCCATGGACGAACTCATGGCTCGTCTCCTCGCCCTCTCTCGTCGCTACTCCCAGGTTCACGACTCTGGACCGGCCCTGCCGCGAGGGTGGCGACTCGAACCGCTGCTCCGAGAAGTCGTCATCGATGGAGAGGCCGTCGCCCTGCAACCGCGAGAGTGGTCCCTGCTCCGGTTCTTTCTCGATCACGAAAACGAAGTCCTGACCAATTCATTTCTTCTCGATCGAGTGTGGGACATTCAATTCGATCCCGGTACCAACGTGGTGAACTCCACTCTCTGCCGCCTCCGAAAGAAACTGGATCAACCCGGTGCCCCCTCCCATTTCGAGACGCTGCGCGGACGAGGTCACGTTTTCCGCCGCCATGATTAGGTCTTTTTCCACCTCGTCTCTCTGGAAACTCTCCGGGATGACTCTCGGCGTCGTCACAGTTGCCATGGCGATGATGTGGTTCCTCACCACCTGGACCTTGCGCCGGTCTTTCGACGACGTCGGTCGCGCGGTCATCCTCGACGACCTTGGCGAATACGGAGAACTCTACACCCAAGGCGGGGTCGACGCCGTGAGCCGCCTGTTTTTTGCCGGAGGTCACGATGAACACAATCAAATCCTGCGCCTCATCGATCCCACGGGAGAAATCCGCATCGATGTCCTCATCCCCGAGCAACCCGAGATTCAATGGCCTGATCTTGATCTCACTTGGCCAAACCAAGAAACCAAGATTGATTGGATTCGAACCCGACTTTCCGGCGGCGTCAAACTCACCGTTGGTCGCCGCCAGCTTCCGGACGGCGCTCAGATCTGGTTTGGACGTACCAATCAAAGTGATCTCGCCGCGATTGATGGAGTTCATCGTCTCATCTTGTTCGCCATGCTGATCACCGCCCTTCTCTCCATCGGGCCCATCTTGTGGTTTGCCGCCAGAGTTCTGCGCCCTGTCCATGCCTTCATGAAGAGTGCCGAGGACCTCGCTCGAGAGGGCTCCCTGCTGCAAAGACTGGAAACATCAGACGCCATTCCCGAGCTCCAGCAATTCTCCTCTTCTTTCAATGCCAGCCTCGATCGGGTTCAAACCCTCACCGAAGAACTCGAGGCCGCCAATGATCAACTCGCCCATGAGTTGCGCACGCCACTGGCAAGAATCCGGGGAAACATCGAGCGCATCCTCAAAGCGCCCGATGCCGCCAGTGGGAAAAATCACGCCGTCCACGCCATCGAGGAAATCGAGCGCGCCACCGAACTGATTCAGCGGATCCTCAGCATTCGCGCAGGCGACTCGGGCGTGATGAAACTCCAGCGCCAAACCCTCTCCGTTTCGGACCTGGTTCGAACCACCTTTGAACTCTATTCCGCCTCAGCCGAAGAAGATTCCCTCGATTTTCAGCTCCATCTACCCAGCCAAGATCATCTCGCGTCGATTGATCGTCAGCGGCTCCAGCAGGCCCTGTGCAATCTGCTCGACAATGCCTTCGCCTACACGCCCCCAGGAGGACGGGTCGATCTCTCCCTGACCTTCCATCAGGACATGGCCGAGATCCGGGTTCGCGACACCGGTCCGGGATTGAAAGAGGAAGACCTTCAACGGATCTGGAGACGCTTCATGCGAGGAACGGCCGCCTCAGCGGAAACGCCCGGCATCGGTCTCGGACTCAGCCTTGTTCGCGCCGTTCTCAAAGCGCATCAGGGCGAGGCAGATGCCCGGAATCATCCCGAGGGCGGAGCCGAATTCTGGATTCGATTTCCCTACCTCAATCAACCCTGACGGCAACGCCTCGGCTGGCAGGCAATGGCAGAATTCGATGGGATCCGGACTCGAGCGACGAACTTGTGAAATCACAGTCGTCAGCTCTCGGGTTAAAGGTTTCTCCCCGTAAGAAAGAGGAAAACGCAGCTGATCAATTCACCCCCAATGCTTTGAAAATCACTCAGTAAGTCACCCCTAACGCCAATCCTAAAAGGATCAAAAAGGCCAATTTGCTTGCACCTTGGGAAGGTTGTGATTGGGTGATCGGTCGCCCTGAACTGGCATCCGGAACGACTTTGGTCCAATTTTTTTACGTCACCCTCATCTTTCCATTCTCGCCCTCGCCTTGATTTTTGGCGGGCCTTGCTGGGGCACTGATGGGATCGACTTCACCAATCGCGTAGCGCTGGAAGAAGCGCCATCGGACAACGGAACCGTCACCCTTCAATGGGAAAACCCCGACGGGGAAACGCTCGTTCTTGAACAGTCGAGTCTCGAATCCTTCGACGACCCGGTCGTTCGCTATTCGGGAACGGACACGGCATCGGTTATGAGCGGACTCGCCGAAGGAACGCACTACTTTCGAATCGGTCAGGCAGATTCACAGCATTGGTCCGACCCGGTGGCAATCGTGGTGGAGTTCTTCCCCCGCAATCAACTGGCGATCCTCCTTGGTCTGGGCTCCTTCGTGGTTCTCAGCACGATGGGAACCATCGTGATCGGCTGGGCCAGAAACCGCAACTCGAGGAACGAGGGATGACCGGCGACACGGCTTCCATTTCAACGACGACCGGTTGGGTCGTCGTCATTCTGCTGGGGCTCCTCTGGATTGCGCTCGGTCTCTACTGGGGACGAAAGGCGAAAAATTCCGAGGGCTTCATGCTCGCGGGTCGAAACGTCGGACTTTCTCTGGGATCGGCCACGGCAATGGCGACCTGGGTGACTTCGAACACGACGATGCTGGCCCCGGTCTTTGCGCTGACTCTGGGCATCTGGGGCATGCTCGCCTACTCGACTGCCAGTTTTGGGCTCATGCTTTTCGCGCTTTTCGCGGGCCGAATTCGCACGCTCCTTCCCGCCGGCGTCACCGCGGGCGACTTCTTCCGGCTTCGCTTCGGTCGATTCGGCTGGTCGCTGTTCCTGATCATCACCATGCTCTACTCGCTCTCCTGGCTGGTGAGCATGGCGATCGCGGGCGGCGATCTGCTCGAAGCGCTCGCAGGCATTCCCTACCTTCAGGGCATGAGCCTGATCCTCCTCGTCTGCGTGCTCTACACCCTGTTTGGCGGACTTTACGCGGTCATCGGCACCGACTTCATTCAGAGTCTGATCATTTTGGTCGGAATCGTTT
>JAGROX010000107.1:0-3270 GCA_020440025.1 Verrucomicrobiia bacterium
ACTTCGGGGCGGGCCAAGGACACCCTAATGCCTCTCCAGCCCAAAAATGGATTGGGTTCCGGCTCATCAAAATGCTCGGGAAAGAGCTTGTCGCCACCCACGTCCAAGGTGCGAATGATGACCCCATGCGGTTTCAGCGATTCGGCTGCGAGCGTGTAGTTTTCCGCCTGTTTGTCTTCGCTTCGCAGTTCGGACTCGTTCAGGTAGAAAAACTCTGTTCGGTAAAGTCCCACTCCCTCCGCGCCCTGGGCTTTGACCATGGGGAGTTCCTCGATGAACTCGATGTTGGCCGAAAGGGTGATGCGTCGCCCATCGGCGGTCGCGGTCTCGGCGTCCCGGAGTTTCCTGAGTTTTTTGAGGAGTTGGCCCTCGCGTTTCTTTAGCGCCCGATATTCCTCCAGCGTTTCCTCATTTGGATAGAGGATGACCAGCCCATGGTAGCCGTCGATCAATGCGGGTGCGCCGGGGTGGACCCGGTCCAGCAGGTCACGCACCGCCACCACTGCCGGGATATTCAAGGACCTCGCCATGATTGCTGTGTGGGAGGTGGCGCTCCCGGCTTCGGTGGCAAAGCCCAAGACTCGTTCACGATCCAATCCCACGGTGTCGGAGGGCGTCAACTCGTGAGTCACCAGCACGCAGGCATTGGACAGATCCAATGCCCGGATGCCCTCCATGCCGCCACCCGATGGCCAGCGTAGGTTTCGAAGCACCCGTCGGGCCACATCTTCAATATCGATGGCTCGCTCACGCAGGTAGGGGTCTGCGATTTTGCGCAGCGACTCCAAGTAGCGATTGATGACGGTGTAGTACGCGCTTTCCGCGTTGATCTGACGGGAATCGATCGTTCTCACCACCTCCTCCAGCACCGTGGCGTCATCGAGAACCAACAGGTGGGCATCGAAAATTCCTGCGTGGTCCGAGCCGACCGTCTCGTCGATCTGCTCACGCAACGCGGAGATTTGAACTCTTGTCGTGGTGATCGCCGCCTGGAGGCGCAGTTTCTCTGCGGTCGCACCGTCGGCAACGATGGGGTGAGACTCGGGCTCCTCGAACCGCGACCCGATCATCTGCACCGGGGCAATGGCGATGCCTGGTGAGACGCCGATCCCCTTGATACGGATTTCTGTGGTGTTCGCGCTGGACGCCATACTTCAGATGAAAAAGAACAGCAGGTAGCGGGGGATACCTACTACCAACCTCGACGTCAAAGCTCTGCTGTAAACCCGCTTTCGATCAATTCGCCAATCTTCTCGAGCGCGTCCTCGGCATCGGAGCCCTCGGCAGAAACCAGAATCACGGCACCTTGCTCGGCTGCCAGCATCATCAAGCCCATGATGCTCTTTCCGTTCACTTCCTCATCGTCCCGGCGCACCCAGATCTCACTCTCGAAGCGATTCGATAGCTTCACGAACTTCGCGGCCGGTCTGGCGTGAAGTCCTTCTGGGTTTCGAATGGTGAATTCCTTTTCCAAAGCTGATCGGGCTGAATCGGATCTCCGGGCTCTCTCTTATTTCAGGGACGCTGATTATCAGTTACCAAAGGCGGATCAGACGACCGATCTTCGCCGGTCGCGCATCTTTTTCAAGAGTTTCTTGTTAAATTCAATGGCAGAATCGTGGCCAAGCGCCTTCAGCTTTTGATCAAGAGCTGCCACCTCGATCAGTTGGGCCATGTCTCGACCGGGGGCCACGGGAAGCTCCACATGAGGAACTCTTAGCCCGAGAAGGGTGTAGGTTTTTCGATCAAGGCCGATGCGATCCACCTCTTGCAGGTCCTCCACCGGTTTCAGGGTCACAATCAGATCGAGCCGCTTTTCGGTTCGAAAAGTGCCAATTCCGAAAAGGGCTGCCACATTGATGATGCCAAGGCCACGGACCTCCATGTGAGTCCGTCCCAAATCGGGCGCGGTGGCGATGATCTCGCGGCCCTCAATGTTCCGCAGCCGAACCATGTCGTCGGATACCAGACTGCCTCCGCGCCGGAGGAGGGCCAGCACCGTTTCGCTCTTACCGGAACCGCTGCTCCCTCGGATGAGAATGCCGATGCCCATCACGTCGATCATGCATCCATGTTCAGTGGATGTCGGGGCAAACTCCCATTCCAGCCGAACGGTGGCGGCATTGATGAAATTCATGGTCACCATCGATGTCTGGAAAATCGAGAGACCGAGTCCGTTGGCCTTCTCCACCAGTCCATCAGGCAACGTTTCGCCTCGACTGACGACAATGCAGGGGATCTGTCGCCGACACAGTTCTTCGAAGCGTTTCTCCATGTTCTCCTCACTGAGATGCTTCAGGTAGGAACGCTCCGCTTTCCCGATCACCTGGATACGATGAAGTGCGAAGTAGGTATAGAAGCCGGAAAGCGCCAAGCCGGGACGATTGATCGTCGGTTCCGAAATCCTGCGATCAAACCCGATTCGGCTGCCCACCAATCGGAGACGCAACTCCTCCGAGTGGCGCTCGTAAAATTCGCCCACGGTGACCGAAGGGCGTTGGGAGGAAGTCTGGCGTGGCTGAGGCACGGAATGTAGGGGGGGAGTTACGTTTCCTTCACGTCGCCAGACACTTGCGCGAGGTGATTGGGCTGACACCTCCGTCTCCCGCGTGGAGGCGGGAGATCGGAGCTGAGCCAGAGATAAAAGAAATCAGCCACCGTTGGATGACGCAGCGGGCACATGCACGGCCGAGTCGACATCAATTAGTCCGTAATCGCCATCCTTGCGACGGAAGATCACGCAGGTTCGCTTGGTCTTGGCGTTGTCGAACACGAGGAAAGGCTTCTCGGTCGCTTCCATGTCCTCGATCGCTTCGTCTGTAAACAGTTCCCGAATGCGATAGGCTTCCTGATGGATGATGAGCGGTTCTGGCTCTTCCACCTCTTCGTCCTGCTCTGCCGCATAGACTTCTTCCGGGATCTCCTTGAAGGGATTCCTCTTCGGGCGATGGGACTTCAGCATGCGCGTCTTGTACTTACGCATCCGTCGGGTGATCTTGCTGATTGTCTGATCGATCGAAGCGTAGAGATCCTCAGACGTCGTGTCGGCTTCGATGGTGATGTGATCGGCACAGTAGAGAACGATCTCGGCAAACTGCTGGTAGTTCTTGTTGACGTCGAGAAGGACCTTGGCCTCAATGATTTTCGGATAATCCAGATGAATTCCCTGAACTTTTTTCAGGGCATATTCGCGCATGGAATCGGTGATCGAGACGTGACGGCCTGTGACCGTCACCGGTGTATTGACGTTGGCTACCTGCATAATGGATT